>NZ_CP076134.1:2216288-2519736 GCF_018736085.1 Bradyrhizobium sediminis | reverse complement strand
TCGGGCCGCTCGTTGTGGCGAGATTACGCGCCGGACCGCAAGTCGGGCAAACCGAACTGACCCCAAGCTCGGTCTGGCCGTAGGCGAGACCGCCCGTCACGTAAAGCAGCAAGGGATTATTGACCACAACGCCAAGGCGGCCCCTGACGGTGCCCAGATAGTTCAGCTTGTTCGAGACAACTGTCGTTATCGCGGAGCGAGCCGGGAACGGCGGCTGGGGAAGATTGATATGGGTGGCGCTGGCGCTGGCGTTCGATCCCATGATGTCTGCCTCGACGCCGAGGAGCCAAGTACCGAACTGCTTATTGTAGCCGACCTGGCCGCCGCCGATGAAGCCACTGTAACGCGTGTTGAAAGTCCTAGGCGTCGATCCATCGGCGAGTTCCGATCCGAAGCCGCCGCCACCGGTATCCGTTCCCGTCAAACCGACATCATTGTTGACGGAGCCGACCCATCCGGCATTAGCGCCGACGTAGAACCCCGTCCAATCGTAAGCGGGAGCGACCGCTACGGGAGGGGCCTTCCTGTAAGGCAGATCGGCCGCCTGGGCAGCCGTCGCCCCCATCGCCAAAATAGCCGCTGCCGCCAATGAATTTTTCATGGGGTCCCCCGGAAATTAACGGAAACGCAATGAGGATCCTAGGCGGAGTCAGTACGATTGAATGTCACTGATCTGCAACATACGATGGAAATCGGCCACGAGGGAATGTCACATCACTTGACACAAGAAGGTCAGCGATCCTGTCGTTCTTTGCTGCGAACGGGCGGCCGAATCGGTTTCGCGTCCGCTCGCGCCTCCAATTCGCTGAATGAACGCATGACCCTGAACGCCGGGCCGCGCGCACCTCGGCGGATCATGCGCCGGGATTCAGCGCCTTGAGAATATGGGCGGCGGCCCGTAAATCGACCAGCCGCGCCGCGCGGCGCGCCGCCACCTCCTCGTCCACGCCCCATTTCTCGATGTTCCAGTCCTCATCGACATGGGCGGCGGCCCAGACCCGCTCCTGGTCGAGCACGCCGTGCAGCAGCGCCAGCGCGAGCAGCGCCGATCCGGTCACGGTCGTGACCACATGCAGGGCGGCGATCGACCAGGGATCGTCGGGGAAAGCCGCGCGCGCCGCCGCGATCGCCGGCTCGGGCTGGCGGACATGCACGATGCCTTCGGCCAGCATGAAATGCGCACCCAGCGTCTCGGCGGCCCAGAACACGACCGGGTCCCAATGCTTGGCTTCCCGCGCCACCAGCGCTTCCGGATGACCGGCGCGGTAAAATAACAGATCGGTGCCGAGATATTTCGCGACATCGTCGGCGACCGCCTCTACCCGCTCGACCACGCCATCGACGACGCTGTTGGCGAAGCGCGTCAGCGGCATGGTCAGGGGATCGATCAATTCCTGCTGCGCCTCCCACTCCACCGCGATGGCGTTGGCGATTTCCCGGGTCGGCGCCTCCAGCGGACGCCCCGATGGCGTGCGGATCGGCTTGCCATCCAGCGTGATCGCGAAACCGTCCGCGGTCTCGACGACGCCGGCGCGAGCGTAAAAGCGCTTGCGCCGCGGGGTGCGCGTCGTACGGCGCACCGCCTCCTCCGGATCGAGCGGCGATTGTCCTGCCACTTCATCGAATAGTTCGCGCATGCGGTTTTCCGTCTCTCGCGCCGGTGATAGTTTTCACAAAGAGAATACGACATCGATGGGTGCAAATAAAGCGAGCCGGCCGATGATGGCGCGGATATCGGCGGCCATTCTGGCGCTAATGAGCGGTCTCGGCTGCGCAAGCCTCGAGGCCGGGTTCCGCTCGCCGGAATCGCTGGTCAGGAACGTCTACGCCTACTACGGCGACCGCTCGTCCGCTCTGTCGAACGGGCTGACGCGCGATGCAGCGACCGCTGCCCAGTTCTTCGATCCCGGCTTGCGCGCCGCCTGGATCTCTCTGAAGAGCCATCCCTACGACTTCCTGGTGCAGAGCCCGAGCGGAAACTTGGCGCCGTCTCGATATCGATCCTGCGCAGGCAATTCGACAAAACCTATGTGGCCGCCGCCTTCGACAACCAGGGCCGCGCGGTGACGTTGAACTTCATTCTCGTCAACGGCCCCGACGGCTGGGTGATTTCGGATGTCGAGAGCCCGCACGATTCACTGCGCATGTTCCTCGCGCAATACAGAAACTAGAAGCGCGATGGCTTCGCCCGCAGCCCTAGACGGCCGGGGCGCGCCGGTTGAAAATCCAGAGCCCGACAGCGCTTGCCAACATCACAAGCCCGCCGAGCAGCACCGACAACGGCGTGGCGCCGAGGCGCTCGAACCATTGGGTGTAAAAATGGATGCCGGCGAAGACGGCAACGAGATTGACCAACCAGCGGCGGTTGACCTGCAGCGCCCAGATCCCGGCGCCCAGCAAGACCACTGCCCAGAGGATGCTGAACACCGAGGCCGGGATGACAATCTTGGTCATGAACGCCAACGATGCATCCTTGGCATTCATCGAGCGCATCAGCATCAGCGGATCGCCCCATAGCGAGCCGATCCAGAAGCCGAAATTGACCAGCAGCAGCGAGGTACGCGCGGCTGTGATCGCGAGCCGCTCGCAGTCGGCCGACAGGCGTTGCGAAGCCTGGTAGGCGATCAGCGCCAGCGCGGAAAACAGCATGACGGTGAGCGTCGGCTCGAAGATCGCCAGCGAATAGACCGCGTGGCTATAACCGGTGCGCGCACCGAGGCAGGCGGAGGCCGCCAGCACCGCCAACGCCATCAAGAGGCTCGAGCGGGCGGCGATGGCCGCGATCCCGAAGGCGCCCATAACGATCAGCATGGACGCAAGCGAGCCGGCCCCGAAGGCGATCACGCCGCCGCCGAACATCAGTGCACCTATAACGAGGCAGATCTGCCCGAGCAGTATCCATTGCTGCACGCGGTTGATCGTGATCGCGCTGCCTGCGGCGAAAAGTGCGAGCCCCAGGCCTACCGCCGTCAGCGGCGTCGGCACCAGCGCCACTGCGCCTGCCGCGATAGCGACCACGCCGAATCCGATCAGGACGTTGACTCCAAACGAGCCCGTATCATGCGCAGCGAGCGCCGTGAGCCTGTCGGCTTCCTCGCGCGTCAGTTTGCCTTCTTCGACCAGCTTGGAAATGTCCAGTATGATCTTCATGGCGCGCCCCCGATGCCGGGTCCCCTTGGTGCGCCGGTATCGCAGATCTAGCAGTTCGGTGCCTGCCCCGCGAGTCAATCAATAGGAAGGCAAGGACCTGATGAGATGCGTCGGCGGGCGCTGTTCACATCGAGTGGGGCGCGCCAGGCAATCTCGCGCATGAGCACGCGCGCCGGTTCGCAGGCCTACTGATTGGCACAGGAACGCGAATAGGCCGCGCGCTCGTTGGGGCCCAGTCCGGAAGCGGCGGCATCGTCGAGGCATTTGCTGATGCGGTCGCTGAACGAGCCGCGCTGCAAACCCTGGACGCGCGGCGGCGTCGGCGGCGCGTCCATTTTCGGAATCGCGGGCACCTCGATCTTCGGGACAGCCGGCGGCGGCGGCAGCGGCGGGTTGTACTGCGAGCCGCCCGGCGGAATGAATTGCTGCTGCGCGGAAGCGGCGCTTGCGGCAACCAGCGCCAGCATAACCGCGCCAACAACGAAGATCGATGATCGCTTCATGCGAGGGTATGTCGTGATCCCCTCCCGCAACCGCAAGGAGATCGTACCTGAACTATTCTTCAGGCGCGTTCTCGATCGGATCGAAGCGGTCGGCTTCCAGGCCGAGCAGGTTCCATGATTGCAGCATGTGCGGCGGCAGCGGCGCGGTCACGTCGATCATTCCGCCGCGCGGGTGCGGAATCACGATCCGCCGCGCCAGCAAATGCAGCCGCTTCTGCAGTCCGCCCGGCAGCTCCCAGTTTTCCTTGTTGAAATATTTGGGATCGCCGACGATGGCGTGGCCGATATGGGCCATGTGCGCGCGCAACTGATGGGTCCGCCCGGTGACCGGCTTCAGCGATACCCAGGCGAGCTTCTGCGCCGAGGTCTCCACCACAGCGTAGTAGGTCACGGCGTGGCTGGCGCCCTCGTCGCCATGGGCGGCGATGCGCATGATGGTATCGTCCTCGCCCTCGTCCTTGGCGAGATAGGTCGAGATGCGGCCCTGCTTCGGCTTCGGCACGCCTGCAACCAGCGCCCAGTAGATCTTGCGCGCCGAGCGATGACGGAACGATCCGGTCAGCGCGGTCGCCGCGAAGCGCGTCTTCGCGATCAGCAGGCAGCCGGCGGTTTCCTTGTCGAGCCGGTGCACCAGCCGCGGCTTCTGCCCCTTGGCATCGCGCATCACTTCCAGCATCTGGTCGATGTGCCGCGTGGTGCCGGAACCGCCCTGCACTGCCAGCCCCGCGGGCTTGTTCAGCACCATGACGTCGGCGTCCTCATAGAGGATCATGTCCTTGAGGGCTTGAAGCGTCTTCGCCCCCGCCTCGGAGAGGTTTCCCGCAACCTTCGGCGCATCGAGCTTGAGCGGCGGAATGCGGACGCTCTGGCCCTCCTCCAGCCGGTCCTTGCTGTCGGCGCGCTTGCCGTTGACGCGCAACTCGCCTTTGCGGACGATGCGCTGAATGTGGGAGAACGACAGGCCGGGAAAGCGCGCTTCCAGGAAGCGGTCGACGCGCATGTTGTTCTCGTCGGCCGTCACCACCACGGTCTGCACCTTGGTGGGCAACGGCGGCGGCTCAGGGACAATTTTCGCAGGCTCGGGAATGAACGGCGCCGGCTTCGCCGCGCGCGGGGCCGGAAAACGCGCCGGCGGTTTGCCGCCCGGACGATGCGCCGGCCGCTCGGCCTGCGAGCCCCGGTAGGGACGCGCGCCCTTGGGGCGATCGCCCGCCGGACGAAGAGGTTTCTTGACGCGACGGCTCATATTGCTGCGGCTCCGGATGAAGCCGTTGGGTAGCGCAAAAGCAGCGAATCGTCACGGTGAATCGGTACAAATCCGCCGCAGGATCGGTCATGCTAGGGCAAACGACCAGGAAACGTGGGGCAGTCCGGATGGCAGTATCAAGAGCGGCCTTGACCGTCGTTGCGACCATGTTCGCGGGCGTGGCCTTGGCGCAGCAAAGCCCGATGCCGGAGGATCTGGCCTGGAAGCTGCTGGAACTTGGCCGCGTCATCGACCCGCCGAAGACCGTCGCGCTCTATGCGCCGCTGCAGGAAAAGGAGCCGTATTACGGTGTCAAGGTCGAGCGCGACGTCAAATACGGTCCGGCCGATCGTAACCTGCTCGATATCTTCGTGCCGGAGACGGTGGCATCGGCCCGGCCGGTGCTGATCTTCGTCCATGGCGGCGCCTACGTGGGCGGCAACAAGCGGACGACACCGACCAGCCCGTTCTATGACAACATCATGCTGTGGGCGGCGAAGAACGGATTTGTCGGCGTCAACGTCAGCTATCGCCTCGCGCCGCTGCACCCCTGGCCGGCGGGCGCCGAGGATCTCGCCACCGCGGTTCAATGGATCTCGGACAAGATCGGCGAGCGTGGCGGCGATCCCGGGCGGATCTATCTGATGGGACACTCCGCCGGCGCGGTTCACGTCGCGAGCTATGTATCGCATCCCGAATTTCACAAGGTGAAGGGCGGCGGCCTGGCCGGCGCGATCATGGTCTCAGGCATCTACGACGTGACAGCGACGCCGCTCGCCGATTCCGGGCGCGCCTACTTCGGCGCCGATCCCGCGCGCTACGCCGAACGATCCTCGCTGTCGGGCTTAGCGACAACCAACATCCCGCTGATGCTGGCTGTCGCCGAACTGGACCCCTCCGGCTTTGTGCTGCAATTCGATCTGGCAAAGCAAGCGACGTGCAAGCGCGCGAGCGGATGCGCCCGTGCTTTGCTGGTTCCGCAGCACAGCCACATGTCGGAGGTGTATTCGATCAACACCAAGGACACGCGGCTGACCGGTGAGATTCTGGATTTCGTGAAGGCGGGGAAATAAGCGGTCTAACAACCGTCATTGCGAGCGCAGCGAACACTGACCGAAAGATGATCTAGCCGCGCTCCCTGCGCAGCTTCGCCCAGTAATCCAGCCGCTTCCTGATCTCGCGCTCGAAGCCGCGATCGGGCGGATCGTAAAAAGTCTGGCGGCCCAGCGCTTCCGGGAAATAGTCCTGACCGGAAAATGCGTCGGGGGCGTCGTGATCGTATTGGTAGCCGCCGCCATAGCCTTCCGACTTCATCAGTTTGGTCGGCGAGTTCAGGATGTGCTTCGGCGGCAGCAATGAGCCGCCCTCTTTCGCCACCTGCATCGCCGCGCCAAAGGCTTTGTAGGCGGCGTTGGATTTCGGCGCAGTGGCGAGATAGATCACGGCCTGCGCGATCGCGAGTTCGCCTTCGGGAGACCCGAGGAAATCATAGGCGTCCTTGGCGGCGTTGCAGATCGCCAGCGCCTGCGGATCGGCAAGACCGATGTCCTCGACCGCCATGCGGACCACGCGGCGGGCCAGGAACAGCGGGTCCTCGCCGGCGTCCAGCATACGCGCGAGATAATAGAGCGCTGCGTCCGGATCGGAGCCACGCACGGATTTATGCAGCGCCGAGATCAGGTTGTAATGGCCGTCGGCGGACTTGTCGTAGATCGGCGCACGGCGCTGCAGGACGTCCTGCAGCGCTGCCGCATTGAATATCTCGCCCTCGCGCGCAGAGCGCCAGACCTCTTCGGCTAATGTCAGCGCGGCGCGGCCGTCGCCGTCGGCCATCCGCGCCAGCACCGCACGCGCTTCCGCGTCGAGCGGCAGTTTCCTGCCCTCGATGTTCTCGGCATGGGCGAACAGTTTTTCGATCGCGGCGGCATCGAGCGAATGGAACACCAGCACGCGCGCCCGCGACAGCAGAGCGGCGTTGAGTTCGAACGAGGGATTTTCGGTAGTCGCGCCGACCAGCACCACGGTGCCGTCTTCCATGACAGGCAGAAAGGAATCCTGCTGCGCGCGGTTGAAGCGGTGCACCTCGTCGACGAACAACAGCGTGCCCTTGCCCATCTCGCGCCGGGCCCGCGCCGCGTCGAATACCTTCTTGAGATCGGCGACGCCGGAAAACACCGCGGAAATCTGCTCGAAGTGCAGTTCGGTGGCATCGGCCAACAGCCGCGCCACCGTGGTCTTGCCGGTGCCCGGCGGGCCCCAGAAGATCAGCGAACCCAGCGTGCGCGTCGCCAGCATCCGCGTCAGCGCGCCGTCGGGGCCGAGGATATGGTCCTGTCCGACCACGTCCGACAGCGTACGCGGCCGCAGCCGGTCCGGGAGCGGACGCGGCGCATCCTGCTCCATTCCTGCGGCAGCGAACAGGTTGGTAGCTTCGTGTGGTCGCTTCGGGCTCATCCGCCGAGCGTGACGTTGATCTGCTGGCCGCCCCGTACCACGGTGATGCGCCAGATTCGCGCGGTCTCGCGCGTGGCCTTTTCGAGATCGCCTGTCCTGGTGATCTTCTGGTTGTTGACCCCAAGGATGATGTCGCCCTTCTGGAAACCGACGCTGGCGGCGGTGCTGCCTTCCGCCAGTTCCGTCACCACGACGCCCTTGGTGTCCGCGTCAATGCGCAACTCGTCGGCCACCGCCGGCGATATGTTCGCAACCTTCGCGCCCTGGAACGGCGAGCGCGATGTCAAAACGATCTCGTCGCGCCCGGTGTCGGGCGCGGTTTCCAGCGGGACGGTCAGCTTGACCGTCTTGCCGGCGCGCTGCACGTCGATCTGCGAGCTGCCGCCGAGCGGCCGGGTGGCGAAGCGGTAATCGAAGCCATTGGGATCGTCGACGGCATGACCGTCGATCGCGACGATCAGGTCGGACAGTCTCAATCCGGCCCGTGCCGCCGGGCTGCTGGCGGTGACATTGGCGACCAGCGCGCCGGAGGGAACGCGAAGCCCGAGCGTCTCGGCGATTTCAGGCGTCACCGCCTGCAATCGCGCGCCGAGCCATGGCCGCTTGACGGCCTTGCCGCCGCTCTTGGCGGAGGCGACCACGACGCGCACCATGTTGGCGGGGATCGCAAAACCGATGCCCTGCGATCCGCCGGAGCGCGAGAAGATCGCGGTGTTGACGCCGGCGAGCCTGCCGGTCATGTCGACCAGCGCGCCGCCGGAATTGCCGGGGTTGATCGCGGCATCGGTCTGAATGAAGAACTGGTAGTCGGTGATGCCGACCTGCGTGCGCGCCAGCGCCGAAATGATGCCGTGGGTGACGGTCTGCCCGACGCCGAACGGATTGCCGATCGCCAGCACGACGTCGCCGACCAGCAATTCATCCGAATTGGCAAAATCGAGCGTCGGGAATTTTTCCTTGCCATCCTTGATCCGCAGCACCGCCAGATCGGTGCGGCTGTCCTTGAGCACGATCTCGGCCTCGAATTCGCGCTTGTCGGACAGCGAAATCTTGACCTGATCGGCGCCTTCGATGACGTGGTTGTTGGTCACCACCAGGCCGGACGGATCCACCATCACGCCGGATCCCAGCGAGCGCTGCATCTGTTCCGGCTGCTGGCCGGGCACGCCGAAGAAGCGGCGGAAGATCGGATCGTCGAGCAGCGGATTGCGGTTCTGCACCACCTTGGCGGCATAGACGTTGACCACAGCGGGCTGCACGCGTTGCACGATCGGCGCGTAGGAGAGTTTCAACTCCGCGGGGGAAGTCGGCACGCGGCGGTCCTGTGCCAGCGACGGCGTGGCCACCAACGCGGAAAAGCAGATCACGGCCAGGGAGCGTAGAAACATCATGCGGGAAGATCCTGAAATTCGTCGCCCCAGATATAGCCGCGGGGCAAGTGCGAGAGAAGGGAACGGACCGACAAATGGCCGCCTTATGCGGCGCGATCAGGGACTTCGGCGGCGTCCGAAGCCGGCGCGCAGGACAGCCTTTCCTGGTGGCCTTCGCCCCACGCCTTCAAGGTGTCGATGACCGGACGCAGGCTCTCGCCGATCTCCGAGAGCCGGTATTCCACCCGCGGCGGCACCTCGGCATAGACCGTGCGGACCACCAGACCGTCGTCCTCGAGCGCCCGTAGCTGCTTGGTCAGCATGCGCTGGGTAATGCCGGGCATCCGCCGCCGCAACTCGCCGAAGCGCTGGGTGCCGCCCTGCAGGTGATAAAGGATGACGCCCTTCCATTTGCCGTCGATCAGATCGAGCGTCGCTTCGACCGCGCAGCCAGGCCGGTGGGCAAAATTCCGCCGTTTCATGGGATTTTTCCAATAGTATCCAAACAGGGACTATATGCCCGTATTTACAGTACTTGCCAAAATTGCGCCAGACCGACAATGAGGTCCCGGAGCGTTTTCAAGCGAAGTGGGAACCGGTTCGCGTGAAGAAAACGCGTCAAATCGAGAGAGCCTTCAAGACCGGAGACAACAGGCATGAAAGCCGTCGGATACCAGAAGTCGCTGCCCATCGAAGACCCCAGTTCATTGATCGATTTCGAGACCGCCAAGCCCGAGCCAAAGGGCCGCGACATCCGGGTCGCCGTGAAGGCGATTTCGGCCAATCCGGTGGATTACAAGGTGCGCAAGCGCGCAGCACCCCCGGCGGGCGAAACCAAGATTTTGGGCTATGACGCCGCCGGGATCGTGGACGCCACAGGTCCCGACGTCACGCTGTTCAAGCCGGGTGACGAAGTGTTCTACGCCGGATCGATCCAGCGCCAGGGCACCAATTCGGAATTCCACCTGGTCGACGAGCGCATCGTCGGCCGGAAGCCAAAGACGCTGTCGTTCGCGCAAGCCGCCGCCCTCCCCTTGACCTCGATCACGGCGTGGGAATTGCTGTTCGACCGCCTCGACGCCGTGCCCGGCAAGAGCCTCGATCCGCGCACGCTCTTGATCACCGGCGGCGCCGGCGGTGTCGGCTCGATCCTGATCCAGCTCGCCCGCCGCCTCACCGGCCTGACCGTCGTGGCCACCGCGACCCGGCCCGAATCGCAACAATGGTGCCTCGACCTCGGCGCCCATGCGGTGATCGATCACGCCGGGCCGATGAAGGAGCAGATTGAAAAACTCAAAGTGCCGCCGGTCGGCCTCGTCGCCAGCCTCACCTTCACCGACCAGCACTACAAGGCGATCGCGGATTTCATGGCGCCGCAGGGCAAGTTCGGCCTGATCGACGATCCCCCGGAATTCACCGTCAGCGCCTTCAAGGGCAAGGCGATCTCGATCCACTGGGAATCGATGTTCACGCGCTCCTCGTTCCAGACCCCTGACATGATCGCCCAGCACAACCTGCTGAACGACGTCGCCGACCTCATCGACAAGGGCGTGCTGCGCACCACGCTGGACCAGACGTTCGGCACCATCAACGCCGCGAATCTGAAGCGCGCGCACGCGCTGCTGGAATCGGGCAAGTCACGCGGCAAGATCGTGCTGGAGGGGTGGTAGGCGTTCGACCACAAAAGGTGGGCAAAGGCGCGTATGCGCCGTGCCCACCATCCAGCGGCGTACCTCAATTGGTGGACCGTCAGCCCTTGCGCCGAACTCTATTTCTTCATCTGAGCCGCCGTTTGCAGCGCATTCCAGTTAAATTTCTCGGCGAGCTGCACTGCTTCGTCTTCGGTGACGCCCTCATAGGCAATGCTGAACATGGCGTCTTTGCTGAGCGCCACCATCAGCGCGCCCGACTTGTCCTTGGTGTTGAAGGTCTTCAAGACAGGCATGCCGCGTATGGTGGCCGTGATCATGTGACCTTCGGTGGTCTGCAAGTTCACCCCTGTTTGGATCGGCGCCAGCGCGCCTTCAGCCGCCTGCCCGACTACGACAGAGGCATGAACCTGCGCCGGGCCGCGCTCGTAGTCGCGGGTCGCGGTGGTCATGCTGGCATCCGACATTTGCATCGACATGCCCTCTGGCTTTTTGCCCTGCCAGCCCGCGAGATCAACCAGAAGTGGCAGGAAGCGCTGAAAGGGCTGATCGGCCAGCACAGCCGAATGTGGCCAGTGCATGAAAAGGATCAAAAAAGCAGCAGAGATCGCGTGCCGTAGCTTAAACATTGTTCACCTCCACAAATTCTGACGCGCGCCACCATAGCTTTGCCGTCGCGGCGCGGGAAGGGCAGCCTCTTGATCGGGAAGTCGATTCAAGTGACCATGTCTTCATGGATCGCGTACGGTGACGGCTGTCGCTGTAACCCCGGCGCGAATCATCGGTCAACACGGAAGATGGGGATACTTGTCGGCATGATGCGGATGTTTTTGGCGGCCACCATTGTGTCGGCCTGCATGACTGCCAGCACCTCGATCGCCGTGGCGCAAGGCAGCTACCCCGAAAAGCAGTTGCAGCTGATCGTGCCCTACCCGCCCGGCGGGGCCGCCGACGTCATCGGCCGCATCATTGCCGGCGAACTGGAGGCGCGGCTCGGCAAGCCCGTGATCGTCATGAACCGCCCCGGCGGCGGCACCACCATCGGCGCGCGCGAAGCCGCCAACGCGGCGCCGGACGGCTACACGCTGTTCTTCAGCTCGAATTCCACCTTCACCCTGCAGAATGCGGCGAAGGAAACCGTGCCCTTCGACAGCGCCAGGGACTTCGAGCCGATCGCCCAGGTCGGCACGCTCGCCATGGTGCTGGTGACCCATCGCGACACCCCGGTCAAGGACGTGCCGGCGCTGGTGGCCGCCGCCAAGGCCAATCCCGACAAGCTGTCGCTGGCCTCCTTCGGGGTGGCGACCATCTCGCATTTTGCCGGCGAGCTCTTCAAATCCAGTGCCGGCATCAAGATGGTGCATCTACCCTACAAGGGCAGCGCGCCGGCGATGAACGACCTGATCGGCAAGCATATCGAGTATCATGTGGATACCGTGATCGCGGTCAAGCCGCAGGCCGAAGCCGGCGCGGTTCGCCCGCTCGCCATCTTCTCCGCCAAACGCTCGGCATTCCTTCCCGACGTTCCGACGCTGGCCGAGCTCGGCTATCCTAAGGTCGACCTCGTCTCCTGGGGCACCGTCGTCGTGCCGAAGGGAACGCCCGCCGCCTTCCGCGACAGATTGGCCGCGACACTCGAAGAGGCCATCGCCAACCCGGCGGTCGCCGAGCGCTTCAAGAAGGTCGGGTTCGAACCGGCTTTCAAGCGTTATACGGACTGGCCGGGCTTCATCGGCAAGGAGATCGCCGAGATGAAGGCGCTGGCCCAGGCCGCCGGCATCAAGGAAGAATAGCCTGCCATGACCGAGCCGTGCGATCTGCCCGCAACAACCGCGCGGGTCTTGATCGGCGAGCGCAAGCTTTCGCCAGTCGAACTGATGGACAGTTGCATCGCCCGTATCGAGGCGGTCGATCACGCCGTCAACGCCATCATCGCGCGCTCGTTCGAGACCGCGCGCGAGACGGCGCGGCAGAGCGAGGCCGCCGTCATGCGCGGCGACGAGCTCGGCGCCCTGCACGGATTGCCGCTCGTCGTGAAGGACCTGATCGACGCGAGGGGACTGCCGACGAGCTTCGGCAGCGTGCTGTTCGCCGACAACATCGCCAAGGAGGACGAGGCGATCGTGGCGATGCTGAAGCGCTCCGGCGCGATCGTGGTCGGCAAGACCAACGTCCCCGAATGGGGCGCTGGCGGCAACACCCGCAACGCGCTGCATGGCGCGACCGGCAATCCGTTCGACCCCGACCGCTCTGCCGCCGGCTCCTCCGGCGGATCGGCGGTGGCGCTCGCGACTGGCATGGTGCCGCTTGCGACCGGTTCGGACACCGGCGGATCGGTGCGAAACCCTGCCGCGTTCTGCGGCGTGGTCGGTTTTCGGCCCTCCCCCGGCCTGATCGCGAGCAACAGCCGCAACATGGCCTGGCTGCAGATCTCGCAGCTTGGGCCGATGGCGCGAACCGTGTCCGATGCGTGTCTGATGCTGTCCTGCATGCTGGACCGTGACGGGCGCGATCCCTTGTCGGCGATCCTGCATGCCGGCGGCTCGCCCGACGCTGCGACCTATCGCGATCCGCAGCGGATCGATCTGGCCGCCTTGCGCATCGCTGCGACCACTGACTTTGGGTTCGCGCCGACCGAGCGTGCGACTGCCGAGACGTTCAGGAGGAAGCTTGCTAGCTTCGGTTCGGCGTTCCGCGCGGTTGAATGGGCGCACCCGGATTGCAGCAACGCCGATGAAGTGTTCCGCATCCTGCGCGCCGTCGCCTTCCTCGGACGGCACCGGGAGCTCGCGGAAAAATTCCCGGACAAAGTCGGCCCCAATATCCGCGACAACGTCGCCGAGGGGCTCGGCTATTCCGCAGCTGACGTGGCGCGCGCGCTGTCGATGCAGACCGACATGTATCGCCGCTGGCAAGCCTTCTTCGGCGCGCACGATTTCGTGCTGGCACCGGCGGTCACGATCAGCCCGCGGCCGTGGTCGGAGCTTTATCCAGCCGAGATCGACGGCGTGAAGACGAAAAGCTATTTCCACTGGCTAGCGCTGGCCTATGCCGTCACCAACGTGGGGCATCCCGTGGTCGCGATCCCCGCGGGGCGCGACGGCGCCGGACTGCCGTTCGGCATCCAGGTCATCGGCCCCCGCGGCGGCGATCTCGCCACGCTTGCGGTCGCGCGCGAGATCGAGGCGCTGCTCGCCGCCAATCCCGAAACCGCCCGCCCCGTTCCCGACATCGCCTGGCTGCAGCGCCGGCCGCCGATCGCGGGCAAGCCGGGCTTTAAGGATTTCGACTGAGGCAACAAAAAAAGCGATGCCGGATGGCACCGCTTTTTCAATTTCGCTTCAGGAGATCTTACGCCGCTTCGGCGGACTTCTCCTGCACCGGGCCGGAATCGAGGCCCTTGGCATCGACGTCGCGGTCGACGAATTCGATCACGGCCATCGCCGCGTTGTCGCCGTAGCGGAAGCCGGCCTTGATGATGCGGGTGTAGCCGCCCTGGCGGTCCTTGTAGCGGGTGGCCAGCACGTCGAACAGCTTCTTGACCTGATCCTGGTCGCGCATCTCCGAGATCGCCTGACGGCGCATGGCGAGACCGCCCTTCTTGCCGAGCGTGACCAGCTTCTCGACGATCGGACGCAGTTCCTTCGCCTTCGGCAGCGTGGTGACGATCTGCTCGTGCTTGATCAGTGCCGCGCACATGTTGGCGAACATTGCACGCCGATGCTCAGCGGTGCGGTTGAGCTTCCGATGAACCTTGCCGTGACGCATGTTAAATTCCTTTGTGCTTGTTCTGTCGCGACGGCTCGTCGGACAATTTGCTCAGGTGGGCCGCCTGCGTTCGCCCTGGGTAGCGAGTAGCGAATAGTAAGTAGCGAATGGTTTCTCTTTCTATTCGCTATTCGCCACTCCCTATTCGCTCAATAGTGATCCTCGAAGCGCTTGGCCAGCTCGTCGATATTCTCCGGCGGCCAGCCCGGCACTTCCATGCCGAGATGCAGGCCCATCTGGGCCAGCACTTCCTTGATCTCGTTCAGCGACTTGCGGCCGAAGTTCGGGGTACGGAGCATCTCCGCTTCCGACTTCTGCACGAGGTCACCGATGTAGACGATGTTGTCGTTCTTCAGGCAGTTCGCCGAACGCACCGACAGTTCGAGTTCGTCGACCTTCTTGAGGAACGCCGGGTTGAAGGCGAGATCGGGAATGATCTCCTGCGCCACTTCCTTGCGCGGCTCTTCGAAGTTCACGAACACGTTGAGCTGATCCTGCAGGATGCGTGCGGCATAGGCCACCGCGTCGTCAGGCGTGATCGCGCCGTTGGTCTCGATGGTCATGGTCAGCTTGTCGTAGTCGAGGATCTGGCCCTCGCGGGTGTTCTCGACCTTGTAGGAGACCTTGCGCACGGGTGAGAACAGGCTGTCGACCGGGATCAGGCCGATCGGTGCGTCCTCGGGACGGTTGCGCTCGGCGGCGACGTAGCCCTTGCCGGCCGCGACGGTGAATTCCATGCGGATTTCCGCGCCCTCGTCCAGCGTGCAGATCTGCAGGTCGGGATTGAGCACCACGACGTCGCCGACGGTCTGGATGTCGCCGGCGGTGACCACGCCCGGCCCCTGCTTCTTCACGACCATACGCTTGGGACCTTCGCCCTGCATCTTGATCGAGATGTCCTTGATGTTGAGCACGATGTCGGTGACGTCCTCGCGAACGCCCGCGATCGAGGAGAACTCGTGCAGCACGCCGTCGATGTGCACCGACTGCACGGCTGAGCCCTGCAGCGAGGACAACAGGATGCGGCGCAGCGCATTACCGAGGGTCTGACCGAAGCCGCGCTCGAGCGGCTCGGCGACCAGCGTCGCAAAACGGTTCGAGTCGGTGCCCGGGGTCACGTGGAGCTTGTTCGGCCGGATAAGTTCTTGCCAATTTTTCTGGATCGTCACTGTGTCACCCATGCCATCTGAAGTACTGGCGTTGGAGATCGCGGATCTGTCCGCGTCATGTACATCGCAAGTTCATCGCGGGCGGCCGTGCCGCCCGCGGTCGTAAAAAATCAGACGCGCCGGCGCTTGCGCGGACGGCAGCCATTGTGCGGGATCGTGGTCACGTCGCGGATCGAGGTGACGGTGAAGCCCGCGGCCTGCAGCGCGCGAAGCGCCGATTCGCGGCCCGAACCCGGACCGGCGACCTCGACCTCCAGCGTGCGCATGCCGTGTTCCTGCGCCTTCTTGGAGACGTCTTCCGCCGCGACCTGTGCGGCGTAAGGGGTCGACTTGCGCGAACCTTTGAAGCCCATCGTGCCGGCCGACGACCAGGCAATGGTGTTGCCCTGCGCATCGGTGATGGTGATGGTCGTGTTATTGAACGACGAGTTCACGTGCGCGACACCAGATGCAATGTTCTTGCGCTCACGGCGGCGTACGCGGGTGGCATCCTTGCCCATTTCAGAACCTTTCTTACGATCTCAACGCCGCCGTAATGCCAGCGGCTACACCTGAAAAAATGCGAGTAGCGAATAGGGAGTAGCGAATAGAACTACTCGCTACTCCCTATTCGCCATTCGCCTCTTACTTCTTCTTGCCGGCGATCGACTTGGCCGGACCCTTGCGCGTGCGCGCATTGGTGTGGGTGCGCTGGCCGCGCACCGGCAAGCCGCGGCGATGACGCAGGCCGCGATAGCAGCCGAGATCCATCAGCCGCTTGATGTTCATGCCGGTCTCGCGACGCAGATCGCCCTCGACCATATAGTCGCGGTCGATCACTTCACGGATCTGCAGCACCTCCTGATCGCTCAGCTGATTGACGCGGCGATCATTCGGGATCTTCACCTTCTCCATGATGTCGGCGGCATTCTTCTGGCCGATGCCATGGATGTACTGGAGCGCGATCAAGACGCGCTTGTTGGTCGGGATATTCACGCCGGCAATACGGGCCACGGACTTCTCTCCTGTCGCCGATCCCTTCGCGGGAATACGGCTCGTGTTTTTCGCTATCTCGGGCAGGTGTCCGCAAACGCGAACACGACGCCCTTCCCCTCGGGTATCTCGGGGCCCGGCATCGTCTGAAAACTATCCGACTGGATGCGGGCTTATTAAAGGATTCAACTTCGTTTCGTCAACCGTCTCTATGCTTTAGCTCGCTTTTTCGTGACCTTTTTAGCAGTTTTCCTGGTCTTGCCGACGGCGCGGGCTCGGGAACCCGCAAGCGCCTTCCGGGCCGACTTTTTGGCCCCCTTGGAGGCCTTGCGGGAGCCCTTGGCGGCCTTTTTGGCGGTCTTTTTAGCCGTCCTAGTCCCCTTGGCTGCCTTTTTGGCGGTTTTTCCGGCGGCCGGCTTGGCCGCTTTCTTGGCCGTTTTCTTGGCGACCATGCCGGGGCCGGCCTTCTTGGCCAGTTTGGCGGTCCGCTTGGCGCCCGCCTTCTTCGCGGCCTTGGCCTCCTCCACCGCCCCGATCGCGGACAGGATTCGGTCGATCTCGAGAGTGACGGCCTCGATGGTCATCATGCCGTCGACCGTCAGCAGCTTGCGCCGCTCGGAGTAATAGTGAATCAGCGGCTCCGTCTGTGAACGGTAGCTCGCCAGCCGATTGGTCAGCACCTCCGGGGTATCGTCGGCCCGGACGTCCTCGCCGCGCGCGCGCATCTCTGCGACCCGGGTCTCGACCCGCTGCAGCAGCGCGCTTTCGTTGACGCGCAGCTCGATCACGGCGTCGAGCTTGATGCGCTTCTTCTTCAGGAGCTCGTCGAGCGCTTCAGCCTGCGGCACAGTGCGCGGAAAGCCGTCGAGAATGAAGCCTTTTGCCGCATCCGGCTGATCCAGCCGGTCGGAAATGATCCCGACCACGATCTCATCCGGCACCAGGCCGCCGGCGGCCATGATGTGCTGAGCCTTGACGCCGACCGGCGTCTGCGCCGCCACCGCGGCGCGCAGCATTTCGCCGGTGGAGAGTTGCACGATGCCGTAGCGGGCAACCAGCCGCTGGGCCTGTGTCCCCTTGCCAGATCCCGGCGGCCCGAGAAGAATCAGTCTCATCCTTATTCGCCCCCCGGCATGGTGAGCGGTTGACCGCGCACCCTCATCAAATCCAGACCATCGCTACCCCGATCAGCGCCGGCTAGGTATTGCGGCGCGTCAATTCGGGTGTCAGCGGCGGCGCCCTCGCAACTTCGACTTCCTGATCAGCCCCTCATACTGGTGGGCTAGCAGATAACCCTGAACCTGCGCCACCGTATCCATGGTCACGCTGACCACGATCAACAGCGACGTGCCGCCGAAATAGAACGGCACCGAGGCGTAGGAAATCAGAATTTCGGGAATCAAACAGACGATCGCGAGATAGGCGGCACCGAGCACCGTGATGCGCGACAGCACATAGTCGATGTATTCGGCGGTGCGTTCGCCCGGCCGGATGCCCGGAATGAAGCCGCCATGCTTCTTGAGATTGTCGGCGGTCTCGGTCGGGTTGAATACGATCGCGGTGTAGAAGAACGCGAAGAACACGATCATCGCCAGATAGAGGAACAGGAACAGCGGACGACCATGGCTCAACTGCGTGTTCAGCCACTGAAACCATTCCGGCCCCTTGCCGGCATTGAAGTTGGCAACCGTGGTCGGCAGCAGCAGCAGCGAGGAAGCGAAGATCGGCGGAATCACGCCTGAGGTATTTAGCTTGAGCGGCAGATGCGAGGACTGGCCCTCGAACATCTTGTTGCCGACCTGGCGCTTCGGATACTGGATCAATAGCCGGCGCTGCGCGCGTTCCATGAACACGATGAAGGCGATCACGGCGACCGCCATCACGATGACGACCAGGATGAGGCCCGTGGACAGCGCGCCCTGGCGTCCCAACTCCAGCATGCTGGCGAGCGCCGATGGCAGCTCGGCGACGATGCCGGCGAGAATGATCAGCGAGATGCCGTTGCCGATGCCGCGCGAGGTGATCTGTTCGCCGAGCCACATCAGGAACATGGTGCCGCCGGTCAAAGTGACCGAGGTCGAGATCAGAAAGAACAGGCCGGGTTCGGCGACGACATTGCCGGCGCCCTGAAGCCCGATGGCGATGCCGTAGGACTGGAACGCGGCGAGAATCACCGTGAGATAGCGGGTGTACTGGTTCAGCGTCTTGCGGCCGGCCTCGCCTTCCTTCTTCAGCGCCTCGAGCTGCGGCGATACCGTGGTCAAAAGCTGAATGATGATCGAGGCCGAAATGTACGGCATGATGTTCAGCGCGAAGATCGCCATGCGGTTGATACCGCCGCCGGCGAACATGTTGAACATGCCGAGAATGCCGCCGGCCTGCGATTTGAACACCTGGTCCCAGATGTTGGGATCGATGCCGGGCAGCGGAAGATAGGTACCGAGCCGATAAACAAGCAGCGCACCCAGTGTGAACCAGATGCGCTTTTTCAGTTCTTCGGCTTTACCGAGCGCCGAGAAATTCAGGTTTGCCGCAAGTTGTTCCGCTGCTGAGACCATGTTTGGCTTTCTCCCGCGCCCCTTGCGCCGTGGTCCCTCCGAAGGCGGGACATTGCGCAGGCGCCGGACATTAATTTGGTGCTCGGCCCTCGAAAAATCTACCGTCTCGGCATGCCGGACCGCCCGCTTGCGCTGGCGATGACGCAGATGTTACGCCGCCTCGCCTTCATCCTTCTTTGCCGGCGCCAGGATTTTCACCGTGCCGCCCGCTTTCTCGACCGCCGCGACGGCGGATTTCGAAGCGCCGTGAACCTCGATATTCAACTTGGCCTTGAGTTCACCGCGGCCGAGCAGCCGCACGCCGTCTTTGGGGCGCCGCACGACCTTGGCCTTGACCAGCGATTCGACGTTGATGGTGTCCTTGGCGTCGATCAGCTTGGCGTCGATCGCCTCCTGGAGCCGGTCGAGGTTGATCTCGGCGAAATCGAGCCGGAAGATGTTGTTGAAGCCGCGCTTCGGCAGGCGCCGGTGCAGCGGCATCTGGCCACCTTCGAAGCCCTTGATGCGCACGCCCGAACGCGCGGTCTGGCCTTTGCCGCCGCGGCCCGAGGTCTTGCCCTTGCCTGAACCGATGCCACGGCCGACGCGCATGCGCTTCTTGCGCGAGCCGGCGTTGTCGGCGATATCGCTGAGCTTCATCGCCCTGTCTCCTTGCCTGTCTTACTTCTCGCCGACGATGCGGACGAGATGTTGAACCTTGGTGATCATGCCGCGAACTTCAGGGGTATCCTGCAGCTCGGCAACCCGGCCGATCTTGTTGAGCTTGAGGCCGATCAGCGTCGAACGCTGCGAGTGATGGCGGCGGATCGCGCTGCCGGTCTGCTCGACCTTGATCGTCTTTGCGGCCTTGGCCATCGTCTTAACTCCGAAAGGCGCGTGATGCGCGCGTGTTGTTATTCGGCGACCGCTTCAGCGTCGCCGCCGACACGGCGGGACTGCAGCGTGGACACCTTGATGTTGCGGCGGGCCGCAACCGAGCGCGGCGAATCCTGATGCTTCAGCGCGTCGAAGGTGGCGCGAACCATGTTGTAGGGATTCGACGAGCCGATCGACTTCGCCACCACGTCCTGGATGCCGAGAGTTTCGAACACCGCACGCATCGGACCACCCGCGATGATGCCGGTACCAGCCGGCGCCGCGCGCAGGTAGACCCGGCCCGCACCGTGACGGCCGGCGATGTCGTGATGCAGCGTGCGGCCCTCGCGCAATGCGACGCGCGTCAGGTTGCGCTTGGCCGACTCGGTCGCCTTGCGGATCGCCTCGGGAACTTCGCGCGCCTTGCCGTGGCCGAATCCGACCCGGCCCTTCTGGTCGCCGATCACGACCAGCGCCGCAAAGCCGAAGCGCTTGCCGCCCTTGACGACCTTCGCCACACGATTGATGTGGACGAGCTTGTCGACGAACTCGCTGTCGCGTTCTTCCCGGCCGCCCCTGTGGCCGCCACCGCGTTCGCGTTCACCTGCCATGGTGTTTTTCCGATCCTTAAAAGACTTGCCTTGAGAGGCTCCCGCCCCTGTCCGTTCGTCCGTTCAATTCCAAACCTTAGAAGCTCAAGCCGCTTTCACGCGCCGCATCCGCAAGCGCTTTGACGCGGCCGTGATAGAGGTAACCGCCGCGGTCGAACACCACTTCGGTGACGCCGTTCTTCACCGCGCGTTCCGCCAGCAGCTTGCCGACGGCCTTCGCCGCGTCGATGTTGGCGCCGGTGTTGCCGGTCTCGCGCATCGCCTTCTCCAGCGAAGACGCCGAGGCCAGCGTCTCGCCCTTCAGGTCGTCGATGACCTGGGCGTAGATGTGCTTCGACGAACGGAACACCGACAGCCGCGGGCGGCCGTTGGCGGTCCGGCGCAACGACAGCCGCACGCGCTTCTTGCGCCGGTCGTTCGTGATCTTGAGTCTCGACATGGCCGGCTCCGTTACTTCTTCTTGCCTTCCTTGCGGAAGATAAATTCGTCGGAATATTTCACGCCCTTGCCCTTGTAGGGCTCCGGCGGACGATAGCTGCGAATCTCGGCGGCGACCTGGCCGACGCGCTGGGAATCGTTGCCGGCGACGATGATCTCGGTCGGCTTCGGCACCGTGATCGCGATGCCTTCCGGGATCGCGTAGACCACGTCGTGGCTGTAGCCGAGCGCAAGCTGCAGGTTCTTGCCCTGCAGCGCAGCGCGATAACCGACGCCGGTGATCTCGAGCTTCTTCTCGAAGCCCTTGGTGACACCTTCGACCAGGTTCGCGACCTGGGCGCGCGCGGTGCCGTACAGGGCCTGCGCGCGGTTGGTCTTGAACCGCGGCGCGACCTTGACTGCGCCGTTTTCGAACTTCACCTCGACGTCGTCGTGCACGACGAACTGAAGCTGGCCCTTCGGCCCCTTCATCTTGACGGTCTGCCCTTCGACGTTCGCCGTCACACCGGACGGGATCGTTACAGGCCGCTTGCCAACACGTGACATGGCTGATCCTTCCTCAGAACACCGTGAAGAGAACTTCGCCGCCCACATTCGCGTCGCGCGCGTCGTGGTCAGCCATGATTCCCTTCGGTGTCGATAACACGGAAATGCCGAGACCGTTGTTCACGCGCGGCAGGTTCTTGACCGAGGCGTAAACGCGCCGCCCCGGCTTCGATACCCGCTCGATCTCGCGAATGACCGGCTCGCCGTCGAAATACTTCAGCTCGATCTCGAGCTCGCTGCGGCCGCTGGCATGCTCGACGCTGGCGTAGCCGCGGATGTAACCCTCGGTCTTCAGCACCTCGAGCACGTTGGCGCGCATCTTCGAGCCCGGGGTCGAGACCTTGGGCTTGGCGCGCATCTGGGCGTTGCGGATGCGAGTGATGAGATCGCTGATGGGATCGTGCGTTGACATGTCCGATCCTCCTTACCAGCTCGACTTCACGAGCCCGGGAACCAGGCCCTTGGAGCCGAGTTCACGCAGCGCGATGCGGGAAAGCTTGTTCTTGCGATAGTTCGAGCGCGGACGCCCGGTGATTTCGCAGCGGTTGCGGATGCGGGTCGCAGACGAATTGCGCGGCATCTCGGCGAGCTTCAGCGTCGCCGCGAACCGCTCTTCCATCGGCTTGCTCTTGTCCGCGATAATGGCCTTGAGCTTCGCGCGGCGGGGCGCGGCGTTCTTGGTCATCCGCTTGCGGTGGTTGTTCTTCTCGATCGAACTCTTCTTTGCCATGCTTGGCTCCTGGGTTTCCGCGTTTGAGAGGCTTGTCAGCGTCTCACTGCCGGAACGGGAAATTGAATGCGGTCAACAAGGCACGTGCTTCGTCGTCGGTGCTCGCCGTGGTGCATACGGTGACGTCCATGCCCCATGTTTCCCCCATCTTGTCGAAGTCGATTTCGGGGAAAATGATGTGTTCCTTGATGCCGAGCGAATAGTTGCCGCGGCCGTCGAAGCTCTTCGGGTTGAGGCCGCGGAAGTCGCGCACGCGCGGCAGCGCCACGTTGATCAGGCGGTCGATGAACTCATACATCTTGGCCTTGCGCAGCGTGACCTTGGCGCCGATCGGCTGGTTCTCGCGCAGCTTGAAGGTCGCGATCGCGACCCGCGAATAGGTCACGACCGGCTTCTGGCCGGCGATCAGCGCGAGGTCGGCCGCAGCTAGCTCGGCCTTCTTGCGGTCATTGACCGCCTCGCCGACGCCCATGTTGAGCACGACCTTGTCCAGGCGCGGCACCTGCATGACGTTGGCATAGCCGAACTGCTCGGTCAGCTTGCCGCGGATGCTCTTGTCGTATTCCGCGCGCAGGCGCGGGATGTATGCGGTCTCAGCCATCGATCTCTGCTCCCGAGCTCTTGGCAATACGTACCTTCTTGCCATCGGCCTGAATCTTGAAGCCCACGCGCGTCGGCTTGCCGTCCTTGCCGACGATCGCGATGTTGGACAGGTGGATCGGCGCCTCCTTCGAGATGATGCCGCCCTCCTGCGCCTGGGTCTGCTTCTGGTGACGCTTCACGAGGTTGATCCCGCGGACCAGCGCCTTGTTGGCGTCAGGACGCACCTCGAACACCTCGCCGGTACGACCCTTGTCGCGGCCGGTCAGCACGATGACCTTGTCACCCTTCCGGATCTTGGCAGCCATCACAGCACCTCCGGCGCAAGCGAAATGATCTTCATGTGGTTCTTGGCACGCAGTTCGCGCGGCACGGGCCCGAAGATACGGGTGCCGACCGGCTCCGACTGATTGTTGATCAGCACGGCGGCGTTGCGGTCGAAGCGGATGACCGAGCCGTCGGCGCGGCGAATGTCCTTGCGGACCCGCACCACCACGGCCTTCATGACGTCGCCCTTCTTCACCTTGCCGCGCGGAATCGCTTCCTTGATCGACACGACAATAACGTCGCCCACGGTGGCATAGCGGCGCTTGGAGCCCCCAAGCACCTTGATGCACATGACACGGCGTGCGCCTGAATTATCGGCCACGTCGAGGTTGGTCTGCATCTGAATCATTGATGCACCTCGTCCTCTTTCTGATGCGCTTATAAGCGCTTAAAATTTTCCTGAAGTCTTTCGGCTAAGCCGTTGACCTCAGGCCGTTTTCTTCTGTTCGCCCCGGACCACGGTCCAGCGCTTCAACTTCGAGATCGGCTTGCTCTCCTCGATCCACACCAAGTCGCCAGGCTTGAACTCGTTGTTCTCGTCGTGCGCGTGATAGTTTTTCGAGCGGCGGATCGTCTTCTTGTAGATCGGGTGGGTGAAGCGGCGATCGACGCGCACCACAACCGTCTTGGCTTGCTTGTCGCTGACGACCACGCCCTGAAGTGTACGTTTCGGCATGTCGGCCCCTTACTTCTTCGCGTCGCGCTTCTGCGCGGCGATGGTCTTGATGCGGGCGATGTCGCGGCGGGCTTCACGCAGCCGCGAGGTGTTCTCCAGCTGCCCGGTGGCGCGCTGGAAGCGCAGGTTGAAGCGCTCCTTCTTCAGATTGAGGACGGCGTCGTCCATCTGATCGGCGCTCATTGCGCGGATATCGGCGGTTTTCATCTCGGCCATGGCCAGCGTCCTTACTCCGCAATGCGCGCGACGAAGCGCGTCTTGATCGGCAACTTGGCGGCGGCAAGCGACAGCGCTTCCTTGGCGGTCTGCACGTTCACGCCGTCGATCTCGAAAATCACGCGGCCGGGCTTGACCCGCGCCACCCACAATTCCGGGGTACCCTTGCCGGAGCCCATGCGGACTTCGGCAGGCTTCTTCGACACCGGCAGGTCCGGGAAGATGCGGATCCAGACGCGGCCGGCGCGCTTCATGTGACGGGTCAGCGCGCGGCGCGCGGCTTCGATCTGGCGGGCGGTGAGGCGCTCGGGCGCCATCGCCTTCAGGCCGAACTGACCGAACGACAACGTCGCGCCCGAAGTCGCAACGCCGTGGATACGGCCCTTATGCGCCTTCCGGAACTTCGTTTTCTTTGGTTGCATCATGGCTTACGCCCTCAAACCTTCTCTGTTTCGCTCAGGCAGCGTCGCGACGCGGCCGCGAAGTGTCGCCTTCGGCCATCTTCTTGTCCTGGGCCATCGGATCGTGCTCGAGGATTTCGCCCTTGAAGATCCAGACCTTGACGCCGCAGGTGCCGAACGTGGTGAACGCGGTCGCCACCCCGTAATCGATGTCGGCGCGCAGCGTGTGCAGCGGCACGCGGCCCTCACGATACCATTCCATGCGCGCGATTTCGGCGCCGCCGAGACGGCCCGAGCAGTTGATACGAATGCCCTCGGCCCCGAGACGCATCGCCGACTGCACTGCGCGCTTCATGGCGCGGCGGAACGCGACGCGGCGCTCGAGCTGCTGCGCAATCGATTCGGCCACCAGCGTGGCGTCGAGCTCCGGCTTGCGGATTTCGACGATGTTGATGACGACGTCGGAGGCGGTGATGTCGGCAACCCGCTTGCGCAGCTTGTCGATGTCGGCGCCCTTCTTGCCGATCACGACGCCGGGACGCGCCGAGTGAATCGTCACGCGGCACTTCTTGTGCGGACGCTCGATCACGATCCTGGCGACCGCCGCCTGCTTGAGCTCCTTGTGCAGGATCTCGCGGATTTTCACATCCTCGTGCAGCAGCTTGCCGTATTCGTTCTTGCCGGCGAACCAACGGGAATCCCACGTCCGGTTGATGCCGAGACGAAGTCCGATTGGATTGATTTTTTGACCCATCGTTGTCTCCTGCGCTTTTAGGCGCTAGCCTCGGCCTCGACCTGACGAACGACGATCGTCAGCTGCGAGAACGGTTTGAATATACGGCCCGAGCGGCCACGGCCGCGCGGTGCGAAACGCTTCATCACGATGCCGTTGCCGACATGCGCCTCGGCGACGATCAGATCGTCGACTTCGAGATCGTGGTTGTTCTCGGCGTTGGCGATCGCCGATTCCAGGCACTTCTTGACGTCGACCGCGATCCGCTTGCGCGAGAACTGCAGGTCGGCGAGCGCAGCCGAAGCCTTCCGGCCGCGGATCAATTGCGCGACCAGGTTGAGCTTCTGCGGGCTCACCCGCAGCATTCGGGCGATTGCCTTGGCCTCGTTATCCGGGAGGCTCCGTTCGCGCTTAGGTTTGCTCATCGCTCAATCCTCAAGCCTTCTTGGCTTTCTTGTCGCCAGAATGGCCGTGGAAGGTCCGGGTCGGCGAGAACTCGCCGAACTTGTGGCCCACCATTTCCTCGTTGACCGATACCGGCACATGCTTCTGGCCGTTGTAGACGCCGAACACCAGGCCGACGAACTGCGGCAGGATGGTCGAGCGGCGGCTCCAGATCTTGATCACGTCATGACGGCCGGACGCGCGAGCGGCATCTGCTTTCTTGAGCAGAGAGCCTTCGACGAACGGGCCTTTCCAGACTGAACGAACCATGTCCGGCGTTCCTTACTTCTTCCGCTTGTGGCGGCTGATGAGAATGAATCTGTTGGTCGACTTGTTGGTGCGGGTCTTCTTGCCCTTGGTCGGCTTGCCCCACGGGGTCACCGGGTGACGGCCGCCCGAGGTGCGGCCTTCACCGCCGCCATGCGGATGGTCGACCGGGTTCATGGAGACACCGCGGTTGTGCGGCTTGCGTCCGAGCCAGCGGTTGCGACCGGCCTTGCCGATCGAGATGTTCATGTGGTCCGGATTCGACACTGCGCCGATGGTGCCGGTGCAGCGGCCGTGAACCAGGCGCTGTTCGCCCGAATTGAGGCGGACGATCACGTAATCATGGTCGCGGCCGACGAGCTGCGCATAGGTGCCGGCCGAACGGGCGATCTGGCCGCCCTTGCCGATCTTCAGTTCGACATTGTGGACGATGGTGCCGATCGGCATGTTGCCGAGCGGCATGACATTGCCCGGCTTCACGTCGACATAATTGCCGGCGATCACGGTGTCGCCGACTGCCAGGCGCTGCGGGGCCAGGATGTAGGACTGGGTGCCGTCGGTGTACTTCAAGAGCGCGATGAAGGCGGTGCGGTTCGGATCGTATTCCAACCGCTCGACCGTCGCCGGCATGTCGACCTTGGTGCGCTTGAAGTCGACGATGCGATAGGACTGCTTGTGGCCGCCGCCGCGGAAACGCACGACCATGCGGCCGGTGTTGTTGCGGCCGCCCGAGGACTGCTTGCCCTCGGTCAGAGCCTTGACCGGCTTGCCCTTGTAGAGCGCCGAACGATCGACCATCACCAGCTGGCGCTGGCCCGGCGTCGTGGGGTTGAATTTTTTCAATGCCATCGTCGTATCGCCTTATAGCCCGGTGGTGACGTCGATGCGGTGGCCCTCTTCGAGGGTCACGATCGCGCGCTTCACGTCCGACTGCGAACCGAAGGTGCCGCGGAAGACCTTGGTCTTGCCCTTGCGCACCAGCGTGTTCACGCTCTTGACCTTGACGTCGAACAGCTTCTCGACGGCTTCCTTGATTTGCGGCTTGGTCGCCTTGGCCGCGACCTTGAACACCACCTTGTTGTGCTCGGACGCCATGGTCGCCTTTTCGGTCACGACCGGCGAGACGATGATGTCGTAGTGGCGCGGATCGATATTCTTCATTTGAAGCGCGCCTCCAACGCATCGAGCGCCGCCTTGGTCAGCACCAGCTTTTGACGACGCAGAATGTCATAGACGTTGATGCCCTGGACCGGCAGCACGTCGATGTTCGGAATGTTGCGGGCGGCGATGGCGAATCCGTCATGAACCTGGGCGCCGTCGATGATCAGCGCATTGGTCAGGCCGAGACCCGAGAAATGCCCGATCAGCGCCTTGGTCTTGGCGGCCTCCAGCGTCGCCGATTCGATCACGATCAGGCCGCCGTCCTTGGCCTTGGCCGACAGCGCATGCTTGAGCGCGAGCGCGCGAACCTTCTTCGGCAGGTCGGTGGCGTGGGAACGAACCACCGGACCGAAGGCACGACCGCCGCCGCGGAACTGCGGCACGCGGGCCGAGCCGTGACGGGCACCGCCGGTGCCCTTCTGCTTGTACATCTTCTTGCCGGTGCGCCAGACGTCGGCGCGGCCCTGGGCCTTGTGGGTGCCGGCCTGCCGCTTGTTGAGCTGCCACTGCACACAGCGCTGGATGATGTCCTTGCGCGGCTCGAGACCGAAGATCTCGTCCGACAGCTGAACCGAACCAGCCGCCTTGCCTTCAAGCGTTGTGACTTTCAATTCCATCTCACACGCCCTCCTGCTCGGCCGGCGCTTCCGCAGCCTGCTCGCCGCCCACGACCTTGAACTTGCCGGGCTTCGGAGCATCCTTCGGCAGCGGCTTCTTCACGGCATCGCGCACCGCGATCCATCCGCCCTTGGAGCCGGGAACGGCGCCCTCGACGAGGATCAGGCCGCGCTCGACGTCGGTCTGCACAACGCGCAGATTAAGCGTAGTGATACGATCGACGCCCATGTGGCCGGGCATCTTCTTGTTCTTGAAGGTCTTGCCGGGATCCTGGCGTCCGCCGGTCGAACCGATCGAACGATGCGAAACCGAGACACCGTGGGTGGCGCGCAAGCCGCCGAAATTCCAGCGCTTCATGCCGCCGGCGAAACCCTTGCCGACCGAGGTGCCGGTGACGTCGACGAACTGGCCGACCACGAAATGGTCCGCCTGAATCTCGGCGCCGACCGGGATCAGCGCGTCCTGCGACACGCGGAACTCGGTGACTTTTCGCTTGGGCTCGACCTTGGCGACCGCGAACTGGCCGCGCTCCGCCTTCGGCAGATAGACCGTCTTGCGGGTGCCCGAGCCGAGCTGCAACGCGACATAACCGTTCTTCTCGGTCGTGCGGTGGCCCAACACCTGGCAGTTGCCCAGCTTCAGCACGGTCACAGGGATATGTTCGCCGGTCTCCGTAAAGACCCGCGTCATCCCGACCTTTTGTGCGATCACTCCGGAGCGCATCGGCGTGCTTCCTGTTCTTTCTGTCCGCTAACTTCGGACGGGATCCAAAAACCTTAGAGCTTGATTTCGACGTCGACGCCGGCGGCCAGATCGAGCTTCATCAAAGCATCGACGGTCTGCGGGGTCGGATCGACAATGTCGAGAAGACGCTTGTGCGTGCGCATCTCGAATTGCTCGCGGCTCTTCTTGTCGACGTGCGGCGAACGGTTGACGGTGAACTTCTCGATGCGGGTGGGCAGCGGAATGGGTCCGCGAACCTGAGCACCGGTCCGTTTCGCCGTGTTCACGATCTCACGCGTCGACGAATCGAGAATTCGATGGTCGAACGCCTTGAGACGGATGCGGATATTCTGGCCGTTCATTGCCGATGTCTTTCTTTGTCGTAGCGAGTGGCGAGTAGCGAATAGCGAGTGGACTTAGACCATTCGCTATTCGCCATTCCCTATTCGCTTACTCGATGATGCTTGCGACGACGCCGGCACCGACGGTGCGGCCGCCTTCGCGGATCGCGAAGCGCAGGTTCTGTTCCATCGCGATCGGCACGATCAGGTGCACTTCCATCGAAATGTTGTCGCCCGGCATCACCATCTCGGTGCCTTCCGGCAGATGCACGACACCGGTCACGTCGGTGGTGCGGAAGTAGAACTGAGGCCGGTAGTTGGTGAAGAACGGAGTGTGACGGCCGCCCTCCTCCTTGGTGAGGATGTAGGCCGAAGCCTTGAACTTGGTGTGCGGCTTCACCGAACCCGGCTTGCACAGCACCTGACCGCGCTCGACTTCCTCGCGCTTGGTGCCGCGCAGCAGCGCGCCGATGTTGTCGCCGGCCTGGCCCTGGTCGAGCAGCTTGCGGAACATTTCCACGCCGGTGACGATGGTCTTCTGGGTATCGCGCAGACCGACGATCTCGATTTCTTCGCCGACCTTGATGATGCCGCGCTCGACGCGACCGGTCACCACCGTGCCGCGGCCCGAGATCGAGAACACGTCTTCCACCGGCATCAGGAATGGCTGGTCGACCGGACGCTCCGGCTGCGGAATATAGCTGTCGACCGCCGCCATCAGTTCCAGCACGGCGTCGTGACCGAGCTTCTTGTCCTTGTCTTCCAGCGCCGCCAGCGCCGATCCCTTGATGATCGGGATCTTGTCGCCGGGAAAATCGTACTTCGACAGCAGTTCGCGGACTTCCAGCTCAACCAGTTCGAGCAGTTCCGGATCGTCGACCATGTCGCACTTGTTGAGGAACACGACCATGGCGGGAACGCCGACCTGCTTGGCCAGCAGGATGTGCTCGCGGGTCTGGGGCATCGGGCCGTCGGCCGCGGACACCACCAGGATCGCGCCGTCCATCTGCGCCGCACCGGTGATCATGTTCTTGACGTAGTCGGCGTGGCCCGGACAGTCGACGTGGGCGTAATGCCGGTTCTTGGTCTCGTATTCGACGTGTGCGGTCGAGATCGTGATGCCGCGCGCCTTCTCTTCCGGCGCCTTGTCGATCTGGTCGTACGCGGTGAACGTCGCACCGCCGGTTTCCGCCAGCACCTTGGTGATCGCCGCCGTCAGCGACGTCTTGCCGTGGTCGACGTGACCGATGGTGCCGATGTTGCAGTGCGGTTTAGTACGTTCAAACTTTGCTTTGGCCATTTGACTCTCCGTTCAGTCGTTAACTGCCGTCAACGACAATCAGGCAAACTTCTTCTGGACTTCCGCCGACACGTTCGCCGGCGCTTCCGCGTAGTGATCGAACTGCATCGTAAAGGTTGCGCGCCCCTGGCTCATCGAGCGCAGGTTATTCACGTAACCGAACATGTTCATGAGCGGCACCATCGCATTGATGACGTTGGCGTTGCCGCGCATGTCCTGACCCTGGATCTGGCCGCGCCGCGAGTTGAGGTCGCCGATGACCGAACCGGTGTAGTCTTCCGGGGTCACCACTTCGACCTTCATGATCGGCTCGAGCAGGACCGACTTGCCCTTTTGCAGCGCGTCGCGGAACGCCGCGCGCGATGCGATTTCGAAGGCCAGCGCCGAGGAGTCGACGTCGTGATAGGCGCCGTCCACCAGCTGGACCTTGACGTCGACCACCGGGAAGCCGGCGACCACGCCCGAAGTCAGCACGCTGTTGAGGCCCTTTTCGACGCCGGGGATGTATTCCTTCGGCACTGCGCCGCCGACGATCTTGGATTCGAATTCGAATCCCTTGCCCGGCTCGTTGGGCTCGACGACGAACTTGACCCGCGCGAACTGGCCGGTACCGCCGGTCTGCTTCTTGTGGGTGTAATCGACTTCCGCGCGCTTGGTGACGCGCTCACGGAACGCCACCTGCGGCGCGCCGATGTTGGCGTCGACCTTGTAGGTACGGCGCAGGATGTCGACCTTGATGTCGAGATGGAGTTCGCCCATGCCCTTGAGGATGGTCTGGCCGGATTCCAGGTCGGTCGAAACCCGGAACGACGGATCTTCGGCGGCCAGCTTCGCCAGCGCGACGCCGAGCTTTTCCTGGTCGGCCTTCGACTTCGGCTCGATCGCGATCTCGATGACCGGCTCGGGGAATTCCATCTTTTCCAGAATCACCGGCTTGTTCGAATCGCACAACGTATCGCCGGTGCGGGCTTCCTTCAGGCCAGCCAGCGCGACGATGTCGCCGGCATAGGCTTCCTTGATGTCTTCGCGGTTGTTGGCATGCATCAACAGCATGCGGCCGATACGTTCCTTGCGGTCGCGCGTCGAGTTGACGACGCCGGTGCCCGAAAGCAGCGTGCCGGAATAGATGCGGCAGAAGGTGATGGTGCCGACGAAGGGATCGTCCATGATCTTGAACGCGAGCAGCGCCAGCGGCTCCGCGTCGTTCGGCAGGCGAACGACTTCATTGCCGTCATCATCGACGCCCTTGATGGCGGGCACGTCGACTGGCGACGGCAGATAATCCACCACCGCGTCGAGCAGCGGCTGGACGCCCTTGTTCTTGAACGCCGAGCCGCACAGCACCGGGAAGAACGCACCGGTCAGCACCGCCTTGCGGATCAGCCGCTTCAAGGTCGCCTCGTCGGGCTCCTTGCCGTCGAGATAGGCGGCCAGCGCGTCGTCATCGAGCTCGACGGCGGCTTCCAGCATCTTCTCGCGGTATTCCTTCGCCTTGTCGGCGAGGTCGGCAGGAATATCGATGTCCTTGAAGTTGGCGCCGAGCGCCTCGTCTTCCCAGATCACGCCCTTCATGCGGACCAGATCGACCAGGCCCTTGAAGTTGTTCTCCGCGCCGATCGGCAGCTGGATCGCAATCGGCTTGGCGCCGAGACGGTCGACGATATCGTCGAGGCATTTGTAGAAGTCGGCGCCAGTCTTATCCATCTTGTTGGCGAAGACGATGCGCGGAACCTTGTACTTGTCGCCCTGGCGCCAGACGGTTTCAGTCTGCGGCTCAACGCCCTGGTTCGAATCGAGCACGCATACGGCGCCGTCGAGCACGCGCAGCGAACGCTCGACTTCAATGGTGAAGTCGACGTGGCCGGGGGTGTCGATGATGTTGAGGCGCTTGCCGTTCCAGAACGCGGTAGTGGCGGCCGACGTAATGGTGATGCCGCGCTCCTGCTCCTGCTCCATCCAGTCCATCGTCGCGGCACCTTCGTGCACTTCGCCGATTTTGTGGCTCTTGCCGGTATAATAGAGAATGCGCTCGGTGGTCGTGGTCTTGCCGGCATCGATATGCGCCATGATACCGAAGTTGCGGTAGTTCTCTATGGCATGAACGCGGGGCATGGGGTGTTCCTTAAAATCCGTTGTTTCGCCGTTACCAGCGATAGTGTGAGAAGGCACGGTTGGCTTCCGCCATCCGGTGCACGTCTTCACGCTTCTTGACGGCGTTCCCCCTGCCATTCGACGCGTCAAGCAGCTCGGCCGAGAGCCGCTCCGTCATCGTCTTTTCGTTGCGCTCGCGCGCCGCCGTGATAATCCAGCGAATTCCGAGCGCCTGACGGCGCACCGAACGCACTTCCACCGGCACCTGATAGGTAGCGCCACCGACGCGGCGCGACCGCACTTCGATGGTCGGCATCACGTTTTCCAGAGCCTGCTCGAAAACCGGCAAAGGACCCTGCTTGGTCTTGGTCTCGATCATTTCGAGCGCGCCATAGACGATGCTCTCGGCGGCAGACTTCTTGCCGTCATACATGATCGAATTCATGAACTTCGTGATGATGATGTTCCCGAACTTCGGATCCGGGTTCACTTCACGCTTTTCAGCAGAATGGCGACGAGACATCTGGTCTGTTCCCGATTATTTCGGACGCTTCGCGCCGTACTTCGAACGACGCTGCTTACGGTTCTTGACGCCCTGGGTATCGAGGACGCCGCGGAGAATGTGGTAGCGCACGCCGGGCAAATCCTTGACGCGGCCGCCGCGGATCATGACCACCGAGTGTTCCTGAAGGTTATGGCCTTCACCCGGGATGTAGCCGATGACCTCGAAGCCGTTGGTCAGGCGCACCTTGGCGACCTTACGAAGCGCCGAGTTCGGCTTCTTCGGGGTCGTGGTGTAGACGCGCGTGCAAACGCCGCGCTTCTGCGGCGACTGCTGCAGCGCGGGCACCTTCTTGCGCGACTTCTGTACCGTCCGCGGACTTGCGATCAGCTGGTTGATCGTCGGCATGTCAGCCTTCACCCTTTAGTTCGCGCGAAACCATGGTTGGCTCCGCAAATTCATTCGGGACATCCGGTCCCGTCCGGCCGCACCACGCGGAAACAACCGCGCAAAGCGAAATCGCGCCAACTGCTCATTGCTGAGCGGAAAGCGCTTCGACGCCACAGAGGACCGCGGTCGTAACCGATCAGCTCGCGCTGCTCAGTCGGCTACCGAGGTCATGCATCCGAAATCAATCTCAAGAGGACTTGCTCTAGAGAACCAAGATCGTCCTGGCAGTGCCTAGCTATAATCGACAGCGTTTGAGCGGCATTCGTCGAGGTTGGTGCCCGGCCCGTTCCCGAAGGATTGAGTGGGTAATCCGTTCCGACTCTGGCGTCGCTCACCGCCTGTCGTTAAGTGCGCGGGTTTTATCGGCGGTGGATAGCCAAGTCAAGGCGAAACGACAGCGAAAGAAACGCCTCTGCCATCTGCATAATCGGCATGCGAGCGCATTTCAACGCGCGCCGGAATCGCTGTCCAGGGTCCCTGATAGGGCGAATCTCTCGCGGCCATCCGGGCGCCCTCCTCCGCGAGCCCGGGCGCAATCGCACAGAAATCGGTCGAAACTAGATATTATCCGGGTAATATAGCGTTCCTGCCCTCAATGCGGCGCGGCCATGGCCGGTTTCTTCGGAGTTCCCGGCGAAAGCCAGCGCCGCAACCGGTCCCGCAGGCTCCGCAGATGCTGATATCCGAGTTGCCGGCCTGCCTCCATTCGGTAGCCGAGCGATTTGCCCGGGCCGATGTCCAGGAGCATATCGACCACCACGCGCCGCCCGGCCCACAATTGTCCCATGAAGCTTGCTTCAATGGCGCAGGAATTGATCGCCGTGATATCCGGCCCGGCGAAGAGTTCGTCGGTAATCTTGTCGATCAGCAGCGCGCCCGGCGAATACTTGCCGTAATGGGCGTCGAACGCGGTTTTCCAAGTATAGGCCGTGGCGCCGCAATACATCAGCACCTGGGCGGAAATCGGCTCGCCATTGACGCGCAGCAGCGCGACCGAAGCGTTGCCTTGCGCCGCGAGATCTTGAAACAGCCGGCGGACGAAGGCGGCGTCGCGGGGATCGGACAACAGCGCGGTGCCCCGGTCGCCTTTCCAGCTGGCCTTTTCCAGCACGAGAAAGCTTTCGAAGGCCTGCCGCGCGCCATCGAGCGTTCGATCGTTCACGACGTCGACGGTGCCAAGCGCCGACAATCTCTTCCACTCCTGCCGCAGCTTCTTGCGCGTGGAGCCGGATCGCTTGACGCCGAACTCCCGGGTCACGAAAGGCCGGGCATCTTCCGAAAGCATCAGGGGCTCGATGCCGCGCCTGGCCAGTTCCCTTGATATTGCGGGATAACTCGGACACTCCGCGTCCAGCGATTGCAGGCTGAGCACCTTCGGCAACGACGGGCTTTTCTCGATCGCCGCGAAGAATGCCGCAATCACCTCGTCGACGCAGACGGGATCGACGACGGGGCTGGAAAGGAAGGCGTAATTGTACGGCAGCGCTTCGAGCAGCATGGGCCAGAACGGCACGGGCCGGCGCGATTGCAGCGCCCAGACGCCAACCAGCTTGCGCTCGCCTCCGCCCTCCTCCCAGGCCAGCAACACCTGGATCCTGGCGAAGTTCAGCTCGGCAGCCGCCGTCAACGCGGCGGGGTTCATGAAGACGTTCGAGTTCGCACGCGGGACGAGATCGTCCCACTGCGGGCCGATGTCAGGGTTAGGTGAATCAATCGTTACCGAAATCATCGGACCAATGCTTCGAGGGGCTGCGCCGGCGCGATCTTGTTCGCCCCTGATTGCTTTTGAGTTAAGTCGGGAACCGGTACCACGCCTATTCGGGCCTTTTCTTTCAGGCTTTGTTTGCCTTTTGCGGCGCATGGATGGGCCTTCGGATCCGGGGCAGATGCATGCGGTACACGGATGTTGCAATCGTCGGTGGCGGTCTCTCCGGCTCCACGGCCGCGGCGATGCTCGGACGCGCGGGTATCCCGGCGGTCCTGATCGACCCCCACACCGTCTATCCGCCCGAACTGCGCTGCGAAAAACTCGGCGGCGAGCAGCTCGGTCTGCTGCGCAAGACCGGTCTTGCGGATGCGACCTTGCGGGCGACCACGCTCGACGGCGAAGTGTGGGAAGCGCGCTTCGGCTACGTCGTCGCCCGCAAAGCCAGCGACCAGCACGGCATCATGTACGACACCCTGGTCAACACCGTGCGCGCGCAGATTCCGCAAGGCGTCACGACGATCCACGCCAAGGCCTCCAGCATTGCCAACGGCCCGGAGCGGCAGAAAATCGTGTTGTCCAACGGTGAGGAAATCTCGGCGCGGCTGGTGGTGCTCGCGAACGGCCTCAATGTCGGCCTTCGTCACACGCTCGGCATCAAGCGCCGCGTCGTCAGCGAATGCCATTCGATCACGCTCGGCTTCGACGTCGAGCCGGTTGGCCGTGCGGCATTCAGCTTCCCGGCATTGACCTATTGGCCGAAGCGCTCGAGCGCGCGGATGGCCTACCTCTCGCTGTTTCCGATCGGCGGCAAGATGCGCGCCAATTTCATGGTGTACCGCGAGATGACCGACCCGTGGCTGCAGCGGTTCAAGCAGGCGCCGGAAGAAACCATGCGCGCACTTATGCCGCGCCTGCAGCGCATGATGGGTGATTTCAAGGTGAGCGGCCCGGTCAAGATCCGGCCCGCCGATCTGTTCGTCACCGATGGCTACCTTCAGCCGGGGATCGTGCTGGTCGGCGACGCATTCTCGACCTCCTGCCCCGCAGCAGGCACCGGCACCACCAAGGTCTTCACCGACGTTGGGCGCCTGTGCAACGTCTACATCCCGCAATGGCTGGCGACCGACGGCATGGACGTCCAGAAGATTGCGGGGTTCTACAGCGATCCGGAAAAGACGGCGTGCGAGGCGCGGTGTCTGGCAAAGGCCTACCACCTGCGTTCGCTGTCGACCGACAACGGCCTGTCGTGGCGCGCCCGGCGCTGGGCACGCTTCATCGCACGATTGTCGATGGGCACATGGCGATCGATCCGAAAGCGGCTTTTGGCCGGATCGATGCCGCGAAGTCTGGCTACGAAGCCGGCGGCGCCTCCGGAACAAGGAAGTCTCGCGTCCTGACGTCAGTCGATTCTAGCGGCGGCGCCGGCTCGATCTCGCGGCATTCGCCGGCTCAATCCTCATCATCATCGTCGTCAACCTGATCGGCCGCATGATGCGGCCTGTGGCTCTGATCGTCCCACAGCTTTCGATAGACGCCGTTGGCGGCGAGCAGCTGTTCGTGCGAGCCGCGCTCGATCGCCTTGCCGCCGGAGATCACGATGATCTCGTCCATCTCGACCACCGAAGTCAGCCGGTGGGTCGAGAAGATCATGGTGCGGCCCTTGGCGAGCTTCAGCAGCGTCTTGTTGATCGCGGCTTCCGTGGTCTGGTCGAGCGCCGAGGTCGCCTCGTCGAGCAGTAGCACTGACGGATCGCGCACGATGGCGCGGGCGATCGCGATGCGCTGGCGCTGCCCGCCCGACAGGGTATCGCCGCGCTCGCCGACCTGGGTATCGTATTTCTCAGGCAGGCTCATGATGTAGCGATGGATTTCGGCCTTGCGCGCCGCCTCCTCGACCTCCGCGTCGGTCGCGCCTTCCTTGCCAAGCCGGATGTTTTCCCGGATCGACATGTTGAACAGCATGTTTTCCTGGAATACCACTGCCATGCTCTTGCGCAGGGACTCCCGGGTCACCCTTCGGATATCGACGCCGTCGATGGTCACACGCCCTTCGTCCGGAGTGTAGAGGCGAAGGATCAGGTTCAGCAGCGTGCTCTTGCCGGAGCCGCTCGGGCCGACGATGGCGATGGTCTTGCCGACATCGAGCTTGAGACTGAGATTGTCGAGCACCGGCGTATCGGTGCCTTCATACTTGAACGACACGCGGTCGAAGGTGATGTCGTTGGTGATGCGCGGCAGCTCGGGTGCGCCCGGGCGGTCGGCACCGCCGCGGATCGGCTCATCGAGCAGTTCCTGAATGTGACGCACCGCCGCCGCCGACTGGATCGACACCGGAATGAAATGCATGAGGTGGGCGATGTTGTAGGACACCTCCCAGAACGCGCTCTCGAAGGTCACGAAGGTTCCGACGGTGATCTGTCCCTTGGTCGCGAGATAGGCGCCGATCGCGAGCACCACGAGGTGCAGCAACAGCACCGCAATTGTGACCGAACGCTCGACCATGGTCGAAAGGAACACCGCGGACGCAGTCTTGTTGCGAACGTCGTGGTTCCGCATGGTGAACCAGCCGAAGGTGCGGCGCTGCAGGCTGAATGCCTTGACCACCGCCTGTGCGGCGACGTTTTCCTGCACCATGCCGAGCAGCGAGGATTCGTGGAGCTTCTGCTCGTAATTCGCCTGCACCGCTTTCGGCGTCAGAATCCGCGGACCGATCAGCGTGATCGGAAACACCAGCAGCGACACCACGGCGAGCTGCCAGTTCAAAAACAGCATCAGGATGATGCCGGCGATCAGTTCCAGGAACGGCAACGCCGCGCTGTTGGCAAAACTCTTGACCGAACCTTCAAAGGCCGAAAGGTCGATGGAAAAGCGCGACAAGATTTCACCGCGCCTGGTGCGCGCGAAATAGGACGCCGGCAAATCCTGCACGTGCTCGAACAGGCGGGAACGCACGTCCGATATGACGGAGGACGCGAGCCTGGCGTCCCAGCGCTCGTACCATACCGCGACGATCGAGGTGATGATTCCGGCCACCGCGAGCACACCGAGGATGATGTAGAGCGCGTGGAAATCCTCCTCGCCGAGCGCATCGTCGATCAGGAATTTCAGGCTCAGCGGCATGATGACGTTGAACAGCGTCTCGACCACGACGCCGAAGCTGACGATTGCCAGCATTTTCTTGTAGTTCTTCAGGAACGGCTGAATGAACGCATAGATCGTTGCCAGCGCGCCGGCGGCTTCCTTGGCGGTAAAGACGACGAGATCCTCATCATCATCGTCGTCTATCTCGATCTCGTCATCGGGTTCCGGCAGCTTGGCCGCCATGTCGTCGACGGGGCGATTCGCAAGCCCGGCGTCCGCCGCCAGCTTTTCGTCGCGCTCCGGCGCAACCGGATCGTCAGCGGAAGCAGGGTTCCGATCATCCGATGAGGGAGGCTTGGGCGCCATTAGACCAACCGATGCTGCACGGCCGGCATGACCGCAAAAATCGAGGGAGGCGGCCCGGAGAGCCACCGCCCGCGATCCTATGCGATCAGGATGCGTTCGGCAAAATAATTGGAGTACCGGCGAAGCGCCGGGCGCCATTCCGCAAGAGGGGCACCGGTTCTGCGATCAGAATACGCACCATCAACTAATCGTCGTCGTCGGCAACCTTGTCAAAGAACGAGTAGCGCAGGCTGTCGGAATCCGCATACCACTGGCCGGGTCCCTTGTTGGCGGCCAGCGTCGCCGCCCAGAGCGCGTCCGTGGTGTCGCGGCGGTGCATCGACAGGTCGAACCCGTTGGAGAAGAACAATTCCGACCACTCCCACCAGGTGCCGAGCTTCTTGACCCCGCGCAGCAGGTCGTAGCGATCGATCAGCGCAGGCGCCATATCCGACGTCACCGAGCCGAACACCAGGCCGGTCTTCGTCACGCGGTTCAATTCGCGAATCGCGCGGGGCACCTGCTTTTCCCCGACATGGCACAGGCTGGTTTCGAACACGAAGTCGAATTCCCCGTCCTTGAACGGCATATCGACGATCGATCCAAGCTTGTTGAATTTCTTCAGCGCCTTCGGCGTCCTGGCGTGTATCGTACGGTTGTTCTCGATACCCCATGCATCTATCCCGCGATCGCGCAGCGCTCCCACCAGTTCTCCGCTGGCGGAGCCGGCCACCAGGAGCTTGTAGCCCTTGGCCCTGCCCCAGACGATCTTGATGAGATCGGTCAGGTAACCAGGATCGGTGAACTGGCTCCAGACCTCGTGATAGGGGCCGAGCCCGCGATAGTTCTCGAAATATTCGCGGTCGATCCTGTCGGACGAAGGCTTGCCGCCCTCGCCGCGGGCGCGGCGCAACCGCATCATCTCGGTGACGATGATGTCGGTGGCGGCATCGGAGGAATCGAGCAGCCCATTCAGCGTCGAGTCGAACAGATAGTCGCCGACCACGACGAGGCCGGGGTGCTGCTTCGGCTCGGGCCGGTGATTTGTCATGACGTCGCGCGCCGGAAGACCGCCGGGAATCGCATTCACCGAGGACAGCCAGCGGTGGGTCTTGCCCTCCAGGAAATGCTCGCGCGCATCGCCGAGCGAAGCCGGCAGCGACTTCAGCGCGGCGTCGATCAGTTCCTGATCGCCGAGATTGGCGAATGCGAGCGCATCGGACCCGGCGATCAGCCAGTTCAACACGCCATGCTTGCCGACGTCGTGGCGCGCGCCTTCGTTGTAAACGCAGCAGCCGCCGAATGCTTCCGACATGAACCAGGCGCCCGGGATCTTCTCGCCCCAGAACGGCTCGTCGAACAGCAGCGAGATCCGCAGATAATGCGCAGGCCGGTCGAAATAGGCGACGTGCTTGACCATTGACTTGCGCAGCTGCTCGCCGTCCCAGCGCATGGTGGCGAGCCAGGAATGCGGCAGGCACATCAGCACCAGATCGAAGTCTTTCGTCTCCGGTCCCTTGCCGTTCATCATGTTGAGCCGATAGCGGCCCGCCTCGGTCTTGCCGACCTTGAGCACCCGGTGATTGAGCTGGATCTTCGCGTTGACTTCCGACTGCAGGCACTCGATCAGCTGCTCATTGCCGTTCTGGATCGAATACAGCCCGATGTAGCCGTCGACATCCATCACGAAGTTCTTCAGCGCATTCAGCCCATTGGTGTTGTGGCTCTCGGTGGCGATATCGGAGCGCGCCATCACCTTGAAGAAGCGCTTGGCTGTGGGATCGTCGACCTCCTTGTCGAGCAGTTCCTCGCAGGAGAGGTAGGCCCACGGGTGCTCGTTGTCGTGCGCGCCGACACCTTCGTAATATTCGACCGGCGACACCATCTCGGTGCAGCGCTTGCGGAACGCTTCGATCGCGTCCGCGGTCTTGGCGCCGTATTTGCGGCGCATCCCCGGCACGTCGTTCAGAAGCTCGCCGTCGAGATGGACCTGCTCGGCGTCCATCGGAATGGTCTGCAGGCCGAAATGCTGGATCAGCTCGCGCAGCGGATCGGGGCCGGTCATCGAGTAATCGTAGATCTCGGCGACGCCGGCTTCATACATCGCGGGCGCCGAATCGAACTTGCGGGTGACGATTTTGCCGCCGACGCGGTCGGAAGCTTCGTAGATCGTGATGCGGCAGAGTTCGCCGAGCTTCTTCTTCAGATACCAGGCGCTCATCAGCCCGCCGGGGCCGCCACCAACGATTGCAAGATCCAGCATATGTTTCCGTCGCCTCCACCACCCCATTTGTTCCCAGGTGGCCAGCCTTAAGTCACCCTAGCAAAAGCGCTTTTCAGCCTGAAGGAAAGATGAACAAACCGGGTTCGGGCTTTGAGATGGGTCAAAAAATCAAAAAAGGCCGGCGTGAAGCCGGCCTTTTCCTAACGCACTGAATCCGTGCAACTTTATTCCGCGGGCGGCAGCGCCAGCGGCTCGGCCTCGGGCGCCGTCGGCACGATCGTGGCCTGCTTTTCGCGTTCGTCGAGGATCAGCTTGTCGCGCTTGACGGCGACTTCGCGGATCTTGGCCATCGAGGCGCCGGTGCCCGCCGGGATCAGCCGGCCGACAATGACGTTCTCCTTGAGGCCTTCCAGCGGGTCCACCTTGCCGTTGACGGCGGCTTCGGTGAGCACGCGGGTGGTCTCCTGGAACGAGGCCGCCGAGAAGAACGAGCGGGTCTGCAGGCTCGCCTTGGTGATGCCGAGCAGAACCGGCGTTCCCGTGGCGGGCTTCTTGCCCTCTTCCTTGGCCTTGACGTTGAGCTGGTCGAACTCGATCTTGTCGATCTGTTCGCCCGAGATCATGTCGGTCTCGCCCTGGTCGGTGATTTCGACCTTCTGCAGCATCTGACGGACAATCACCTCGATGTGCTTGTCGTTGATCAGCACGCCCTGCAGCCGGTAGACCTCCTGGATTTCGTTGACCAGATAGGCAGCGAGTTCCTCGATGCCCTTGATCGCCAGAATGTCGTGCGGCGCCGGATTGCCTTCGACGATGAAATCGCCCTTTTCGACGATGTCACCGTCCTGCAGATGGATGTGTTTGCCCTTCGGAATGAGGTACTCGCGAGTCTCCTCGTTCTTGTCGATCGGCTCGATCGAGATGCGGCGCTTGTTCTTGTAGTCGCGGCCGAACCGGATGGTGCCGGCGATTTCCGCGATGATCGCGGCATCCTTCGGCTTGCGGGCCTCAAACAGTTCCGCAACCCGCGGCAGACCGCCGGTGATGTCACGGGTCTTCGCGCTTTCGGTGGAAATACGCGCGAGGATGTCGCCGTTCTTGACCTTGGCTCCGACGTCGACCGACAGAATCGCATCGACCGACAGCATGTAGCGGGCTTCACCGCCGCGCGCGAGCTTGAGGATCTTGCCATCCTTGCCCTTGACGACGATGGCCGGACGCAGATCCGCCCCGCCCCGCGACGCGCGCCAGTCGATGACGACGCGCTTGGCGATACCGGTGGACTCGTCGAGCGTTTCCGAGATCGACTGCCCCTCGACCAGATCCTCGAAGGCGATGGTGCCCTCGACCTCGGTGAGAACCGGCCGTGAGTACGGATCCCATTCCGCGATGCGCTGGCCGCGCTTGACCATGTCGCCTTCGTCGACGTGCATGCGCGCGCCGTACTGAATGCGGTGGGTCGCACGCTCGGTGCCGTCGGCGTCGGCGATTGCAACCACCATGTTGCGCACCATCGCGACCAGGTGGCCTTCGCTGTTCTTGGCGATGGCCTTGTTCTTGATGGTGACCTTGCCGTCGAAGTTCGACTCGATGAACGACTGCTCGCTGATCTGCGCCGCGCCGCCGATGTGGAACGTCCGCATCGTCAACTGGGTGCCGGGTTCGCCGATCGACTGGGCGGCGATGACGCCGACCGCTTCGCCGTGGTTGACCGGCGTGCCGCGGGCCAGATCGCGGCCGTAGCACTTGCCGCAGATGCCGTTGACGAGTTCGCAGGTCAGCGCCGAGCGGATCTTCACTTCCTGGATGCCGGCCTGCTGGATGGCATCGACATGCGTCTCTTCCATCAGCGTGCCGCGCTTGACCACGACCTTGTTGGTCGCGGGATCGCGCAGATCCTCCCCGGCGGTACGGCCAAGGATGCGGGACGCCAGCGAGGCAACCACGGTGCCGGCATCGATGATGGCGCGCATCTTGATGCCGAGCTTGGTGCCGCAGTCATCGGCCGTGATGATGCAGTCCTGCGCCACGTCGACCAGACGGCGCGTCAGGTAGCCGGAATTCGCGGTCTTCAACGCGGTGTCCGCGAGGCCCTTGCGGGCGCCGTGGGTCGAGTTGAAGTATTCGAGCACCGACAGACCTTCCTTGAAGTTGGAAATGATCGGCGTTTCGATGATCTCGCCCGACGGCTTGGCCATCAGGCCGCGCATGCCGGCGAGCTGACGCATCTGCGCCGGCGAACCGCGCGCACCGGAATGCGCCATCATGTAGATCGAGTTGATGTCGGCTTCGACGCCCTTGGCGTTCTTCTTGGTCGAAGAGATTTCCTTCATCATCTCCTTGGCGATTTCTTCCGTCGCCTTCGACCAGGCATCGACCACCTTGTTGTACTTCTCGCCGTGGGTGATCAGACCGTCGTTGTACTGCTGCTCGAAATCCTTCGCCAGCGTGCGCGTAGTGTCGACGATCTTCCACTTGCTGTGCGGAACCACCATGTCGTCCTTGCCGAACGAAATGCCGGCCTTGAACGCGTTGTAGAAGCCGAGCGCCATGATCCGGTCGCAGAAGATAACCGTCTCCTTCTGACCGCAGTGACGATAGACCTGGTCGATCACGCCGGAAATTTCGCGCTTGGTCATCAGCTTGTTGATGATGTCGTACGAAATCTTCGGAGACTTCGGCAGAACGTTGCCGAGCATCACGCGACCGGCGGTGGTCTCGATCCAGCGCTTGACCGGCTTGCCGGTCTCATCGACGCCCTGCCAGCGATACTTGATCTTGGTGTGGAGGTGGATGACCTTCGCATGCAGCGCGTGCTCGAGTTCCGACATCTCGCCGAAGATCTTGCCCTCGCCGGACAGGCCTTCGCGCATGATCGACAGATAGTAGAGGCCGAGCACGATGTCCTGCGACGGCACGATGATCGGCTGACCGTTGGCCGGATGCAGGATGTTGTTGGTCGACATCATCAGCACGCGCGCTTCCAGCTGCGCTTCCAGCGACAGCGGAACGTGCACGGCCATCTGGTCGCCGTCGAAGTCGGCGTTGAACGCCGCGCAGACCAAAGGATGCAGCTGGATCGCCTTGCCCTCGATCAGCACCGGCTCGAACGCCTGGATGCCGAGGCGATGCAGCGTCGGCGCGCGGTTCAGCAGCACGGGATGCTCGCGGATCACCTCGTCGAGAATGTCCCAAACCTCCGGCCGCTCCTTTTCAACCAGCTTCTTGGCCTGCTTCACCGTGGTGGACAGGCCCTTGGCGTCGAGCCGCGAATAGATGAACGGCTTGAACAGCTCCAGCGCCATCTTCTTTGGCAGGCCGCACTGATGCAGCCGCAGCTCGGGACCGACCACGATCACCGAACGGCCGGAGTAATCGACGCGCTTGCCGAGCAGGTTCTGCCGGAAGCGGCCCTGCTTGCCCTTCAGCATGTCGGCCAGCGACTTCAGCGGGCGCTTGTTGGCGCCGGTGATGACGCGGCCGCGGCGGCCGTTGTCGAACAAGGCGTCGACGGCCTCCTGCAGCATGCGCTTTTCGTTGCGGATGATGATATCGGGCGCACGCAGCTCCATCAGCCGCTTCAAGCGGTTGTTGCGGTTGATGACGCGGCGGTAGAGATCGTTGAGATCCGAGGTCGCGAAGCGGCCGCCGTCGAGCGGCACCAGCGGACGCAGGTCCGGCGGGATCACCGGCACCACGGTCAGGATCATCCATTCCGGCTTGTTGCCGGAATAGCGGAACGCCTCGACGATCTTCAGGCGCTTGGCGAGCTTCTTGTGCTTGATGTCGGACTCGGTCTCCTGCATCTCGACGCGCAACGACGCCTCGAGCTTCTCGAGCTCAAGCCCCTTCAGCAGCTCGCGGATCGCTTCGGCGCCGATCATGGCGGTGAAGCTGTCCTGGCCGTATTCGTCCTGCGCCTTCAGGTACTCGTCTTCCGACAAGAGCTGACGGTCCTTCAGCGCGGTGAGACCCGGCTCCAGCACGACGTAATATTCGAAATACAGGATCCGCTCGAGATCCTTCAGCGTCATGTCGAGCAGGAGGCCGATGCGCGACGGCAACGATTTCAGGAACCAGATGTGCGCGACGGGGGCGGCCAGCTCGATGTGGCCCATACGCTCGCGCCGGACGCGGCTCAGCGTCACTTCGACCGAGCACTTCTCGCAGATGATGCCCTTGTACTTCATGCGCTTGTACTTGCCGCACAGGCACTCGTAGTCCTTGATCGGCCCGAAGATGCGCGCGCAGAACAGGCCGTCACGCTCCGGCTTGAAGGTGCGGTAGTTGATGGTCTCCGGCTTCTTGATCTCGCCGTAGGACCACGACAGAATCTTTTCAGGGGACGCGATCGAAATCCGGATCTGGTCGAAGACCTGGGCCGGGGTCGTCGGATTGAAAAGATTCATAATTTCTTGGTTCATGGTCTTCTCCTCGCGTGCCGGTCGCCACCGGCAGCAAATTCGAAATTCTTCTAAGTCGCGCGCGCACCGCTCAACGTCCGAGCGAGGCGCGGATGCCCGGCACGAGGCCGGGCATTGGAGCTTGAACTACTCGGCCGCTTCGGACGTCGGCGTTGCACCCATCTTGGAATTGTGCAGATCGACGTTGAGGCCGAGCGAACGCATTTCCTTGACCAGCACGTTGAACGATTCCGGGATACCCGCCTCGAACGTGTCGTCGCCGCGCACGATCGCCTCGTACACCTTGGTACGGCCGGCGACGTCGTCCGACTTCACGGTCAGCATTTCCTGGAGCGTGTACGCCGCGCCGTAAGCCTCGAGCGCCCACACTTCCATTTCGCCGAAACGCTGGCCGCCGAACTGCGCCTTGCCGCCCAGTGGCTGCTGGGTAACGAGCGAGTACGGTCCGATCGAACGCGCGTGGATCTTGTCGTCGACCAGATGGTGCAGCTTGAGCATGTAGATGTACCCAACCGTCACCTTGCGGTCGAAGGCGTCGCCGGTCCGGCCGTCATAGACGGTCGACTGGCCCGAAGCGTCGAGACCGGCGAGCTTCAGCATCTCCTCGATGTCGGCTTCCTTGGCCCCGTCGAACACCGGGGTCGCGATCGGCACGCCGTGGCTGAGATTACGTCCGAGTTCGATCAGCTCGTTGTCGTTGAGCGATTTGATCGTCTCGTCGTCGCCGTAGATCTTCTTCAAGGTCTCCTTCAGCGGCTTGGTGTCCTGCTTGGCGCTGGCAAGGTAGGCGTCGACCGTCTGGCCGATGCGCTTGCCGAGGCCGGCGCAGGCCCAGCCGAGATGGGTCTCGAGAATCTGACCGACGTTCATGCGCGAGGGCACGCCGAGCGGATTGAGCACGATGTCGGCATGCGTCCCGTCCTCAAGGAACGGCATGTCCTCGATCGGAACGATCTTCGACACCACGCCCTTGTTGCCGTGACGGCCCGCCATCTTGTCGCCGGGCTGGATCTTGCGCTTCACCGCGACGAAGACCTTGACCATCTTCATCACGCCGGGCGGCAATTCGTCGCCGCGCTGCAGTTTCTCGACCTTGTCGAGGAAGCGCTGTTCGAGGCCCTTCTTCGATTCGTCGTACTGCTTCCGCATCGCCTCGATTTCGGCCATCAGCTTGTCGTTCGGCGAAGCGAACAGCCACCACTGCGACTTCGGATACTCCTCGAGCACGGCGCGCGTGATCTTGGTGTCCTTCTTGAAGCCCTTCGGACCGGCGATGCCCTGGCGGTTTTCCAGCAGCTCCGCCAGACGATTGTAGACGTTGCGGTCCAGAATCGCCTGCTCGTCGTCGCGGTCCTTGGCGAGACGCTCGATCTCTTCCCGCTCGATCGCCAGGGCGCGCTCGTCCTTGTCGACGCCGTGCCGGTTGAAGACGCGGACTTCGACGATGGTGCCCTGCACGCCCGGCGGCACCCGCAGCGAGGTGTCGCGGACGTCGGATGCCTTTTCGCCGAAGATGGCCCGCAAGAGCTTTTCTTCCGGCGTCATCGGGCTTTCGCCCTTCGGCGTGATCTTGCCGACCAGGATGTCGCCGGCGCGGACTTCGGCGCCGATGTAGACGATGCCGGCTTCGTCGAGGTTCTTCAGCGCTTCTTCCGAGACGTTCGGAATGTCGCGGGTGATTTCCTCAGGACCGAGCTTGGTGTCGCGGGCCATCACCTCGAATTCCTCGATGTGGATCGAGGTGAAGACGTCGTCCTTCACGATCCGCTCCGAGAGCAGGATCGAGTCTTCGAAGTTGTAGCCATTCCACGGCATGAACGCGACCAGCACGTTGCGGCCGAGCGCGAGTTCGCCGAGATCGGTCGACGGACCGTCGGCGATGATGTCGCCCTTCGCCACCTGATCGCCCACCTTCACCAGCGGACGCTGGTTGATGCAGGTCGACTGGTTGGAGCGCTGGTACTTCATCAGCCGGTAGATATCGACGCCCGACTTGGTGGGATCGAGATCGTCGGTAGCACGGATCACGATACGGGTGGCGTCGATCTGGTCGATCACGCCGGTGCGGCGGGCTGCGATCGCAGCCCCCGAGTCGCGCGCGACCACGCCCTCCATGCCGGTGCCGACGAACGGCGCTTCGGCGCGCACCAGCGGCACGGCCTGACGTTGCATGTTCGAGCCCATCAGCGCGCGGTTGGCGTCGTCGTTCTCGAGGAACGGGATCAGCGCCGCGGCCACCGAAACCAGCTGCTTCGGCGACACGTCCATGTAGTCGACCTTGTCCGGCGTGATCGGCAGCACTTCGCCGGCGTGACGGCAGACGATCAGGTCCTCGGTGAAGCGACCCTTGTTGTCGAGCGGCACGTTGGCCTGCGCCACGCGGTAGCGGCCCTCTTCCATCGCCGAGAGATAGACCACCTCGTCGGTGACGCGGCCGTCCTTCACCTTGCGATAGGGCGTTTCGACGAAGCCGTATTTGTTGACGCGCGCAAACGTCGCCAGCGAATTGATCAGACCGATGTTCGGGCCTTCCGGCGTCTCGATCGGGCAGATCCGGCCGTAATGCGTCGGATGCACGTCGCGCACCTCGAAGCCGGCGCGCTCGCGGGTCAGACCGCCCGGGCCAAGCGCCGAGAGACGGCGCTTGTGGGTGATTTCCGACAGCGGGTTGGTCTGGTCCATGAACTGCGACAGCTGCGACGAGCCGAAGAACTCGCGCACCGCGGCGGCCGCCGGCTTGGCGTTGATCAGGTCCTGCGGCATCACGGTGTCGATATCGACGCTCGACATGCGCTCCTTGATCGCGCGCTCCATGCGGAGCAGGCCGATGCGGTACTGGTTCTCCATCAGCTCGCCGACCGAGCGCACGCGCCGGTTGCCGAGGTGATCGATGTCGTCGATCTCGCCCTTGCCGTCGCGCAGGTCGACCAGCGTCTTGATGACGGCGAGAATGTCTTCCTTGCGCAGCGTGCGATGGGTATCGGGCGCATCGAGTTCGAGGCGCATGTTCATCTTGACGCGGCCGACCGCGGACAGGTCGTAGCGCTCACTGTCGAAGAACAGCGACTGGAACATGGTCTGCGCCGAGTCGATGGTCGGCGGCTCGCCGGGACGCATCACGCGATAGATGTCGAACAGCGCGTCTTCACGCGTCATATTCTTGTCGGCGTGCAGCGTGTTGCGGATGTAGGCGCCGACATTGACGTGGTCGATGTCGAGCAGCGGCAGTTCCTTGTAGCCCTGCTCGTTGAGCGCCTTCAGCGACTTCTCGGTGATTTCCTCGCCGGCCTCGGCGTAGATCTCGCCGGTCTTGGGATTGACGAGGTCCTCGGCGAGGTAGTTGCCGACCAGTTCCTCATCCGACAGCCGCAGCGCCTTGAGGCCCTTTTCCTGCAACTGGCGCGCACCGCGCACGGTCAGCTTCTTGCCGGCCTCGAGCACCACCTTGCCGGTGTCGGCGTCGATCAAGTCGTTGATGGTCGAGTAGCCGCGGAAACGGGTGGCGTCGAACGGCACGCGCCAGCCTTCCTTGGCCCGCTTGTAATTGATCTTCTTGTAGAAGGTGCTCAGGATGGTCTCGCCGTCGAGACCGAGCGCGAACATCAGCGAGGTCACCGGGATCTTGCGACGGCGGTCGATGCGCGCGAATACGATGTCCTTGGCGTCGAATTCGATATCGAGCCAGGAGCCACGATAGGGAATCACGCGCGCGGCAAACAACAGCTTGCCCGACGAATGGGTCTTGCCCTTGTCATGATCGAAGAACACGCCGGGCGAACGATGCATCTGCGAGACGATGACGCGCTCGGTGCCGTTGACGACGAAGGTGCCGTTCATGGTCATGAGCGGGATATCGCCCATGTAGACGTCCTGCTCCTTGATGTCCTTCACCGACTTGGCGCCGGTTTCCTCGTCGATATCGAACACGATGAGGCGCAGCGTCACCTTCAGCGGCGCCGCGTAGGTCATGCCGCGCTGGCGGCACTCGTCGACGTCGTATTTCGGCGGCTCGAACTCGTAGCGGACGAATTCCAGCATCGAGGTGCCGGAGAAATCCGAGATCGGAAACACCGAGCGGAACACCGCCTGCAGGCCCTCGTCCAGCCGTCCGCCGACCGGTTCATCCACCATCAGGAACTGATCATAGGACGCCTTCTGAACCTCGATGAGGTTCGGCATCTCGGCGACTTCCTTGATGTGTCCGAAGAACTTGCGAACGCGTTTGCGACCGGTGAATGTCTGCTGCGCCATCGTGGCCTCTCATTTCGTCGCCCGTGAGGGGCGAACCTTCCGAAGCGCGACTGCCATCGCCCCCGGGTTGAATTTCCGATACATCCCGAAAGTCTGAAGCCTGATTTCAGGATTTAAATCCCAAAGCGTTGGCGCCAGACCTACAAAACGCAAAACGACGCGCGGGGCGCTTCCGCACCCGCCCGTCTCAACTTGCCTAGTTACGGACCGAAAAAGCCCGAAATTGCCCGTCTCCCAACGGCCTGCGCAGGAACGTTGCCGTTCCCGCCGCCTACCGTGCTTTCGTGCTGCCGTCCCGATATGGGATGACAATCGTGGAGATTCGAGGGGTAAACCTTCGAATCCCCACACATTCTTGTGTACAACCCGGCCCGGACGATCCCGGCCACGTCTTTTCCATTGATCCTCGCCACCGTCGTCATGGCCGGGCTTGACCCGGCCATCCACGTCTTTGGTGGAGTGGATCCCCGGATCGCGCTCGGCTACGCCTCGCTCGTCCGGGGATGGAGTTGAAGCAAGCTTCGCTTACTTCAATTCCACCTTGGCGCCGGCCTTCTCGAGCTGGGCCTTGATCTTCTCGGCTTCGTCCTTGTTCACGCCTTCCTTGACCGGCTTGGGCGCGCCTTCGACGAGGTCCTTGGCTTCCTTGAGGCCCAGGCCGGTGATGGCGCGGACTTCCTTGATGACTTCGATCTTCTTCTCGCCGGCGGCAGCGAGAATGACCGAGAACTCGGTCTTTTCTTCCGCGGGAGCAGCGGCGGCAGCGGCCGGACCGGCCACCGCGACGGCGGCAGCGGCGGACACGCCCCACTTTTCTTCGAGCAACTTCGCGAGCTCGGCAGCCTCGAGCACGGTGAGGCTCGAGAGGTCGTCAACAATCTTCTGTAAGTCAGCCATTGATCTGTTTCCTTAAGCGTATCGGTTCGAACCAGGTTTGATGTTTGCGAAGGGCGTCAGGCCGCTTCGCTCTTTGAGGCATAGGCCTGAACGACGCGCGCGAGCTTGGCCGCGGGCGCAGTCGAGAGCTGAGCGATCTTGGTCGCCGGCGCCACCAGGAGGCCGACGATCTTGCCGCGCAGTTCATCGAGTGACGGCAGCGAGGCAAGCGCCTTCACCCCGTTCACGTCCAGGACGGTTTTACCCATCGACCCGCCGAGAATGACGAACTGCTCGTTCGTCTTGGCGAATTCGATGGCAACCTTGGGCGCCGCTACCGGATCGTTTGAAGTCGCGATCACGGTCGGCCCCTTCAACAGGGAGCCGATGGCAACGACGTCCGTGCCTTCAAGAGCAATTTTGGCGAGACGGTTTTTCGAGACCTTCACCGACGCACCCGCCTGCTTCATCTGCATACGCAGCTTCTGCATCTGGGCCACGGTGAGGCCGGAATAGTGGGCGACGACTGCAACGCTGGTGGTCTTGAACAGACCGTTCAGCGCCTCAACCGCGTCCTTTTTTGCCGCTCTTTCCACAGCAAGCTCTCTCCGGTTGGCGGTCTCTAGCCCTAAGGCAGGACCGCCGGGTTGCACCCATCGTCCCGCCTGAACCTGACCTCGAGACATCTTGGTCTCAGGACACGTCGGGCAAGACGACATTTGAAACGCCTGCCCTCCCGGGCCGAACGGGCCACGGGGTGTCGAGGTTCGAACCAAATCCGCATCGCGCCGCAGATTTCGGCGCAAAATGAAAATCCAGTCTTCACCCGTCTATGCAGGCCGATGGATTAAGCCGTTGAAGAAACTAGGTTTCACCGCGGGCGCCTGCAGTCTTGGACAGGATCGAGGCCGTCCGGCGAACCGAAAGACCCCTGCCCACATCCCTCCGAAACGACGGCTCTCCTTCCTTTCGAGCAATCCAAGCGGATGTCCTGAAAGGAATGATCTCCTAGCGTATCGGGTTTTCGGAATGCGAGCACGGACGTGCCAGCGACAGCCAGCACGCCCGGAAGGGGTTGTTTAACGAGTCTTTCCCAGCTTGCCAAGTGCAAAGTTCGGGCCGATTGGGCCCCCCTATTACTATTTGCCCCAAAAAATGACTATTCCCAGCGACAACGGCCACTGGCGGGGTAACCGGAGCGCCGGCGGATTGTCCAAGCTCGGGAATTCCAACAAACACTTGCAGACGCTGCATATCGGGGCGTAGCGCGACTTGATTGGCGATCACGCAGTCATGCATCGCCACATGCGACTCCAGTGTATGGCCGCCGATATGCGGGGACAGCACGACGTTCGGAAATTTGGTCAGCCCCTCCGGTGGATGCGGCTCCTTTAGCGTAAACGACACCGCGATCCGCCGCTTTGTCTGGCCACAGGTGTCATTGTGGCTCGTCCCGCCTTCGAAATCGGCCCTGGCCGAACTAGGTACTACGCTCACATCCAGACATGCGGGTTCGGGTCTCACGGGGCGTCTCGCCGTAGCGTGCCCTGTAGTGACGATTGAACCGGGAAAGGTCGTTGAATCCGAGGTCGAGCGCCAAGTCTGCAATCGTCCGCCTGGCATATGTGGGGTCGATGAGCGCCGCGCGGCATGCTTCCAGGCGCTGGGACAGGATGGTCTCGGCAAGACTGAGGCCCGAGCGTTCGAATAGGCCATAGACGGATCGCGGGGAGATACCGAGATGGCACGCGACGCGCTTGGCATCCAACCAGACATCGGTAATGTTGCGAGCAATGAAGGTTAACGCTGCCGCAAGGCGCGCATCGTGGACGCTCTCAGCCCCAAGGTCCGCGGTTGCCCGTTGGGAGAAAGCGATCGCAAAAAGGTCGCAGGCGATCGAAGCGGCCCTTCCGGCCGATGCTGCGGGTAACGTGGCAGCGGATTGTGCAAGCCCCCCTATGTAGCTCGCGAGCAGGGCTTCTGCTCCGCTGCCTGTCGAAGCCGTGACAGGAACGAGCCTCGGCTCGCCCAGTCGCTGGGCGAGTTGCTGCTTGTCGATCTGGATGACGGAAAGCTTGGTGCCCTCGCCCAAGACGGAAAGGTCGAAAGGCTTACTCACGTCAATAATCACCAGATCTCCCGGCCTTGCCGTGAACGAAACGCCTCCATGCGTGCCCTGGCTCAGGCCGCTTTCGACGAGCGCCACACAATAAGCGTCCTGCGCAATGTGGGCGATCTCAGCCTTGCTGCGGTACAGGCGCTGGGCAGGAAATCGAGCGGTGGCAATATCGATGCCGCTGACGTTGGAGAGCTCCACCTGCGCTACGAATGGGTCCACACCGATCGGTTCGGCCTTCATGCCGAAAAAGGCGGAGGCGATGAACTCCTGCCAAAGAGGAAAATTATCGCGAGCGGCAATCGTCTTGGAGTCGAACAGCACAGGCATGGGGCATCATTGGAGAAAGCCAGCCCATGTTTCCGATCCAGACTCCGCAGTCAAGCGAAGTCTGCACTAATTGCCGATCGGCCTGCAGCCAGCGCCGAGACAGCGCGGCCGCGAGATCATACGAACCGCCCTTTGCAAGGTCATCGTACCGGACGTCCTCCCACGTATCCCGCAGGATTTGCGCTGCACGCCTGTTCGTTACGATGCCCCCACGCAAAATAGATGATCAGAGATACCAATGAGGCATTCGATGCGCATGATACTCGCTGGATTGTTAATGCTTGCTTTGAGCCTGCCGTCGTCGGCGGCCTGGAATGAGAAAAATGTGAAGGGGACAAAGGAGCATTCGATCATCAAGTTCTACCCGCAGGCACGGGTGACGGAATATGACGAGAAGGCTTTTGACAGCGTCGAAGTCGTCACCGGAACCCAGCATGGCAGTGATGGGGAGCCCGAGGCGAAGATCGAGGAGATAGGGGGCCGTATCATGCGATATGTCTATGAGCACAAGCCCGGCACGTCCGCTTTCGAGATCCTGCGCCAGTACGAGGCCGCGCTCGGCAAAGCCGGGTTCGTGACGCTTGTGGCGGGACGGGTCGACAAGCTGCCCTCGCATGCCAAGATCGGAGGAGAGACCTTCGGCGCATTTCGGCTCGATCGCGGCGGGAAGCCTACAGTCTACGTGAACCTCAGCGCCACTGATCAGGGAGATTGGATGGAGTCGACGCTGACAATCGCCGAGCCCGGTCAGATGGAGCAGAAGCTCGACGCAGACGCAGACGGCTTCTACAAGGCACTCGAGGACAAAGGACGCGTTGCCGTGTATGGCATCAACTTCGACACAGGCAAGGCGACGATCCGCCCGGACTCGGAAGCGGTCCTGAGCGAAATTCGAAAGTTGCTGGTGGACCATCCCAATCTGCGGCTGAAGGTCGAAGGCCACACGGACAACGTGGGAGCGCCTGCCACAAATCAGAAGCTCTCTCAGGCCAGAGCGGCAGCGGTGGTGGCTTGGCTTGGCCGGCAGGGCGTCAACGCGGATCGTCTTACCCCGGCGGGTTTCGGCGATGCAAAGCCCATCGTCGACAACACCACGGAAGATGGGCGGGCCAAGAATCGGAGGGTGGAGTTAGCGCGCTAGATGTTTCCGTCCCCAGGTTTGATGGTGCGTTCTCAACAGCCGGCCGGAGGCAAGAAGCCACGACGACCGACGCCACGACAATGAGATTCCGGACAAGCATGTGGGCGACCTTGAGGGCTAAGATTGGCTAAGCCAGCAAGGTCGCGCAAACCGAAGGGCGATGTCCCGAATCCGCTTCGGGGCGCCGGCTGCTCACCGACGGGCTTCTGCCTGCAACCTCTATCGCCCGGGGCCCCATAGGCTGCAGGTGTGGGCGTTCGACGGATTGGGAAGCTCCGCCAGGCGCTCGGCTATCCCGTGCATAGCCGCCTGAATTCTTGCCACCATCGGCCGGTCAAGACTCCGTGACTGAATACGGCAGCGGCCTGCCGGCGAAAAACGCATCGAGATTGGCGATCACGCAGTCCTGCATCGCCACATGCGACTCCAACCGGCGATGGTCTGGTCGGTCAGCGCTGCGATCGGCGCCGCTTGGTCGATTATCATAAGCGCATGGATTTGGTCGTTCGCGAGGAACTGGGCTATCTGCACTTCGCCGGGCCGGCGGGCAATTGCTCTTCCAAAGGAAGGCGCCGGGGGCGTCTCGCTCGCATACCGGCTCGACGTCGCGGCGCCGATGATGGTCCACGCGTCCCGCGCGGGACTGGCGGGCGAGTTCTGATACCCAAGCGCCGCTGGCGTTATTTCCAGTCGCCCATATTCGGTCTTGCTTCCGACGGGGCTTCCCGCGCCTCGGACGGCGTCATGCCGTAGCGGGCGCGAAACTGTCGATTGAACGTGGTGATATCGCTGAAACCGCATCGATAGGCTAGATCGATGATCTTCACTCGTACCCAAACCGGGCTCGTCAGCATCGCATATGCCGCCGCCAGCCTTCGCGCATGGATATAGCTCTTGCAGCTCGTTCCTTCGCCGGCGAACAACATGCGCACATAACGATCGGAGACGCCGAGATGGGCTGCGACGGCGCGGTCCGACAGATCGGGATCGAGCAGATGCGCGTCGATGAAGTCCTTGGCGGCCTTCAGCCGAGCGGCGCGAAGGCCGCCGTGACGCGCCTGCTCGAGGGCGTCCGCATTGGCGCCGAGGACCAGGGCCATGAGATCATAGACATGGCCGACGAACAGCCGCTGCTCGACCGGATCGGAGAGGGCGTCGCCCTGATCTAGAGCGCCGAGATATTGCCGCAGGAGTGACAATCCCGGCGTATCGCCGAGCACCGGGCGAGCAAAGGCGGTATCCTTGATTCTCAGACGCCGGAAGATTTCCTGTGCGGGAATCTCGACCACCCGGGCGCCGGCCGAAGTGTCGCATGCGAAAGTGCAGGGAAACTCCGAACTTCGCAGATAAGCGTCTCGCCTTTGGATGGTCGTATCGACGCCGGCGCAAGCCATCGACCAGGGCGCTGCCCCGAAGCCGAATCTGAAGTGATCCGAACGAGGCCCGCCTCCGGCACAGTCGATGACGACAGCGGAGGAGTGCATCACGAGCGAATATAAGCCGGGTAGTTCCAGACTCTCCAGGCGGCAATGAAAGTCAGCCGCCGAGCATCTTGCGACCGTTGTCTTTCCGCCGGGCGCGGAAAGAATATGGCTCGTCGCTTCGATGCGATCCCTTTCGGGCAAGGAATCGCTCAAAAACGTGACTTTGCGCATAACGTCTGGAACTCCAATTTCCTGCCTCCCCGAATCGCTGACGGGTGTACCGACGCATCGTGATCAGCGGCCGCTTATCATTTCGTCAGTTCGCTCGAATTACGCGGGAGGTCAATCGCCAACGACTTCCGTTTTTGCCCGACCGACTTCCGCCACCGCCGCATCGCTTCCGAGAGTGACCGACAAAGCTTCCGCCGCTGCCGAGAAAGGCGGGGCCAAATTACCTAATCCCTTCACGGGGCATTCCTGCCTGCTCGAAGGAAAATAGGGTCATGAAAAAAAGAGTTCTTACCGGAGCGGCGGCGCTCGTCGCTCTGGCGCTGACCGCGCCCGATGGCGCGCACGCCGGCGCCGGCACGCAAGTCAGCGTGGACGGCACCGCGGACGCAGTCAACGCGTCGGATGTGGCCTGTCAGTAGCTCGTGATCTGTCGCCTGTTTGTAGCTCGTGAAGTGTCGTGTTTTTGGTGCCCCGGAACAAAGGGGGCACGATGGGCACGGCATCCATTCACGAGGGTGTACGACGGATGCGGTTTTCGAGTTTGCTGGATCGGACTGAGGCGAAGGAGCTGACGCAGGAGGCGGCGTCTGAGCTTCTGGGGATCAACGTGCGGACGTTCCAACGTTGGGCGGAACGCTTTGAGGCGGAGGGCGATGACGGGCTGGTCGACCGGCGCATGGGCCGGCGATCACCGAGGCGTGCGCCGGAGGAAGAGCTGGAGCGGATGCTGGGGCTGTTCCGGGACAAGTACGCCGATTTCACGGTGAAGCACTTCCACGAGCAGCTGCAAAAGCGACATGGCTATGTGCTGGGCTACACGGTGACGAAGCTGGCCTTGCATGCTGCGGGCTTGGTGCAGAAGGCGCCGAAGCGTTCGGCGCACCGCAAGAAGCGTCCGCGCCGGCCGCTTCGGGGCATGCTGCTTCACCAGGACGGGTCGCGCCACGTCTGGATCGAAGGTCTGCCGGCGATGGACCTGATCGTCACGATGGACGATGCGACGAGCGAGATCTACTCGATGCTGCTGGTCGAGGAAGAAGGGACGGCGTCGACGTTCCGGGCCTTGGGCGAGGTGATTGGCGAGCGTGGTCTGTTCTGCGCGCTCTACACCGATCGCGGCAGCCATTACTTCTACACCCCGAAGGCCGGCGCGAAGGTCTCGAAGACGCAACAAACCCAGGTGGGACGGGCTTTATCGCATCTTGGGATCGAGCATATCGCGGCCTATTCGCCGCAGGCGCGCGGGCGTTCAGAGCGGGTGTTCGGCACGCTGCAGGGCCGGCTGCCGAAGGATCTGCGGCTCGCCGGGATCAGGACGGTCGAGGCCGCCAATGCGTGGTTGAAGGCGCATTACATCGCCGAGCATAATGCGGCGTTTGCGATCGTGGCCGAACAGCAAGGCACGGCGTTCGTAGCCGACCGGCACGAGGCCTGGCGCGAAGCGCTGTGCGTGATCGAAGAGCGAACCGTCGCCAACGACAACACGATCGCATGGAGCGGCCGGCGGCTGCAGTTGCCGGAGAGCCGGCTCAGGCCCCACTTCGTCAAGGCCGTGGTGCGGGTTCACGGGTATCCCGATGGCACCGTGGGCGTGTTCCTTGGCCCGCACCGATTGGCGAGGTTTGCCGCCGATGGACAGCAGATCAGCCCCGACGCGCCTCAGCCTGGCAGCGTGCTCGGAGCCGTCAAGGACAAGCCCTTACGGGCGCGCAAGTGCGCGTCCTTGACCGCTCCTGCGCGCGCCGCCGTCGAGATAGCGCGGGTCGGGGCGGAGAAACGGGCTTCAAGTCAAACAAAGAAACCAACCCGAGGGGCTAACCTGCCACCAATATCCATGGCATGACCAAACCGGCGGAACCGTCCACGCCTTCCGGCTCCTCCGAAACTCAATAACGAAGGCGACAGATCACGAGCTACAAAAATACGACAACTTCACCCGCTACGGACACGCGTCGGATGTGGCCATTGGTAACAGTTCCGCGGCGAGCGGCGACTTCAGCACGGCCGTGGGTGTCAATTCGGCTGCCCCGCAATTCGGTGCGACGACCGTCGGCAGTGAGAGTACAGTTGAAGGAATGAGTTCTTCCGCCTTCGGCTACGACGCCCACGCGACAGGCCAAAGCTCCACGGCTGTCGGAACGACGGCGGCAGCCTCGGGCGCGCAATCTTCCGCCTTCGGTAGACAGGCCTCCGCGTCCGGCGCTTCCTCCTCCGCCTTTGGCGCCATCAGCAACGCCTTCGCAGACAATTCGTCCGCATTCGGCAGCCACGCCACCGCAGCAGGCCTCAACTCTACAGCAGTCGGCGCTTTCAGTGATGTCTCAGGCGCCAGTTCGTCCGCGTTCGGCTACGGCAGCGCCGCGACCGGCAATCAATCGCTCGCGGCGGGATCTGCCGCACGAGCAACAGGACTCAACTCTACGGCGGTCGGAACAAGGGCGACAGCCTCGGGAAACTCATCTACCGCCTCGGGCTCCGAAGCGACCGCGTCCGGCGAAATCTCCTCCGCCTATGGCAGCCAAAGTTCGGCCGCCGGATTCGGGTCGTCCGCCTATGGCGCCGGCAGCATGGCAAACTTCGGTTATGCGACCGCCGTCGGCGCCAATAGCGCAGCCGAGGCCCAATACGCCACCGCCACGGGCAACAATTCGGGCGCCTACGGCGAATTGTCCTCCGCCTATGGCTACGCCAGCGCGGCTGCAGGACAGGGATCGACCGCCTATGGCGGCTTCAGCGCCGCGACGGGCGATTACTCGGTCGCGGTGGGCGCCGGCGCGACGGCGACCGCGGCCAATTCCGTCGCTATCGGCGCAGGCTCCGTCGCCGCCGCGCCGAATACCGTCTCGGTCGGCTCGGCGGGCAATGAGCGCCGCATCACCAATGTGGCGAATGGCGTGAACGCGACCGACGCCGCCAATGTCGGACAGGTCCAGGCCGTGCAAAGCGGCCTTGGTAATCTGGCGAATTACACCGTGGCGGCGCTGGAGAACGTGCGCGCCGAAGTCCGCGCCACGCGCAACGAGGCCCGGCAGGGCGTCGCCGCCGCCATGGCGATGGTCCAGGCGCCTATGCCCTCCAAGCCGGGCAAGGTGAGCTGGGCGCTGAACGGTGCCTCCTTCAAGGGCGAAGGCGCCGCCGGCGTCTCGCTCGCGTACCGGCTCAATGTCGATGCGCTGATGATGGTCCACGCCTCCTACGCCTATGGCGGCGGCAGCGCGCATGGCGTGCGCGCGGGACTGGCGGGCGAGTTCTGATGCCAAAGCTCCGGTGGCCGTGGTCGCAAAGACGCGCCGCCACGGCCCTCGAAGGGCGCGGGTTCGAATCGAGGGATCGTTTCGTGGTCGCTTTCATCGCGGCGACGAGCGTCCTTGCGGCTCTCGTCAGCGGCTTCGCCCTTCTGGCCTATGCCGGACCGGGCGCGGGGCCAGAGCCGATCGCCGCCGCCCCTGCCGAAAGGCGGCAGCCTTTGGCCGGGGAGGAACGCGCCTCCTCGGCCAAGAGCCTTGGTCTGGCACAGGCTCGACCCGCCCAGCAGCCGGCGGAACGAGCTCCGGCGCATCCGGCTCCGCAGGCTCCGGTTCCGCCGCCGCAGGTCTCCGACGCCTGGCAGAAAATGCCCAAGATGAAATTGGAGGCGGTCTATGGCGGGCCGCTCCGGGATACGATCGTCCAGCGCTGGCGTGACCCGCTGGACGGAATTGTCTGCTATCTCTACCTGCCGATCGTCGCGCCGACCTCGCCGGTCCAGCCAAACGGCTTTGTCCATTACGGTCCGAACGGGATCGGCTCAATTTCCTGTCAGGCGGTGCCGGCCGCCGTACCGCGCGTGGCGGAGCGCCGGCAACCTGCCCCCGCTCCTGCGGCGCACGCCCCAAAACCTACTGCCCCGGCAGCTGCGCAGTAGCCAGACAGCGACCGCGCACGCATTCGCCGGCTGATGAGCGCCGTCAGATCGCTTCCGTTACTGGCGCAACTCCGGTCGGGCTCCGCCTTGTCACGCCATGACGGAAAAACCGTGCCTGAGGACGCGCCAACCGAAAGGGCGACATCCAGAACCCGCTGCAGGGCGCGCTCGTGCTCGCCGACGGGCTTCTTCCCGTCACCTACCTTGCCGGCGCTCCCCTTGGCGTGCAGGTCCGGCTGCTCAATGGATTGGCCGGTCTCGCCCGCAGGCTGGGTTACCAGGCCGACATCATGCCCGAAAAAGCACCCTCCACCTGAGCCGATACTGCCGGCTGGCAAGCCTTCGGCCCCTCAGCCGCCCCGCACCTGATAGGGCAGCGGCTTGCCGGCAAAAAACGCCTCGAGGTTGGCCATCACGCAATTCTGCATCGCCGTGTGCGATTCCAGGGTGTGGCCGCCGATATGCGGGGTCAGCACCACATTCGGCAACGCGGTCAGCGCGTCAGGCGCGTGCGGCTCCTGCTCGAACACGTCGAGACCAGCGCCCGCGATGGTGTTGTCGGCCAGCGCCTCGACCAGCGCCTGTTCGTCGATGACCGAGCCCCTGGAAATGTTGACGACACAGCCGTCCTCGCCGAGCCTTTTCAGGATCCCGCCATCGACGGCGTGGTGGGTATCCGCACCGGCGCGAACCGCGATCATCAACACGCTGCACCAATCCGCCAGCGCCTCGAGGCTCGGCAGATATTGATAGGGCACGTCATGCCGGCTGCGGCTGAAATAGCCGACCTCGGTCTCGAATGCCGCCGCGCGCGCGGCGATCTTGCGGCCGATCTCGCCCATGCCATAGACGCCGATGCGGCGGCCGCATCATCGGCGAGGGTTTGGCCGACGACCAGCCGCCTCCCCGCACATAATCGTCGGCCGGCAGCAGGCGCCGCGTGGCCGCCAGCATCAGCGTCATTGCGATGTCCGCGACTGATGACGCATTCGCGCCGGGGCTGTGCCCGACTGCGATTTTGCGCTGCGCCGCGGCGGCCAGATCGACGCCGTCATAGCCGGTACCGTAGCAGACGATGGCCCCCAACTTGGGCATCCGGTCCATCATGTCACCGCCAAGCGGCGTTCCACCCGCCGTGATCATCGCAGTGATGCCTGCGAGCTGTTCTGCCGTGAACATCTCATGCGGCGGCTTGCCGGCGGCGTCCATCAGTTCGAAGCGCTGCCCGATGCGCACCATCATGGCCTTGGGGAAGCGCGAATAGATCAACACTTTGTGGGACATCGGCGGACTTCCTGCAGCGTTTTCGAGCGAGGCATGCCCTCGGACTTGATCCGGGGGTGGGTACCGGTTCGCGTAAGGAAAAGGCGTCAAACCAAGACTTCAAAGACAAAGGGCGGAACGGGTTACCCCGTCCCGCCCTCGATATTGGCTAACCGTTCGATCGGCCTCAGCCGAGCAGCGTGCTCGGCTCGACCTTCACGCCCGGGCCCATGGTGGAGGAAACCGCCACGCGCTGGATGTAGGTACCCTTGGAGCCGGCTGGCTTCGCCTTGGCGACCGCGTCCGCGAGCGCCTTGACGTTCTGCACCAGCTTCTCTTCCGAGAACGACGCCTTGCCGATACCGGCCTGCACGATGCCGGCCTTCTCGACGCGGAACTCGACCGAACCGCCCTTGGCGCCCTTCACGGCTGACGTGACGTCCATGGTCACGGTGCCGATCTTCGGGTTCGGCATCATGCCGCGCGGTCCGAGGACCTTACCCAACCGGCCGACCAGCGGCATCATGTCGGGAGTGGCGATACAGCGGTCGAAATCGATCTGACCGCCCTGCACCTTCTCGACCAGGTCCTCGGCGCCGACGACGTCGGCACCCGCTGCCTTGGCCTCGTCGGCCTTGGCACCGCGCGCGAACACGCCGACGCGCAAGGTGCGGCCGGTGCCGTTCGGCAGGGTCACCACGCCGCGGACCATCTGGTCGGCGTGACGCGGATCGACGCCGAGATTGATTGCAATCTCGACCGTCTCGTCGAACTTCGACGTGGCGCGTTCCTTGACCATCTTGATGGCGTCCGCGAGCGGATAAAGCTTCTCGCGATCAACGCCCTCGCGGGCCTTCTTCAAGCGTTTTCCGATTGCCATGACCCGTTACCCCGCAACTTCAAGACCCATCGAACGGGCGGAGCCCTCGACCATCTTCATGGCCGACTCGATGGAGTCGCAATTGAGATCCTTCATCTTCTTCTCGGCGATCTCGCGCACCTGCGCCTTGGTCACCGCACCGGCCTTGTCGCGGCCCGGGGCTTTCGATCCGGACTGGATTTTGGCGGCCTGCTTGAGAAAGAAGGACATCGGCGGGGTCTTCATCTCGAAGGTGAACGAACGATCGGCGTAGATCGTGATCACCACCGGAATCGGGGTGTTCTTTTCTTCCTTCTGCGTCTGCGCGTTGAACGCCTTGCAGAATTCCATGATGTTGAGGCCGCGCTGACCAAGCGCGGGGCCGATCGGGGGCGAAGGGTTCGCCGCACCGGCCGGCACCTGCAATTTCAGGTATCCGGTCACTTTCTTTGCCATATCTCACTCCTGTTGTGCCGACCGAAATCGGCTGTTTCAGGTTCCGTGGTCCGGTTCGCATGACGGCTGGCGACCGTCAGTCCCCTTCCACGGCACTTCTCAAGCGGCCTCGCCGCTTGCTCTCTTCGTCATGCCCGGACTTGATCCGGGCATCCATCATCTTCGCAAAATGATCTTTACGAAGCAGATGGATTGCCGGGTCAAGCCCGGCAATGACAACAACGATCAGACCTTCTCGACCTGACCGAATTCCAGTTCGACCGGCGTGGCGCGGCCGAAGATCGACACCGCGACCTTCACGCGCGAGCGCGCCTCGTCGATTTCCTCGACCACCCCGGAGAACGACGCGAACGGGCCGTCGGCCACGCGCACATTCTCGCCGATCTCGAACGAGACCGACGCCTTCGGGCGTTCAACGCCTTCCTGCACCTGGTGCAGGATCCGCATGGCTTCGGCTTCCGAGATCGGCATCGGCTTGTTTTCCGCGCCGAGGAAGCCCGTCACCTTCGGGGTGTTCTTGATCAGATGGAAGGCCTCGTCGGTGAGCTTCATCTTCACCAGCACGTAGCCCGGGAAAAACTTGCGTTCGGCGTCGATCTTGCGGCCGCGGCGCACCTCGGTGACCTTTTCGGTCGGCACCAGGACCTGCTCGAACAGGTCTTCGAGCCCGCGCTGCTTCGACTGTTCGCGGATCGACTCCGCGACCTTCTTTTCGAAGTTCGAATAGGCGTGGACGATATACCAGCGCTTGTCCATCGTTTGCGTTCCGGCGCTTGCCATCAGTGGATACCGAGCAAAAAGGTGACGAGGACGCGGATGATCTGATCCGCGGCGAAGAAGAAGATCGAGGCCAGCGCGACCATCACGAACACCATGATCGTGGTGATCGTGGTCTCGCGCCGGGTCGGCCAGGTGACCTTGGCGGTCTCCGAGCGCACTTCCTGCAGGAACTTGAACGGGCTGAAAGCCATCGTTGGTGTAATCCGCGTCCCTCGGGACGATCTGTCTGTTAAGGAATCCGAACAGCCCTCTAGCGCCCAGCCCTCTCTTGAAGGATGAGCCGGCAAGCGGGCTCGATATTCGGGGGAAATCAAAGCCGCGCCGGATATCCGTCAAACGGGCCGGCTGCAGGTGGCGGCTATGTACTGCGGACCCGGCCAAAGGTCAAGGTAGAGACAACCACCGGGCAGAGCCGGTCGAGGGCGGACCGACCAGGATCAAGGGCTTTGCCGGGCAGCTTGATGACGGACTTCGATGGGCTCGACCCTGCCCGGTCGTGCCCGTCGACCGCTCCCTACCCTGCATCGCGGACCGGGTCTGAAAGCTGCGCCTGCCTTGACATGGCTCAACAGGACCGCCCGCGCCACCCCTAGCATTTCCCTGGTTTTTAGCGACAGTCGAAGGCTCCAACGATGGATTCGAGCCGGGCGCGGCGAAAATCCCGATCTTCCGGATAGTCACGCGCGAACTGGGAACCAATGAAAGTCGTACTAGCCCTCCCACCGTCCCAGCGCGATCTGCGCCTCGATCTGTTTCGTGGCCTCGCCAACTGGGCGATGTTTTTGGGACATGTTTCCAGCACCGTGCTGGCCTGGTTTTCGTTCCGGAACTACGGCTTCAGCGACGGCGCCGATCTGTTCGTGTTCATTTCCGGCTACACGTCGGCGCTGGTGTATACGCGAAGGATGCAAGAGCGCGGTTTCCTGTTCGGGACGACGCGGCTGTTGCGGCGCGTCTGGCAAATCTATGTCGCCCACATCCTGCTGTTCGTGGCCTATCTGACTTCCGTTCATTTCCTGTCGGACAAATTCCACACGCCTGATTTCATCGATCTGTACAATGTAGCCCTCCTGCTCAATGCGCCGGTCGAGACGCTGACGCAGGGGCTGCTGCTGCGATACAAGCCGCTGAATCTGGACGTGCTGCCGCTCTACGTCGTCCTGATGGGCGCCTTTCCGCCGGTGCTTTGGCTGATGCTCCGGCACGGCAACTGGGTCATGGCCGGATCGGTGCTGCTCTATTTCGCCGCCCGGCAGTTCGGGTGGAATCTGCCCTCCTATCCTTCGGGCGTCTGGTACTTCAACCCGCTCGCGTGGCAGCTTCTGTTCGTGCTGGGCGCGTGGCTGGCGCTCGGCGGCGCCAATACGCTGCACTTCCTGGTCCGCTCCCGGACCGTTTTCTGGCTCGGCCTGATCTATCTGGCGTTTGCGGCCGCCATGACCCTGGCGGCGCTCCTGCCTGCGCTACAGGGAGTTCTTCCGCGCGCGCTGTTCGAGGCCTTCAATCCGAACGACAAGACCAATCTGGCGCCCTACCGCTTCCTGCATCTGGCGATCCTGATCATCGTGGGCGCGCGGCTGATACCGATCGACGCGCCGGGACTGGAGGCCGCCATCTGGCGGCCGCTGGTCAAATGCGGCCAGCAGTCCCTCGAAGTGTTTTGCGTCGGAATCTACCTTTCCTTCATTGCATCGCTGGTTCTGGAAAGGATTTCCGGCGGGGTTCTTGCCCAACTCCTGGTCGGAACCTGTGGCCTCGCGATCATGACGGCGGTCGCCTATTACAGGTCGTGGTCGAAGCGCGTCGAAAAATCCGTCCATGCCGGCGCGCACCATCCACCCGCCGGCGAACCCCACCTGCCCGTCCCCGAATTGGTTCAGCAAAATAGCCGGATGACCGCGGGCGCCGTCTGATTCCCGCGAACGCAAGCCAAGCGGCTGACGGAAACGTCACGTACCCGTTCCGGCAGCGCTCAAAACGCATCACCGGCTGCTGCAGGAAGTCAGCTTAAGTATTTGAATTAGCTGGCAGGAGTGGCAGGGCTCGAACCTGCGACCCCCGGTTTTGGAGACCGGTGCTCTACCAATTGAGCTACACTCCTACAGGGAACCCGCGTCGCCGCAGATCCGCGCCGTTTCAAGCATAGGCAGCGCCCCGATTGCAAGGGCGAAGCGGTTAACCGGACGGCCCTATTCAAGTCGAGCGTTCTGCGCCAGACTTCTCAGACGGCCAGCAACAAGAGCAACAAACGGGAGAAACCATGACCGCGCAAACCGCCGCAAAGCACAGCTCCGCCCCGCAGACGCCCTCGCTGCCCCAGGCCAAGCCGGAATCGCTGGGTCTGTCCCCGGTCCGGCTGCAGCGCATGTCGGACGCCTTCAAACGCGAGATCGACAAGGGCACGCTGCCGGGCGCGACCGTGATGGTGGCGCGGCGCGGCCAGATCGGCTGGTTCGACGCGCTCGGCAGGCAGGGCCCGTCGGCGAGCGCGCCGATGGCGCATGACTCGATCTTCCGGATCTTCTCGATGACCAAGCCGATCGTCTCGATCGGAATCATGATGCTGATCGAGGACGGCCATTTCCTGCTCAGCGACCCCGTTTCGGGGTTCATCCCGGAATTTGCCGACCAGAAGGTCGGCGTCGAAAACAACGGCAAGCTCGACCTCATCCCGTTGAAGCGGCAGATGACGATACAGGATCTGCTGCGCCACACCTCGGGCATCACCTACGACCACACCGGCAACGGGCTGGTGCAGCAGATGTACCAGCAGTCGCGGCTCCGCAGCCGCAAGATCACCAACGCCGAACACGCAGCCATGGTCGCCGGCATGCCGCTGATGTGCCAGCCGGGCGCGGAATGGAATTACAGCCGCTCCACCGACATTCTCGGCCGCGTCATCGAGGTGGTTTCCGGCAAAAGCCTGAGCGCGTTCCTGACCGAACGCATCCTCGCGCCGTTGCAGATGGCCGAGACCGCGTTCCACACCGGCGAGCAGAACGCCGGCCGGCTCGCCGAGCCGTTCCCGAACGATCCCTGGACCGGCGACAAGGTGCAGTTCTTCAACATGCTGGAAAAGCCGGTGATGGAATCCGGCGGCGGCGGCCTCGTTTCGACCACCATGGATTATGCGCGCTTCAGCCAGATGCTGCTCAATGGCGGCACGCTCGACGGCAACAGGATCGTCGGCCGCAAGACGCTGGAACTGATGGCGTCCGATCATCTCGGCCCCGACGTCAAGGTCTCTTCGCCGCTGATGCCGGCCGGTCACGGCTTCGGGCTCGGCTTCGCGGTCCGCACCGACACCGGCATGGCGCCCTTTCCGGGCTCGGCCGGTCAGTACTTCTGGAGCGGCATGGCCGGAACGTTCTTCTTCATCGATCCGGCCGAGGACATGTTCGCGGTGTTCATGATGCAGGGCCCCGGCCAGCGCGAATATATCCGTTCGATGCTGCGCAGCCTGGTGTACGCGGCGGTGGAGTGACGCGCAGCGTCAGCTGATCGTGGCACCCCCGTCGATCACCATGGTCTGGCCGGTCATGAAGTTGCCGGCCGCAGAGCCGAGGAACACCGCGGCACCTGCGATCTCGTCGGGAATGCCGATGCGCAGCAGCGGCGAGCGCGACGTCGATGCCTTCAGATTTTCCGGATTATCCCACAGCGCCTTGGCAAAGTCGGTCTTGATCAGGCCCGGCGCGATGCAATTGACGCGAACATTGTGCGGGCCGTATTCGCAGGCGAGGTTGCGCGCGAGCTGCATGTCGGCGGCCTTCGAGATCGCGTAAGCGCCGAGGATGGTCGACCCCTTCAGGCCGCCGATCGAGGACACGATGATGACCGAGCCGTCCTTGCGCTCGATCATCTGGGGCACCACCATGCTGGTCAGCCAGTTGTTGGCGACGATGTTGTTGTCCAGGATCTTGCGGAACTGGTCGTCGGAAATGCCGGCGAGCGGCCCGTAATAGGGATTGGACGCGGCGTTGCAGACCAGCACGTCGATCTTGCCGAAGGCGCGGTTGGATTCGTTGACCAGGTTCTGCAGATTTTCCTTGCTGGAAATGTTGGCAGCGATGGCGACCGCTGTGCCCTTGCCGAACTTGTCGTTGATCTCCTTGGCGACCTGATCGCACACATCCTGCTTGCGCGAGGAGATCACCACCTTGGCGCCGTGCTCGGCCATCCGTTCCGCAATCGCGCGGCCGATGCCGCGGGTGGAACCGGTGATGACGGCGACTTTTCCGGTCATGTCGAACAAGGTCATGTGTTTCTCCCAGATATTGGTCCGGCGACGCCGGTCATGGTTTTCACGTCTAACGTCATTCCGGGGCGATGCGAAGCATCGAACCCGGAATCTCGAGATTCCCCGGTGCGCAATTGCGCACCTGTGGTCCGGTCCTTGCGGACCGTCCCGGAATGACAGTTACGCGAGCTTGGTTTCCGGTATGACCTCCGGGCCCGCAGGCTGATGCATGGCGTTGTGCGAGGCATCCGCAATCCACGGCTGCTGATTGACCATCGGCAGCCGCCAGACTTTCTTGCCCGCGCTTGCGAAATGATCGAGCCGCGTCACCGAACAATTGTCGATGTCAAAGGCGAGGCCTTTTTCGGGTTGACCGCCGAGCGCGAGGCCGACGGCGGCCTTGATGGTTCCGCCGTGGCCGACCGCGATCACGTCTTTGCCGGCATGTTCGAGATTGATGCGGTCGACTGCGTCACAGGTGCGGTTATAGAGATCCATGAAACTCTCGCCGCCAGGCGCTGCCTCGTCGATCGCAGCAAACCAATGACTGCCGACCGGACGGCTGGCCAGGAATGCAGCGCGATTCATTCCCTGCCATTGCCCGAGATTCTGTTCGGCAAAAGCCGCTTCGCGGGCCATGGTTGCGGGCCTGGGAAATCCGGTGGCCCAGATGGCTTCCGCCGTTTGATGCGTCCGCATCAGGCTGCTCGCGTACCAGACGGCCTGGCGCGGCAATATCTTTGCGACCGCCTCGAACACTTCGCGGTCGCCGGTATCGCAGGCGATATCCGTCTGGCCGTAGATGTTGCCGCCGTCGCTGCGCACCGGCGCATGGCGCACCCACCACCACCGCGTCACGACCACTGCCGGCTTGGCTGGATTGGACATCGCAAAGACCCTTCAATATTGTCCCGTGTCCTACGTCAGAGCACACATCGCCTCAAGTGCGTTCGAAGCGACTCGAGCGTTTGAAATCTTGTTTGAAATTCCGCAAGGCGGCAAGCGCCGGCAATCCAAAGCTATAAGGGAGAAAATCATGGGCCGCCTCGAAGGCAAATCCGTCATCATCACCGGCGCCGGCAGCGGCATCGGCCGCGCAGCTTCGCTGTTGTTTTCCAAAGAAGGCGCGAAGCTGATCATCGTCGACCGCAGCGAGAGCGTGAAAGAGACGGCAAAGCTGGTCAGCGACGCCGGCGGCACCGTCGAAGCCGTGATGGCCGATGCCGGTTCGGAAAGCGACGTCAAGGCCTTCATCGACAAGGCGGTGTCGAAATACGGCAGGCTCGACGCGATCTGGGCCAATGCCGGCGTCAGCGGCGGGCTGGTGCCGATTCCCGAGCAGACCGTGGAACACTGGCAGGAAATCCTGCGCATCAATCTGATCGGCCCGTTTCTCGCGATCAAATATGCGATGCCGCACATGATCAAGCAGAAGTCCGGATCGATCGTCTGCACCGCGTCGGTGGCGGGCCTGAAGTCCGGCGCCAGCGGCCATCCCTACGCGGCGAGCAAGGCCGGCGTCATCAGCCTGGTGCAGACCACGGCCTACTCGCTGTCCGGCACCGGGGTGCGGATCAACGCGGTATGCCCGGGCCTGATCGAGACCGGCATGACCAAGCCGGTGTTCGATCGCGCCAAGGAGCGCGGCACCGAGGACAAGATCGGCCAGCTCAATCCCTTGAAGCGCGCCGGCCAGCCGCACGAACTGGCGGCGATGGGACTGTTCCTCGCCAGCGACGACGCATCCTATGTCAACGGACAGGCGATCCCGGTCGACGGCGGCCTCACCGCCTCGATGCCGTATACGGGGAAACCGATTTAGCTGATTGATTGGCGTCATTGCGAGGAGCAAAGCGACGAAGCAATCCATTCTTCGCCTATGCGGCGAGATGGATTGCTTCGCTTCGCTCGCAATGACGGTAATCTGAGACGATAATCTGACATACCTTCGCGATCTCGCGGCGCATGGCGTCCGAGTTTTGCTCTCAATCTCCTTACCCTCTTGATCAGAGGGCGCCGGGAAGATTTGCCCGTCGGGTAGTCGGACAGCCCGTCGGGCAACGTTCGCAAGACGCCGATCACAGCCCATCGGGCGGGATTCCGGATGCGTCGGCCGCCACCGGGCGGTGGCGCTTGTGCTCGCGGTAAAAGGCGTAGAGGCCGGACGACACGATGGTCGAAGCACCCGTCACCATCATGGCGTCGGGCACATCGCCGAACACGAGATAGCCGAGCAGCATCGCCCATAACAGCGCGGAATAACGGAACGGCGCCACCGCCGAGATATCGCCCGATCGCAGCGCCATGATGATGCACTGGTAGCCGACCAGTAGCAGCACCGCGGCCATCGCAAGCAGGCCGAGCGCGCGGCCCGACGGCGGCGTCCAGCCGCCGAGCGGAACGAGGATGACGGCTCCGGTGATCGTGATCGTCACGGTCGTCACCAGGGTAATGAACAGCGACGGAATCTTCGCGGGAATTTGCTTGGTCGCGAGATCGCGGACGGCGCAGAACACCACCGCGGTCAGCGCCAATAGCGAAAACTGGTTGAAGCCCTCGAGTCCGGGCCGAACCACAATGAGGACGCCGACAAAGCCGGCCGCGATCGCCAGCCAGCGCCGCCAGCCGACCGGCTCGCCGAACATCACCGCCGCGCCAAGCGTCACCGCCAGCGGCAGCGCCTGAAAGATCGCCGCGGTGTTGGCAAGCGGCAAGTGCACGATCGCCGCCATGAACGACACCGTTCCGCCGATCTCGCCGACCACCCGAAGTGCTACCGGCTTCATCATCAGCGTGCGCAGCGGCCGCACCGCGCCCTGATGCACGGCAAGCGCTGCGATCAGCGCAACCGCGACCAGGCCCCGCACCAGCATCATCTGGCCGAAGTTCATCTCGGACGACACCGCCTTGGTGATCGCGTCGTTCATGGTGAAGCCCGCCATGGCCACCGCCATCAGCAGGCTTCCGCGAATATTCGGGGAAAGGGCCAAGTCGGTTTCCGGTAGGGATTACGCGGCAGAACCGTCATGGCCGGGCTCGACCCGGCCATCCATCTGCTTCGAAGGAGTCTCTTGAAGATCGATGGATACGCGGGTCAAGCCCGCGTATGACGAGTCTTCCAGAATGGCGCACACCGTCAGGTCGCGCCGGCCTTCTGCGCGTATTCCCAGGCGGCCTTCGACAGCGGCACCGTGCGCTTGGCCGACTCCATCGCCTTGGCATTGGCCGCAGTGCCATCGCGCACGCGTCCGGCGATACCCTGGGTGATGCCGGCCAGCCGGAACAGGTTGTAAGCGAAATACCAGTTGAGGTCGGGAACCGCGCTGCCGGTGACGTTGCAATAGATTTTCGCGGCCTCTTCCATGCTCGGAATATTCAGCGCCTTGAGGTCGGCATTGGCGAGACCCGGCATGGTCCACTGCATCAACAGATAGGTGAAGTCCGCCATCGGATCGCCAAGCGTCGACAGTTCCCAGTCCAGCACCGCCTGCACCCGCGGTTCCGTCGCGTGGAAAATCATGTTGTCGAGACGATAGTCGCCGTGAACGATCGAAACCCGTTCCTGCTGCGGAAGGGTGCTCGGCAGCCACACGGCGAGCTTCTCGAATTCGGGAATGTGCTGGGTCTCGGAGGCGCGGTATTGCTTGGTCCAGCGATCGACCTGCCGCGCAAAGTAGTTGCCGGGCTTGCCGAAATCGCCGAGGCCGATGGCCTGCGGATCGAAATTGTGCAGCTTGGCGAGCGTCTCGATCTTGCTGGTGAAGATCTTGCGGCGATTTTCCGGCGTCTGGCTCGGCAGCGTCGGATCCCAGAACACCCGGCCCTCTTCCATCGACATGATGTAGAACGCCGCACCAATGACGTTGTCGTCGGTGCACAGCGCATAGGCTTTCGCCACCGGAAAGCCCTGCTTGCTCAATGCGGCGATGACGCGGAATTCGCGATCGACCGCATGCGCCGACGGCAGCAGTTTGCCGAACGGCCGGCGCCGCATCACATAGGAACGCCCGGGGGTATCGAGCCGGTAGGTCGGGTTGGACTGGCCGCCCTTGAATTGCAGGACGACCAGCGGTCCCTGATAGCCTTCGACATGCTCGCGCATCCAGCCGTCGAGACTGATCTCATCGATCCGATGCCGCTCCTCGACGGGCTTGGTGCCCGAAAACTCTTCGTCGCTTCTGACGCCCTCGGCCAAGATGACGCTCCCTTACCATATCATCCGTCATTCCGGGGCGATGCGCAGCATCGAACCCGGAATCTCGAGATTCCCCGGTGCGCGATTGCGCACCTGCGGTCTGGTCCTTCGGACCATCCCGGAATGACGGCGGGGAGAGCGCTGCGTTCGCCCTCCCTTTATTGTTAGTGCTTCGAAGCGTTTGCATACTTCCGAAGTTCAAGTCTGGCAATGGCGCGGTTATGGACCTCGTCCGGGCCGTCCGCCAGGCGCATGGTGCGCATGGAAGCATAGTCCCGGGCAAGGCCTGCGTCGTCGGAGACGCCGGCGCCACCGAACGCCTGGATGGCGTTGTCGATGATCTTCAGCGCCATGTTCGGCGCCGCCACCTTGATCATGGCGATCTCGAGCTGCGCGGTCTTGTTGCCGACCTTGTCCATCATGTCGGCGGCCTTGAGGCACAGCAAGCGGTTCATCTCGATGTCGGTGCGGGCTTCGGCGATGCGCTGCTCCCAGATCGAATGCTCGATGATCTTCTTGCCGAACGCGGTGCGCGACGACAGCCGCCTCACCATCTTCTCCAGCGCCTCCTCGGCCTTGCCGATGGTGCGCATGCAGTGATGGATGCGGCCCGGACCGAGACGGCCCTGCGCGATCTCAAAGCCCCTGCCCTCGCCGAGCAGGATATTGCTGGCGGGAACGCGGACGTTCTCGAGCAGCACCTGGGCGTGGCCGTGCGGCGCATCGTCGTAGCCGAACACCGGCAGCATCTTCTCGACCTTGATGCCGGGAGTGTCGAGCGGCACCAGGATCTGCGACTGCTGCTGATGGCGCGGAGCGTTCAGATCGGTCTTGCCCATTACGATCGCGATCTTGCAGCGGGGATCGCCGACGCCCGACGACCACCATTTGCGGCCGTTGATGACGTAATGATCGCCATCGCGCACGATTCTGGTTTCGATGTTGGTCGCGTCCGAGGACGCCACCGCGGGCTCGGTCATCAGGAAGGCGGAGCGGATCTCGCCGTTCATCAGCGGCTTCAACCACTGCCGCTTGTGCTCCTTGGAGCCGTAGCGCATCAGCACTTCCATGTTGCCGGTATCCGGCGCGGAACAGTTGAACACTTCGGAAGCCCAGCCGATGTGGCCCATCTCTTCGGCCAGCGGCGCGTATTCCAGGTTGCTCAATCCCGCACCGCGGAATTCATCGTCCTCGTGCGAGGACGGCGGCATGAACATGTTCCAGAGGCCTTCGGCCTTCGCCTTCTTCTTCAGGTCTTCAAGAACCGGGATCACCTTCCAGCGCTCGCCGGCTTCGTCCTGCTGCTTGTAGATCGGCACCGCGGGCCGGACGTGCTTGGTCATGAAAGACTGCACGCGATTGAGCCAATCTTTCTGGCGATCACTCATATTGAAGTCCATGGGACGCTCCTCACCTTCTGAAATCTTTGGGCCGCACTGTCTGCCCGCCCCCCAATCGCCGCAAGATCATTTCCTGCAACGATCGTCGCGGCGGCTTTGGGCCGGGTTCGAAATGCGACTCATTACGAACAATGATTGACATTTCCGGCCCTTCAAACGATAGTTTCATACATACGTTTGAAATGCAAATCCAGACTTCTCGTCATTCCGGGGCAGCCCACAGGGCTGAACCCGGAATCTGGAGATTGTGAGATTCCGGGTTCGCGGCTGCGCCGCGCCCCGGAATGACGAAAGAGGAAGCCATGGCGTCGGATCAGACCAGAACCGCAATCCTCAGCGCCGCCGAGCGGCTTTACGCCGATCGCGGTTTCGGCGACGTCACGCTGCGCGACATCGTCGCCGCGGCGAACGTCAATCTGGCGGCGGTGAACTATCATTTCGGCTCCAAGGACGAGTTGATCGCCGAGCTGTTCGTGACCCGCAGCCTCGCCACCAACCGCGAGCGGCTCAACGAGCTGAAGGGCGCCGAGGAAAAAGGCGGCGGCCGCGCCGGCATCGAAGCCATCTTCCGCGCACTGGTCGGGCCGACGCTGCGCGGCTGCCTCGGTCCCGACCGCGAGGGCTCGACCGCGGCGCGCTTCATGATCCGCGCCTCGATCGAATCGGTGCCGCCGATCCGCCGCATCAAGAACCGCGAAGTCGATCACCTGCGGAAATTCGCCGCGGCGATGCGGCGTTCGCTGCCCGGCCGCGACGAGGTCGATCTCTATTGGGGACTGCACTTCGCGCTGGCGATGGCGCACCACACCATTCGCGAGCGGGAACGGCTGACCAAGCTGTCGGACGGCAAATGCGATCTCAACGACGTCCAGGGGATCATCGACCGGGTCGTGGCGATGTCGGTGATGGCGCTGACGGTGGGGGAGACGCAGGGCAAGGCGCCCGCGAAACTGCTGGCGCGGGACGCGCGGTAGCCGCGCGGCTTCGCCGGAGACGGAACCATCGTTGCCAGCGCCGAACGCTCGCTTACTTCGCGTGGGTGAACTGCGCGACGACGGCGTCGAACGGCGCTGCGGAGCGCATGGCGCGCGCGAGACTGCGCGCACCCTCGAGCGCGGCGATCAACGCCATCGCCCGCCGTTGCGCCGTTCCCGACGAACTGCTTGCCGCGAACACCTCGGCGATGGCCGCGGTCCAGGCTGCGAAGACCGCTGCCAGCGCATCCGCGAAATCGCGGTTCGAGGGCGCCAGTTCGTTTGCCAGATTCTGCGCCGCGCAGCCGATCCCCCAATCAGCCGCTTCCATTTCCTTCGCGATACCCTTGCAGAGAGCGCGAATGAAGCGATCAGGGTCGTTCTCGCAGCGCCCGGCCAGCTGACGCATCCCGGCTTCGGTGCGGGCCCCGTAGGCCTCGAGGACTTCGCGCGCAAGCTGCTCCTTGCCGTCGGGAAAATGAAAATAGAACGAGCCCTTGGGAGCGCCACTCTCTTCCAGAATCTGCGTGAGGCCGGTCGCCGCATAGCCTTGCGTGCGGAACAGGCGTTCCGCCGTTGCCAGCGCTTTCTGTCGGGCGTCGGTCGTCCTCGTCATTGCTGCGGCGCGTCTCTTGCGGTCAATCCGGAGCGGTGGTATAGGGCGATCACCATAGTATGGCAATCGCCATAGTAATTCGGAGAACCTCATGCCAGTTGTCACCATCCAAGTGCCCTCAGGCGCGCTCGATGCCGACAAGAAATCAGCCATAAAGGCCTGAACCATGCGCGAACTCGTCTTTCTAGGACCGCGCAAGCTTGAATGGCGCGAAGCCCCGGAACCGCGGATCGAGCATCCGGAGGACGCCATCGTTCGCCCGATCGCAGCCACAACCTGCGATCTCGATACGGCGATCATTCGTGGAACGACACCGTTCGAGGGCCCGTTCGCCATCGGCCATGAATGCGTCGCGGAAGTCGCCCATGTCGGCCCCGGCGCCACCCAATTCTATCGAGGGCAGCATGTCATCGTGAGCTGGCACATCTCCTGCGGACGCTGCCATCGCTGCGCCCGGCGGCAGCTGCCGAACACCTGTTCGCACTTTCCACGCGGCGCAGCCTTCGGCTCACCGGTCCAGGGGCCCTGGGGCGGGCTGTTCTCCGATCTGGTGCGCGTGCCTCATGCACCGGCGAGTCTGGTGCCGCTGCCCCCGGGCGTCGATCCGACGCATTGGGCCAGTCTGTCCGACAATATCCCGTTCGGCTACGAGCTGACCGTCCCGCATCTGTTGCGCAACCCGGGCGCCGACGTGTTGATCATGGGTGGTTGCGGGTCGGTTGCGCTCTACGCCGCCGCTTTTGCCCGCGCCGCCGGCGCCGGAGCGGTCGACTATATCGATACCGATCGCACCTGGCTCGACATCGCGACCAAACTCGGCGCGAACGCAATCGAAATGCCGCCACCGCGCCGGCACGGCAGCTACCCGATCACCGTCGACGCCAGCATGAACGCGGATTCCCTTCGCTGCGCCATCCGCTCCACCGAACCGGAAGGACAGTGTTCGAGCGTCGGCTGCCACTTCGGCGAAGTCGCAATACCAATGATGGAAATGTATGTCCGGGGCATCAATTTCTATACCGGCCGAGGCCAGGGTCGTCCGAACATCGAGAAAGCCATGGCCTTCGTCGATGCACGGCGCGTCAAGACCGAACTGGTCACCACGGAGGTGATGCCGTTCGACGCCGCGCCTGAAGTCCTGGCGCGAGGCTCCATGAAGCCCGTCCTGGTCCGGCCCCCCGTTTGCGGCCCGGAGGCGTGTGACATCACGCAACACAGCGGACGGATCGGTTAAGCCATGCACAAGACCCAGCAGACGATCCTGAGCGACGGCTATATGCCGCGGCCGCCGCTTTCGCTTTCGGATTACCGCGCAGCCATCGGGCGTGAAATCGGCCGATCCGATTGGGTCTTGATCGACCAGCCGATGATCGATGCGTTTGCCGCGCTTACCGGCGACAACCAGTATATCCATATCGATCCCGTCCGCGCCCGGGAAAGCCCGCTCGGGGGCACCGTCGCGCACGGTTTCCTGACGCTCGCGATCATCGGCGGGTTGGGGCCGAAGGTGATTCCGCCGATCGAAGGCACGAAGATCGGCTACAATTACGGCTTCAACAGCATCCGCCTGGTAACGCCGGTTCCTTCAGGTTCGCGGATCCGGGCCATCTTCATCGCGAAGGGGGCGGAACAGCGCGCCCCCGGACAGGTGACGCTGACGTTCGGCGTCACCGTCGAGATCGAACGCCGCATCAAGCCGGCGCTGGTCGCGGAATGGCTGACGCTGATGGTCTCGGAATAGACTGGTCGCCGCTTTGGCTAGACGATCTTCTGCACCTTCAGCGCTTCCACCTTCGCCTCGATGCCAAGACGGCGGAACAGCGCCGCATCATGGTCTTCTCCGGGATTACCGGCCGTCAGCAGCGTGTCGCCGACGAAAATCGAATTGGCGCCGGCAAAGAAGCACAAGGCCTGCATCTCGTCGGTCATGGCGGTGCGGCCCGCCGAGAGGCGAACATAGGATTTCGGCATCACGATGCGCGCCAGCGCGATGGTGCGGACAAACGCGATCGAGTCGATCGAACCGGCTTTCGCGAGCGGCGTGCCTTCGATCGGGATCAGCATATTGATCGGCACGCTTTCCGGCTGCTCCGGCAGGTTGGCCAGCGTCACCAACATATCGACGCGGTCAATCGGCTGTTCGCCCATGCCGACGATGCCGCCGCAACAAACCTTGATACCGGATTGCCGCACATGAGCCAACGTTTCCAAGCGGTCGGCAAAACTGTGCGTGGAGATGACCTTGCCGTAATGGCGTTCGGACGTATCGATGTTGTGGTTGTAATAATCCAGACCGGCCTTCCCCAGCCGCGCGGCCTGCCCGCTGTCGAGCATGCCGAGCGTCATGCAGGTCTCCATGCCAAGTGCCTTGACGCCCTCGACCATGGCGACGACGGCTTCCATGTCGCGATCCTTCGGGCTGCGCCATGCGGCGCCCATGCAATACCGGGTCGCGCCGGCGTCGCGGGCCTTGCGCGCCTCGGCAACGACGCGGTCCACCTCCATCAGCCTCGAAGCCTTGAGGCCGGAATCATGATGGGCCGACTGGCTGCAATAGCCGCAATCTTCGGGACAGCCCCCAGTCTTGATGCTGAGAAGCCGGCTGAGCTGTACCTTGTTGGGATCGAAGTGTCGGCGATGGACGGTCTGCGCCCGAAACAGCAGATCGTTGAAGGGCGCTTCATAAAGCGCCAAGGCCGCTTCCGTCGTCCAATGGCCGTGGACGTCGCCCTGTGCAGGCGCAGGCGACGGTGTCTGGTCCAGGCGCGATGCAAACGTCATATCCCCTCCCCAGGGAGCACAAGGCCGCAACGCGGCCGACCAAGGCGGGCTATGCCCGATCGCCGGTCCCGTCGCAATGCCTACCGTCTCCGGAGCTGAAGCGGGCTGAATTCCGCCCCGCGGACACATTTTCTTCTTCACGCGAATCGGCATCCGAGGGAATGCCGTTAGCTCCCCTGCCGCGCATTGCCGGAGCAGCGAGATCGGAAACGGGCTGTCATCCTCTTTCAGGAGGCGCATGAGTTCATTCCAATAGAGCCGCCGCCAGCGCGTGTTCAAGCTGGCGAGAAAATCGAGCTCGCCGGCGGTGAGGATCGACATGCGACGTCCTCCACCGGCCTGACCGCCAATCCTTCCCTACCAGCTCGCCTTCAGTGCTCCCATGCCGGAATAGCTCTGGCCAAGGTTGGAGAATTCGCCTGACACGCGCGCGGACACCTCCCACCCGCGGGTGATCGCAAGGCGCGATCCGAGATCGAGCCGCGCGGCATCGGAGGCGGCGCTTGCACCGGCGACGGTGAACGCCGGAACCGGCAAGCCGGTCAGCGAGGCCGTGATGGTGCGGGACGGCTTGAATTCGTGCACCCAGGCGGCATGCACGAACGGGGTCCAGATCATGCCGTTGCCGAGAGCGGTGTGGCCGTCGAACTTGACGCCGAGGAAGGCCGGCAACGAGTTGACCGCGCGCGCGGCATAGCTCAGCCCGAGCACGCCGGGTGCAGCACCGGCCGTGCTGGTTTCGGTATAGGCCGACTGCCACAGCCGCGCGGCCTGGATGGCGGCAAACGGCGTCGCCGAAATGAGGCCGAAGTCGTAGGCACGGCCGATCTCCAGCCGACCGCCGAACTGGTCGCTGGCGAACGAGCCCTGCGCGGTTTCGGTTGGTCCGACGCCGGCGATGGTTCGCGTCGTGCTGTTGTTGAAATGACTGTAGGCAATCTGTGCCGAAAGATAGCTGGCGCCGTATCGTTGCATCGCGTAGGCGCCGACATGGGCGCCTTCGAGCCTGCCTGACGTGGCACGATCGTCGACGGAGAAGGTCGCGCTCGACCCGCCGGCGGCGACGCCCACCAACAAATCGGGATTGACGAGACGATCGACGCCCATCGACCCGCCGGCGGCGCGATCGCTGAAGCTCGCGCTGCCGACACCAGCATTGCCCGAAAGCTGCTGCCCGGCCCCGAAGGCCGCGGCCCACACATTCCACTGCGGCTGCGCCATGACGGGCGCTTTCAGGGCGGCGAAGGCCGCCGCCGGACCGCGTGGCTCTTCCGCGGCGTAGCCGAGCGCGGCACCACCATTGACGCCGCCACGGCTGCCCGCGCGCCACGCCGCCATTTGGCTATCCATGGTCTGGCCGAACAGCGTGCCTGCGTTGAACGCGGTGTTCTGGGTGCCGCTGCTGCCTTCGCCGGAGAGCTGGTCGAGTACACGCAGCGAGCCCGCCTGCAACAGATTGCTATAGAAGGTCGCTGCAGCGCCGGTCAGCGCGGTCGAATAGCCGGCTTCGAGCGCGTTGCCGATCGAGCGCTGGTTGGCGGTCTCGCCCGCGACTGCGCCGAAGCCCTGGCGCGTCAGCGTCAGGTCGACCGAACCGGCGTTGTAGGTCGCAACCGCGTTGAAGAAGGCCGACGACGACGTGACGTTCGCGAACTGGCCTGCGACCGAGGTGCTGCTGACGAGGACGTCCTGATAGGTCGTCGTCGTCCCGTACAGTCCCGCCTGCAGCACCGCGCGCAAGGTGCCGTTGAGATTGGCCTGGTGCACCAAAAGGCTGTCATGAAGGCCGGTATTGCCGAGACGCAGTGACAGCGTGCCCGCGGCAGTCTGGGTGAACGTGCCGCTAAAGGTCAGATTGCCGGCCGTTAGCGCCGTCCCCGGATCGGTGATGGTGATCAGCCCGGCATTGATCAGGCTGTTGCCTGTCCCGTGGACCATCATCTGCCCATCCAGCGTGCCGTTGTTGGTGATGCTGGTTCCGGTTGTACCCAGGGAGACCAACGAATAGCCGTTGACCCCGCCGCGGACGATGCTGTTGTTGACGATCGTATTGTTCAGGCCACTGATGCCGACAGCGGTTCCCAAACCGCCAGTCGCACTGATCGTGCCGTTGTTGATCATCGTGTTGTCGTCGCCGACATCGACCCCCCTGCCAGAGTCGCCCGCCCCCGTGACGGTTCCGGTGTTGGTAAAATTGGCTCCGCTCATCAGCCAGACGCCCACTCCGTTGGTGCCAGTGCTGCCGCTGCCAACCGTGACGATGCCGGAATTCAGGATCGTGGTCCCCATGACGCCGGCGGCGATGCCGTAGGACCCCGTGCCGGTCAGGCTGATGGTGCCTGAATTCGTGACCGTGTGGCCGGTGCCGAGCAAGCTGAGGCCGACCGCGCCCGACCCCGTCGAGTTGATTGTCCCGGTGTTGGCGAGAACGTTGTTATTGCCGACAACGAACATGGCGACGGAATTGGAGCCGATCGTCATCATGCCGTTGTTCGTAAAGATGTTGTTGCCGAGGCCCTGAATGCCGATGCTGTTGTCGCCGACCGAGATGAGGCCCGAGTTCAGAACCGTGCCACCGCCGGCGGCGGTGACGTTGATACCGCTGCTATTCGTTCCACCCATCGCGATCGTGCCGGAATTGGTGATGCTGTTGTTGTCGCCGAGATCGCGGATGCCGATCGAATTGTCGCCGATCAGGCTGATGGTGCCGGAATTGAGGACCGTGTTGCCGGTGCCGACGATGGCCATGCCGAAACTGGTTTGAGCGGCCGAGCCGATCGTGCCGGCATTGGTGAAGGTGTTGTTGTTGCCGAAGGCGGCCATGCCGACGGCCGACGTACTCACGGTTATCGAACCGTTGTTGGTGAAGGTGTTGTTGTCGAATCCCAGCATCCCATAACCGCCGTTGCCGACGACGATGGCGCCGTTATTGATGGCGGTGTTGCCCGCGCCGAGATAGATGCCATTCTGGGCCGCGCCGAGCGTAATCAAGCCATCCGGCTGAACCGTCAGCGCAAGATTGTTCTCAACGCCGGTGCCGAAACCGGTAGCGCTGGCCCCGCTGCAGGTGACGGTGTTGCCTGACTGGAGACACGCAGCCATCGCCGGCGATCCCGCAAGCGCTGCGATCCCCGCAGCCAGCGGCGCGATGAATTTCGCCGATATCGTCTTCCTCGTCCGCGCGGCGCCATCGATCGGTTTCATTAATCATTCCCGGGTCTTGCGGCCAAAGCGGCCATCGCCGGCAAATTGACCCGAGAAAGCTCAACCGTCTTGGTCCTGCCGGAACGCGGACTCGTCCCATGCGGAACGATCGGCAGTTCCTGACCGGCTGTGATGTTTGCGCCACGGACGGCGCTGGTCGCCGAATGGCTGACGCTGATGGTCTCGGAATAGATTGGCTGCCGCTTTGGCTAGACAATCTTCTGCTGCTTCAGCGCTTCCACCTTCGCCTCGTCATACCCGATCGTCGCCAGCACATCCCTGGTGTCCGCGCCGAGCAGCGGCGGCGCGCGATATTGCTTCACCGGGGTGCCGGAGAAGGTGATGGCGTTGCGGATCAGCGACAGCGATTGCTCGAAGGGATGCTCGACCTTGACCTGCATGCCGCGCGAGCGGACGTGCGGATCGGCAAACACCTGCGAAAAATCGTTGATCGGCCCCGAGGGCACGCCGGCCTTCTCCAGTTCATCCAGCCAGTAGGCCACGGGCTTCTTCAGGAACAGCCCCGCGAAGATCGCCATGATCTCCTTGCCGTGCACGACGCGGTCGTTGTTCCTGAGGAATTTCGGATCGGTCGCAAGCTGCGGCTCGCCGAGCACGGCGCAGGTGCGCGCGAACTGCCCGTCATTGCCGACCACCAGCATCAATTCGCCGTCGGTGCAGCGGAACACGCCCGCGGGCATGCCGCCATTGCCCCAGGTGCCGCGCCGCGGCGGGGTCTGGCCGTTGACGAGGAAGATCTGCGCGTAATGCGACAGCGACGCGATCACGGTGTCGAACAGGCAGACGTCGACATGCTGCCCTTCCCCGCCATTGACCTTGCGATGATAAAGCGCCGAGAGAATGCCGATCGACGAGTTCATGCCGGTCATGTAGTCGACAATGGAGGGACCGACCTTCATCGGCCCGGCGCCGGGCTCGCCGTCGAGGTGGCCGGTGACGCTCATCAACCCGCCCATCGCCTGCAGGATCGCGTCGTAACCGGCGCGCGGCGCGTAAGGTCCGGTCTGCCCGAAGCCGGTCACCGAGCAATAGATGATGCCGGGGTTGATCGCCTTGATCGATTCGTAATCCAGTCTGTAGCGCTTGAGATCGCCGACCTTGTAATTCTCCATCATGACATCGCAGGATTTTGCCAGCTCGCGGACGATGTCCTGGCCTTCCTCGGTCGCGATGTTGACGGTGACCGATTTCTTGTTGCGGTTGGCGCAGAGATAGAACGAGTTGTTGTTGTTGTGCTGGCCGTCCGGGTCCTTCAGATAGGGCGGGCCGAAGGCGCGCGCGTCGTCGCCGCCGCCCGGCCGCTCGATCTTGATCACCTCGGCGCCGAGATCGGCCAGCATCTGCGCCGACAGCGGGCCTGCGAGCACGCGCGTCAGATCAAGGATTTTGATGCCTTGGAGTGGCAGAGCCGACATGAAACGTTCCTCCGAAATTTTTCGTCGTGTTACGGGAACGGTCTCCCGGCACTTTTCGAAGAGAGCGGATACACTATTTCCCTGGTGGCGAGCACTGCGCTGGCGGCATGCAGCTATCCGTCCCGCGGCCGCCATGCCCGGGCACGCATGCTCGCGCAAGGCGAGCGGCATCCCCTGACGGGATTGGAGCGGGTGAAGGGAATCGAACCCTCGTATTCAGCTTGGAAGGCTGCTGCTCTACCATTGAGCTACACCCGCGTATGGGGCGATCACCTAACACGCCATCGGACAAGCCTCAACTGCCCCTGCCCGGGTCCACCCCGGTAAAGCGGAGGCGGTTCCGCAGGCGGCCCTCGCCGGCCCGCCCCTTAACATCGGGTGATTCGCTCCTATACTTAGATTTCGATCAACAATGAAAGGAGGTGATCCAGTGTCTCTTACCAAGCGCTGTCACCTCGCTGGGATCGCCCGCTAAGCTTCCTTGAGGCTTGGCATCGGGGCGCTCTCAGCCCTGGACCAGCGAGCACAAAAGTCGGGCGCGACGGGAGCCATCCCGTCGCGCTTTTTTGTTGTCCGATCGTCATTCCGGGGCAGCCCCCCAGGGCTGAACCCGGAATCTCGAGATTCCCCGATGTGCAATTGCACATCTGAGGTTCGCGCTTCGCGCACCCCGGAATGACGACTCTCATTTCAGGTGCAGCACGCCGGCGGCGCACAGCCGGTGAATTCGTTCGCGAACGGAGAGCACCGCGATCGCCATGCCGACGGCCCAGGGCAGTACCGCTCCGTAGGGCTCGACGCTGAGCAGCAGCGCCAAAATGCTGGCCACCAGGCAGAGCAGCTTCGGCATTCCGCCCTGCCCCGCCAGCGAAAGCAGACATGGCAGCAACAGGACCAGCAGTTTGGCCATGGTGAGGGTCGCCATCTGAGTTCGCCTGACTTGGAGGGGGTTGGCGTCGGGAGATCCGGGATCGCGGCGATCAGAAGCCGAACCGGTTGAACGGGCGCGGGCCGCGGCGGCTTTCGACGATGCGCTCGCCGCCATTGCAGGCCGAGCTGCCGTAATAGCGGTGATGGCCAGTGACGTCGTGCCAGTCGCCTGCAGCCTGAGACGTGGCAGGAGCCCGCGCGCTATCGCTGATGATGGTGGCTGGCTTGCGTAACATGACCGTCTCCGTTTGAGGCTGCGCAATTGCGCGCGTTCTGCACCATCAGTCGTGGCGCCCATATCCTGCGTTCAAGCCGGTTCCGAACTATTGTGTTTCAGGAGTGTTTCGTCGGCAGCATGCCGGCGATCCCCGAATCGGCTGCCAACAGGCCCCGTGATCCTGCAAAATGCTGACTTGTCGGGATTCGCCGCGGCCAAACGTCCTGCGGTCGAACGCCATCCGGTAACGAAGGAGATGCCGATGCTTTATGCCATTCTGGCCTATCACGTGGAGACCGAGGTCATGTCCTGGACGCCGGAGGAGGACGCGGCTGTCATGACCAATCTGCATGAGGTCCACGACCGCCTCAATCAGCAGGGAAGCCTCGGGCCGGCGGCGCGGCTGGGCCCGACGCAGCGGGCGCTCACCTTGCGCGGCCCGGGCAAGGGAACGGTGCTCGACGGCCCGTTTGCCGAGACCAAGGAGCAGTTGCTGGGCTTCTACGTCGTCGACTGCGCCAGCGCCGAAGCGGCGGTCGAGGCCGCCCGCGACCTGCGCACCGCCAATCCCAGCGCGGTCTACGAGATCCGGCCCATCCCGCTCTATCTGCCGGGCGTCCCGTTCCCGGTGACGGAGGCGGCGGGCAGCGATTAGGCCGATGAGACCGCCGTATCAAGCCTTCCTGGCGAACACGAAATTGTTGCAGTAATCCCTGCTCTTCCAGAACCATTCGCCGTCGCGGCGCTGATGGATGGCGGCATCGAATTCGGACAGCGGACGAAGCTGGTCGCGGCAGATGAAGCTGCCGCGATAGCCGAGGCTCTCGAGCCAGGAAAAGACATCCCCGACAGTGCCGGGCGCAAGATGCCGGTTCTCGCACTCGAACACCAGTAGCGGCGCGTGCTGGCGCAGGATCCGCTCGGCGCCCTTCAAGACGCCGAGCTCGGCGCCCTCGACATCGATCTTGAGCAGCGTGACCTTGTCGCGCGCCTCGAAATAATCGTCGAGCGCCACCACCGACACCGACAGCGTCGTGAAGCTTTCCGCCTCCACCGCCTTGTGGGTGAGCGAAGCGCCCGGCGAATGGCCCGCGGGCACGAACAGGTCCTGCGCACCGGAACGCGCATAGACCGCCCTGGCCTCGACCGTGACATTGGCGAGCTTCATTGCGCCGCAGACCGCCGCAAGCCGCTCGGCGAATTGCGGCTGCGGCTCGAACGCGATCACCCGGCCGTTGCGGACCCAGCGCGACAGCCACCAGACAAAACTGCCCTTGTTGGCGCCGATGTCGCAGACAATATCGCCCGGCCGGACATGCCGGCGGATGATCTCGAATTCGCAACTCTGATCGCGGAACCGAGCCTTCAGCCCCCGCACCAGAAATCGCGCAATCTCGGTGAAGGGCATCCGGGTTCGGGAGCTAGAGGATTCTCGGGGACGCTAATCGCGGCGGTACAGAATGGCTTGCCGAGCCGTAGCGCGCTACACGCCCGCCTGCGCCCAAAGGGCTTCGGCGCGGCAGCCTTCTCGCTCGCGCGCGAAGGCTGGTGGGGGAAGAAGGACTCGAACCTTCGAAGTCATAAGACGGCTGATTTACAGTCAGCTCCCTTTGCCACTCGGGACACTCCCCCGCTCAACAACATCAATAGCTTACCCGCCGAAATGGCGACAGGAAGGCCGTCGATGGCGTTAAGACCGGAAAGCCGATGGCGGGCTCCCGGTCGGGCGCGTTTATGACGGAAGGGCGATGGCAAAGTCAACCAAGGCGAGCCCCTATTGCGGGCCGTCAGGGGCCCAAATTGCCATTATTCGGAACCCGTGACACAAGCTGGCCCATGAGCGATCGCGAACGGAAACCGCGCTTCCAGCGCCGGGGCGGAAAAGGACCGGACAAGGGCCACCCATCAGGCCGCCGGCCGGCCTGGCGCGACCGCGAGGCCGATACCGACGGCCCGGTGATCCTGTACGGCTGGCACACGGTGACGGCGGCCTTGGCCAACCCGGAGCGCCGCATCCGCAAGCTGCTGCTCACCGAAAACGCCGCCCGGCGGCTGGCCGACGACAAGATCGACACCAGGGTGCCCCCGGAAATCGTGCGGCCGAGCCTGATCGACGCCCGGCTCGGGCCGGACGCCGTGCATCAGGGCCTGCTGGCGGAGGCCGATCCCCTGGACTCGCCCGACATCGACAGCCTGCCGCAGCAGGGCATCGTGCTGGTGCTCGACCAGATCACCGATCCGCACAATGTCGGCGCCATCATGCGCTCGGCGGCCGCGTTTGCGGTCAAGGCCATCGTCACCACCGCGCGGCACAGCCCGGAAGCGACCGGCGTGCTGGCGAAATCCGCCTCCGGCGCGCTGGAACTGGTGCCGCTGGTGACCGTGCAAAATCTCGCGCGCGCACTGACCGAATTGAACGACCAGGGTTTCATGACCGTGGGCCTCGACAGCCAGGGCAGCGAGGACCTCGGCACCATGGCGTTGCGGCAGCCTTTGGCGCTGGTGCTGGGCGCGGAGGGCAAAGGCCTGCGGCAGCTGACGCGGGAGACCTGCAGCGCGGTGGCACGGCTCGACATGCCCGGCGAAATCAAGAGCCTCAACGTGTCGAACGCCGCGGTGCTGGCGCTCTATATCGGTGCGAGCCGGCTCGGCCTGATGGGCTGAGCACAAAAGTCAACGCCCGCTCGCTTGATGCGAACGGGCGCGGAACTCTTCAAGACGATCTTCGGATCAGTACCGGTGACGCATCATGTGCTGACCATCCATGCGCGGCCCGACCGAATAGCGCGCTGCGCCGTGATGGTAGGCGCCGTAGCGCATGCTGTGGCGCGGAGCGTGGTAACCAAGACGGGCGCCATAGCCATAACGATAGGCCGGACGGACCCCGTAGCGGTAGCCGTAGTGCCGATGCGCGCGATAGCCGTAGTAAGGGCGAGCATACGACACCGAGCCTTCCTCATAGGTGCGCACCGGAGCCCAGTTGCCCGGACCGGTATAGGTCGGACCCTGGTTGACGTAGTAATATTGACGGACCGGATCGGCCAGCCGCTCGGCGGTCCAGCCGCAGCCGGTGTAGCAGCCCGAATAGGCCACGACCGGAGCCACGTAAACCGGAGCCGGCGCGCACGGGGCGGCGTAACCGCACGGCGCGCACGACGTGAACAGTCCGCCTCCGCAAGCCATCGCGGACGCGGAGCCTGCGGTCATCATCACGGCGACTGCCGCTACCATTCCTGAAATCTTCCGACGCATTACTCTCTCCTGTGGATCTGTTTCTTTTGTTGGCCTGGGCTTTGGTCTGAAAACTGCTCTTGGATATCAACTGGATATCAACGCCGATAATGGTGCGGCCCGAGGTCGACTTGCGGCGCAACGATCACCGGCGGCGGGTAGAAGGGGACATCGGACTGCGCAGGCAGCGGCCTCGATTGCGAGGACCAAGACTGATGGTAGCTCTCCGCCGGCTGCGGCAGCTTGCGGTTGGCCGGCGGCTCGATCTCGAGACGCCCGTAGCCCGGCACATGACCGGCGCTCGGATAATAATGGCCGACGCGCGGCACGGGATCGATGGTGCGGCCGCCATAGATGGTGGGCTGAACCTGCTCGTTGCGGCCGAGCCCCCATTCGCCTTCGATGGCGGCGTAGGATGCGTCGAGACCGTTAATGATGATGGGCACGCCGGCGCGGCCGGGAATCACGATATCAAATCCGCCGCCGGCAAATGCCGTGCAGGTCGTTCCGATCAAAATGGCCAGTGCAATCCCTGTGCGCATGGTTTCGGGTTCCAATTTGGGCGCGTATTCCGCAAAAGTGGATACCGGTTTTGCGATCAGAATACGCGCTACTTTAAAGTAGAGCATTTTCTTGCGGCAAACCGGATTCCACTTTGCCGGAAAATGCTCGCGCACAACCTAACCGCACATGAAAAGCCAAGGGTTAAAGCCGCCGGCCTAACTTCCGGTAAGCCTAACGCGCAAGCATTCGCGCTCATTCAATTGCAAACGACCGCGACAGGAAATTGTTAACGCGCACGGAATGCCGCTTACGCGAACACCGTTTCGACGATGGTGGTGACGCCGACCGCGATGGTGACGGCGCCGACCGCGCCCTGCAGGCCGCGATTGGCCCAGGTGAGCCAGCGCGCGGAGACCGCGAGCGGCACTGCAATCGCCGCCGACAGCGCGCCCATCCCGATCATCGAGCCGACTCCGAACAGCGCGACATAACCGAGCCCGGCCGCGGGGCTGGAGGCTTGCGACACCGCGAGCACCAGGAGCGCCGCCGATCCCGCCATGCCGTGCATCAACCCGACCAGCAGCGTGCGCCAGCGAAAGCCGTGCCCATGCGCATGCGGGGCGCGGGCATGCGGCAACGTCTCGCCGGCATGGCTGTGGGCGTGGATATGCACCGTACCGTCGCCGTGACCGTGCTTGTGAAAATGCACGCGGTCGCACCACAGCCGCCACAGCACATGGGCGCCGAGACCGACCAGCATGATTCCGACGGCGGCCTCGATCGGCCGCGCGAATGTTTCGGGGATGGCGCTGCCGAGCAGGATGGCGGCGCCGGCAAAGGCGAACAGCGTCAGCGTATGGCCGAGTCCCCAGGTCAGGCCATGCCGGACGATATCGCCGACATGGCTGCTGCGTGCGGCGATGCTGGACACCGCCGCGATATGGTCGGCTTCCAGCGCATGCTGCATGCCCAGGAGAAAGCCCAAACCCAGAATTCCGAACATGTGTCCCCTGCTCGCCTTACCCCGTCATTGCGAGGAGCCAACGGGTCGCGCGAACGCGCGCCCGATGACAGGCTCCGCGACGAAGCAATCCATGTCGCCACGCGAAGAAAGAATGGATTGCTTCGCGGAGCCTGTCATCGGGCGGCGCTTCGCGCCGACCCGTTGGCTCGCAATGACGGCGGCCCGACATCTGTTATGACATCAGCCCACGCGCTTGTCAGGGCAAAGTTCGAGCCAGACCGACGCGGTTCTCGCTCCCAACCAAAATATCGAAAACAACCCCATGCAAAGTAACACGGGGTCGCCGGCACGGATGCTTTACCCCTCGAAAAGAGCTCGACACGTCGGGCAAATCACTGGCACACTTCCAACATCGCGCAACTTTTTCAGTCTCACAAAACTTCATCCAACAGTCCCCGCATCGACGCCCAGGAGCGGCGGTCGGCCTGCGCGCTGTAGAGCGCGGTACGCATCATCGAGCCGTCGGCGGCCGGATTGGTGAAACCGTGCAGCGTGTCGCCGTAGCTGATGACCTGCCAGTCACCTCGGCCGCGCGCATCTCGTTTTCGAACGCGGCGACCTGGTCCGGCGGCGCCAGCGGATCGTCGGCGCCGGTCAAGACCAGCACGCTGGCCTTCACCTTGCCCGAGACCGCCGGCATCCTGGTGGTGAGCACGCCGTGAAAGCTGACGGCGGCCTTGAGGTCGGCGCCGTCGCGGGCGAGTTCCAGCACCACCGAGCCGCCGAAGCAGAAACCGATCGCCGCGAGCCTGCCCGCATCGACCTGCGGCAGCGTCGCCAGCGCGGCATGGCCGCGCTGGCGCAGCGTTTCCGGCTCGTTGCGGAGGTCGCCGACCAGTTTTGCGATTTCCTGCAGGTTACGCCCCTGCCGGCGATCGCCGTACATGTCGGCGGCGAGCGCCACATAGCCAAGCTCCGCCAGCCGGCGCGCCCGCGTCATCGCGAATTCGCCGAGCCCCGGCCCCTCGTGAAACACCAGCACGCCCGGCCGCCGCGCCGCATCGGTCGCCTCGAAAGCGAGATAGCCGCGCAAATTGACCGCACCGGCGCGGGCGCTTGCGCCGTATCCGGGTTCTTACAGGCGCTGCAGCGCGCCCGGGATGACGCTAGCGGACGGTGTTGGTATCACGCCCCTGCCAAATTGCGGTTCGTGAGCCATCCCAGCATCCGCTCTGCCACCGCTTGCCACCGGGGCTCCAACATCATGTCGTGAGCCATATCGCTGAAAATCTCAGCCTCGGTGTGATAAGCTCGCGCCGTGGCTTCAACTTCGCTGGGGTGAAAAACCGTATCCTGTGCGCCACCCAAGACGAGCAAAGGCGTGGCAACCTTCCTTGGATTGGGCAGGGCGAGGGCGAGCATATCCATAAACCCACGATAGGACTCTTCCTGGAGGTTCCGCCAATATCGCAGCACCTCTTCATCGGCCATCCTTTCCGAGAAGAAAGCCTCGCGGGCCAGTTGCGGCGTGGCAACGAGCGGAAACAGGCTCAAAGTAAGGTTCATCTTTGCGAGGATAAGCGGATGCCGCCTTGCTATTCTGAGTGTTGTTGCCAAAACTCCGCGCGGGGGAACGGAAGCCAGCAAAATGCCTGCTGGAGAGGGATGCTTTTCCAGATACTTCTGGACGACGAACCCGCCCATTGAATGACCGATCAAAACCGGAGGGTTTGGCAGCTGCTGTGCGGCTGCCTCGACGTCTTGGACGTAGCTGGCAATGCTTGTCCATCGAAGCCTTTCGCGCCCCTCGCTCTTGCCGTGCCCGCGCAAACTGACGGCGTGGGCCGCAAATCCCTGCTGGACGAAATAGTCGAGAAAATGAACATCCCAGCACCACGCGCCGTGCCAGGCACCGTGAACGAAGAGGAGCGGTGTTGAATGCGCGCCGCCAGACGGATACTTGGATATAATTTCGAGTCTCATGGTTTCTCCCCCTGGTCGCGTCCCACGGCGTGGTGTAACAGCGGTGGCATGGTCCAGGCTCACTGCTGCCCGGATTCCAGGCAGCCGCGATAGCTGGCGTGCCGGCGTTTGCATCATCGCTCAATCCGGCCATGGTTTCCAAGCTCACGTAGCGGCGTGTCGCTAGCGCGTCAACTTGTCCGGTAGTCGTCCGTGAACAAGGCTCTAAGCGATTGAGCGGGAGTCTGTTTTTCGGATGCGGCATTTGAGATTGCAGGGATTGGGAGCTTGAGAACCCCAAACCTTGCAATTTCGTTTGTGGATTCCCTTTTGCTGCGGACCATGATTCTGTGGTGCATCGGAGGGGACGATGCGGCCGAAGAAGCACAAGACGACGGGATCGAACGATCTGTTCCGGGCGCGGCTGGACCAGATCATCAACCTGAAGCACGAGCTGGTTCTGCTGGCCGGCAAGATCGATTGGGACTGGATCGACGGCGAGATCGCGCCGCTTTACAGCGAGAACGGCCGGCCGGGGATCGAGACCCGCTTCATGATCGGGCTGTTGTTGCTCAAGCAGATTTACGGGCTGTCCGATGAAGGGGTGTGCGAGCGCTGGGTCCATGACCCGTATTTCCAGTTCTTCACCGGCGAAGAGTTTTTCCAGCACGCCTTCCGGCACGAGCGCTCGGACCTGAGCCATTGGCGCAAGCGGCTCGGCGACACCTCGAAAAGAGCTCGACACGTCGGGCAAATCACTGGCACACTTCCAACATCGTCGCGCAACTTTTTCAGTCTCACAAAACTTCATCCAACAGCCCCCGCATCGACGCCCATGAGCGGCGGTCGGCCGGCGCGCTGTAGAGCGCGGTGCGCATCATCGAGCCGTCGGCGGCCGGATTGGTGAAACCGTGCAGCGTGTCGCCGTAGCTGATGACCTGCCAGTCCCGCACTTCGGCCGCGCGCATCTCGTTTTCGAAGGCAGCGACCTGATCGGGCGGCGCCAGCGGATCATCGGCGCCGGTCAGCACCAGCACACTCGCCTTCACCTTTCCGGAGACCGCCGGCATCCTGGTGGTGAGCACGCCGTGAAAGCTGACGGCGGCCTTGAGGTCGGCGCCGTCGCGGGCGAGTTCCAGCACCACCGAGCCGCCGAAGCAGAAACCGATCGCCGCGAGCCTGCCCGCATCGACCTGCGGCAGCGCCGCCAGCGTCGCCAGCGCGGCATGGCCGCGCCCGCGCAGCGTTTCCGGCTCGTTGCGGAGGTCGCCGACCAGTTTTGCGATTTCCTGCAGGTTACGCCCCTGCCGGCGATCGCCGTACATGTCGGCGGCGAGCGCCACATAGCCAAGCTCCGCCAGCCGGCGCGCCCGCGTCATCGCGAATTCGCCGAGCCCCGGCCCCTCGTGAAACACCAGCACGCCCGGCCGCCGCGCCGCATCGGTCTCCTCGAAGGCGAGATAGCCGCGCAAATTGACCGCGCCGGCGCGGTAATCGATGTCCTGCGTTTGCATCGGCGCTCACTCAACTCCTCAAAACGGAGAACCCGGAATTTCACATCGGTTTGATGCCGGCACAACCCGGATTCGGAACCAGCCACGGGCGAGGATGGCCGCCAGTATGACTGCCCGCAGGGGCCCACCCGACGAAGGGGGCGGCGCGAGGTTCTGGCCCTTTGCGGGCAAGTCTGGTATTCGACCGGCCGAACGGTCAGCGAAATAAGGTGAGGATTTTCGTCCCCCGCCGATCGCATCCAATTCGCCGGTTTAGCTCAGCGGTAGAGCAGCGGTTTTGTAAACCGAAGGTCGGGAGTTCAATCCTCTCAACCGGCACCAGCAAAACTCCTTGTTATCAATGGAGAAGTCGGGCAGCCCTGAAATAGGAAGCCCCACCAATTTTGTTCCGGGTAGCGGCTCGGGTAGCGAGACGGCGAACTTCTTCACCGCTCCTCGTCTGGATGCACCCACTTGTAAGGCGTGATCTCCTGCGTCGCCGTCAGCTTGATCATGTGGACCGGCGGCGCGTAGCGGCCCTTCCGGCATGACCGACATTTAAAGGATGCTTCGAGCTTCCATACCGGCGTGTCGCGCGGCCGGTGGATGGCCGTTCAGTGGCAGGCTTGCGCGCGTCTTGCAGCGGTTACATTCGACCTCGAGCCAGCCAAGTCCGCCGTTGAGACATTGGCCAATCGTCGGGGATGGTTGCGCCGGTCCACCGTAGCCCTCCATGCGGACGGACCACTCATGAGCCTCCGCCCGATCGGCCTCACGGACGGCCTTCTGGGCCTCTTCCCGAGCGTGCCGCGCTTGTTGCTCGGCTCCTCTGATCTGGGGCCCCCAAATCGCCGTTCGTGACTTGGTGCCCATGCCGAGATATTACAGCGGACCTTGCGAGTGCTGGCAATATCGCTAGGGATTGGTGCCGGAAACGGTTGAATGGCCCTACTGGTCGGTCAATGTCCGTTCTCTCGAAGCGAGGCTGAAATGACCGAAGCCGGATTAGTCAGCGAGGTGTCGCTCCCGCCCCCGTTGGGGCCGTCCCGGTTGTTACAACATTCCACGATCCGGATTGAATGTCGCAAAGCTGACGGTTCGACGTCTTCAGGAACAGGATTTCATTTTGATTTTCATGCTCCTATTGAAATTGGAGATATCCCGGTCGTCATCACAAATCGTCACGTCGTTGACGGTGCCATTCAGATAACGTTCACCTTGACGCTCGCGGATGAAAATAAACAGCCGACCGACCGCCACATGCCAATCAACGTGAGCGAGCCAAGCTGGGTCAACCACCCCGATCCAAATGTTGACCTTGTGGCCATTCCCCTCGCGCCCCTACTGCGGCAATTGGAACAGGCAAAGATTTTCCCGTTTTGGGCGACGATACACTCGGACAACATTCCTTCCGTTGAACAGCTTTCGACGCTGACGCCGTTGGAAGATGTTTTGATGATCGGATACCCCAACGGGATTTGGGACGACGTCAACAATTTGCCAATTTTTCGACGGGGCGTCACGGCCACCGCGTGCAATCGAAATTACCGCGGCAGGCCAGAATTCTTGGTGGACGCGGCCGTGTTTCCTGGGTCGAGCGGCTCACCAGTTTTCATTTTCAACGAAGGTAGTTACGCTGTGCCCGGAGGGTTGGTGATGGGCACCCGACTTTGGATGATTGGCATTGTCTATGCCGTTCACCTTCATAAGGCTCAAGGCGAAATCATAACAATCACCATCCCGACGCAGACGAGGTCGGTGGCCTTGTCAGGCATCCCAAACCATCTTGGAATCTGTATTCAGGCTGCACGGATTTTAGAGTTCGAGCCCGTTCTTCATAAACTTGCCGGGGTGAAATAGGAACGAATTGGCGGAATCCGGCTTGAATCTCGGCTCTGTTGTGGAGTTGCGTCGTGTCCTGGTCCAAACGTTTTGCCGAGCCCAAAACCGTTAGCGCGAATGCTGGCCAACGAAAGAGTGGCCGCGGTTCAACTTTCGCATCCTGGATTATCAGGCTTCGAACCATGGGCCGGGATAGACCATTCAATGAGACCCGCCGCCCGTCAGGAGTGACCGGCAAGCCGCCACAGCTGAACCATCTGAAGGACACCGATCGCGCCGATCCCGGCCAGGACGGACAGACCGGCGAACCAGACCCATTGCCGACGCTCGTTATACGCAAGGAACGTAGCGCAGCCCGCGCAGAAAATGGAAGGCAGGCTTGCGCTCAAGAGAACCAGGGCCAGCATTTTTTCGTCTCCCGTGAATGATGCTGAAGCCTAGGGTGCAGGCATCGGGAGACCTGTGCGGCCCGTCACGCTGGACGGGATTCCGATATTTTCTCCAGCACCGGCAGCAGGTGCTGCAAGAACTCCGCCGGTGAGGCCGCATTGCTGCCCTCGAAGTTGGCTTTTATCGTCAGAACAGCCTGCAAGAGACGAGATCGCGTGTCTGGTGAGACCCTTTGGGGGGAGAGCATGGTTCGATTTCTTAGGGTTGCCGCGGCGACCAGCCTGGCCTTGTTGGCCGTCGATTCCGAGGCTGTGGCTTTCAACGACAGGGCAACAGACCTCTTGCCGGGTTGTCGAGGCGTCGTGGTCGCCTCGACCAAGGTCCCTTCCGCAACGGAGGCTTTAACAGAGGGCACGTGTTTTGGCATTGTGGTGGGGATCACCTTTGCGGACAATCGCATTTGTACGCCGTCTCCAAGTTCGACGTACGAGCAAGCCATTCGCGTGGTGATTGATTATGTCGACAAACGTCCGGCAAGGCTGAACGAAGACTTTACGGTACTGGCGCAGGAAGCCCTTCGCGCCGCGTGGCCGTGTAAGCGTTAGGTTCCGAAACCGGATCGTCTACACGGCAACATTGAGCGTCTCGACCGTCCCGGCCTCCCCATACGATTTCGGCAAGCCGCCGGCCGCGGCGCCGTTACCATTTGTCTCGCATGATCAGGGGATTGGCCGCCGCGTCAACCGGCTACAACCAGGCGTAGACCAGCACCAGGTTGGCCGCGCAGGCCGCCAGCAGCGCGACTGACAGCGTGACATGCACGTGTTCGCAGGAGGTTTGCAGGGTCATTCTCATGGCCCGCAAAACATCCGGCGATTCTACCCGAGGAGTCTCGCGGGATATTTTTCGGACGATTCAGGACTCGTTTACGACTCAGGGACTCCCGGCCCCGGCGGCCCCAGATCCGGCGAACCGGCCTGTCAGGTTGCTCCTAACGGGCTCCTCACCCGGGCATGACCCGCCGGCCCTCGCGGGGCTGGATCTGCAGTTGAGGACGCGACGGGGCTACCGGGCGTGCCAAGCGAACCCGGAATCGCGAAGGCGAGACCGTTTTTGAGACCGACGCTACGGCGTCGCCACCGCCAACGAAGCCTGATCGCCGGCCCGTGCCACGCAAACCTTCTTGCGGTGCAGGCCCCGGATCGCTCCGGTCACCTTCAGCACCTTGCCTGCCGTACAGGAGGCGTCCTGCACGTAGGCGATTTCATAGGGTGCAAGGATCAGGGGTTCGGATTTCAGGACAGTCTGGGCGGAGCACGGCACCGCAAATGCCAACAAAACCAGCCCTAACGCAAAAACACGCATGTTCGTTGTCCACCAACCGGCAAAACCATAATAGCGCATTGCGGGCGCAAGTTCCGGCGCCGGCAAAAATTATTTTTCGGCTGGCGGCGCAAGCGCCCGCCTGCATGGCGGCGGGTTGTAAATGAGATTTGTAAATAAAAAGGCCGGCCCCAGGCCGGCCTCCTGCCGTTTCGTTGCAGTGCCCGCCAGTACCCGGCTGGGTAGCTGGCTCAGTACTTCGATCAGTACTTCGATCAGTACTTGGCTCAGTACTTGGCGACGACCGGGCCACCCCAGCCGAAGCGGTAGTTCAGGCCGACCTTGACTGAGTGCTCGTCGTTGCGGAAGCGGGCGCCGACGACGTCGGGCGGGCCGGCCGTCACGGTGGTGTTGCCGAAGTTGTAATACTGGTACTCGGCCTTGGCCGACCAGTTCGGCGCGAACATGTATTCGAGGCCGGTGCCCACGGTGTAGCCGTCCTTGCGGTTGCCGTCGGTGGTAAAGGCCGCCGGGGCGCCGGCGACGGTCACCCCGATATTGTTGCTGTCGCGCCAGGCGTAGCCGCCCTTGGCGTAGAGCAGCGCCGGACCCCAGGTGTAGCCGACCCGGCCGGTGACCGAACCGAGCTGGTTGTTGTTGCTGCCGGTCACGAGCGTGCCGCCCGGGAACAGCACGCCATTGTTATTGTCGCCGTTGAGCCAGCTGTACTGGGCTTCGGCGCCGATCACCCAGTTCTGCGCGAACTGGTAGTCGAAGCCGGCCTGCACGCCGCCGAGGAAGCGCGCGTCGCTGCTCTGCAGGCTGTTGTCGCCCGCGAACGCGCCGCCGAGATGGCCGCCGATGTAGAAGCCGGTCCAGTTGTAGACCACCGCGGGGGCGGTGTAGGCGGGAGCCTTGGAATAGGTGCGCGCAGGGATGTCAGCCGCGGCCGCGGGGGCGGCAAACGCGATCAGGGCGGCTGCGCCGAGCAGAAGTTTCTTCATGATTGGTTCCCCGTTATGTCGCCGTCGACATCAAACAAACAACGTGGCCTCAATTAGGTTGCTTCGCGGCCATGCCGGAGCTGTGATGGTTCGTAACCGTGACGGCAGCAAACTTTGGTTGCAGCCAGATCCCAGTTTTCTGCCCATAACAGCTCACCTCGCAGCTATGGGCTGCGTCTCCCGAAGTCAGGGTCAGGTTCAAGCCTCGCTGAAATGTGATCGGATGGGCCCTGCCCGAAGCCGGGGCAAAATGACCGGGAGACGGGCCCGCGGCGGCAGCGCCGGGCCGCTACCGCGTCAGCTTTTCCAGTTCCGGAAACGGCGCATAGGTCGCGCCGGCGCAAATTTCGCCTGCGTTCTCGACCAGGCGGTCGAGCCGGCCATCGACATAAAGCACGGCGCGTGCGCGCCCCTCGCGATAGCCGCCGTCGCTATCCCGCGCCGCAAAGCGCAGGCAGCTGACATAGCGCAGCCGCCCGCCGACGGTCCGCTGCACCGGCTCGGCCATCACGGCGTCCCGCACCCCGACAGGGTTGTTCAGGTAGGTTCGCATGAACGCCAGTATCTCGGCGCGATAGCTGGCGGGATACGGCTGGTTGGCGACGCCGCGATCATCCGTATAGGTGATGCTCCTGCCGTCGTCGCTGCTCACGCAGGCGGCGAGCGCGATCGGCAACAGCAGGATCGCGGCACGCTTGGCTGATATCCCCAAATGCAACCCGTGGTTTAAGGCTCTGACGACCGGAAGCGTTCTAGCCCTTCCCCGCGCCAAATGGAATTCGCATCCCGGTTGGCGGCCGGCGCGCGGCTTGCCGGGAAACGTGCCGGCCCGCCCGCCACTGGGGAAGCAATGGCGTGCGGGCCGGGCCTGATCTCCGCGGGACGCGGCGGGGCAATGCGGATCGAACCGCGCCCTGCGGATCAGTACCAGTGATGCCGGTGGAAGCGATAGTGATGGTGGAAATGCCTGTGGTGATGACGGAAATGCCGGTGGTGATGGCGGCCCATCCAGGCGTTGGCATCCAGCATGCCCGGATTCACATACACGCTGTCGGGGACATGGCCGGTCCGGTCCGGGCCGTGGGCCATCGCGGGCGCCACTGCAAGCACGGAAGCCGCAAGCAGCGCGGCGGAAATGGTCTTCAGCATGGTCGTGTCCTCCGGGGGATCACGAGGGTGCCGGTCGGATGGCCGGGCTCGTCGATCATGCCCGTGAACCTAATCGCCGCGCGCTGAACCCATCCTGAAGCGCAAACGCGGACTTCGTTCATCTGCATGACATGTTCGTCATGTCCGGCTCGCGGCCGGCGGCCGATCACATTGGGGCGATGAGCCGGGAATGTTCCGGCGCAGGAGGTGTTCAAATCAGCGGGCAGCGGTGTAGGATTTGCCCTATTGGAAATCGGGAGAGATGCATGAGCAGATTTGCGATCAGGTTATTGACGCTGGCGATATTTGCGATGGCGCTGGCCACGGCGCCCGTAATCACCAAGGTATACGCCGCGCCCGACGAGTCGCCACCTCCGTCGTCGGAGAAGAAGAAGAAAAAGACCAGCGAAGTCAAACCCGGCATCGAGGACACCGCCTTCGCCAAGGGTTATCGCGCCGCCTACGCCACGATCTATGACCGCAACGACTATGCTGCCGCGATTCCGCAGCTGAAGGCGCTCGGTCACGACGACACAGCCGCCGTCGCCAACCTGATCGGCTATTCCTATCGCAAGCTCGGCGACTACAAGGTGTCGCAGATCTGGTACGAGCGCGCGCTGAAGGCCGACCCGAACCACGTCAAGACCTGGCAGTATTACGGGCTGTGGCAGGTCGAACAGGGCAACCGCGATTCCGCGCAATATCACCTGAACCGGATCGCTGCTCTCAGCGGCACTGCTAGCGAGGAATATCGCTCGCTGGCCGCAGCACTGGAAAAGCCGCCGGGCACCGGCCTCGTCTACTGAATTCGGTCACACGAGTTCAACCGGCGTAACCTTAAAGGGTTGCGCCGGTTTTGTTTTGTCCGGTAGCATCCAACATTCTTGCTGAATATTCGACACATCCCCGATTGCAATAATCATCCGACATTTTTTGGAGATCGCGCACGTGGAACCATGGCTGCAACCCGCGATCAGCTATATTCGTAGTTGGATCGAATTTCAGGTACGTGCGTCACAGCAGCCCGGCTGCATCGTCGCTATCGCGCATCGGGGCAAGGTTGTCGCCGAATTCGCATTCGGGCATGCCAACCTCGCCACCGGCGAAAAGCTCACGCCACGCCACCGGTTTCGGATCGCGTCGCATTCCAAGAGTTTCACCGCGGCCGGAATCATGAAGCTCCGGGAGCAGCGCAAATTGCGGCTGGACGATCCCGTCGGGCAATACATCACGGGCTTGCACCGCCAGGTCGCGGAAACCACCATCGCGCAAATTCTCTCCCATAGCGCGGGCCTGGTGCGCGACGGCATGGCCGGCGGCCAGTTTTCCGATAGCCGGCCGTTCCTGAGCACCGAGGAATTGATCGCCGACCTGACGTCGCCTCCCCTGATCGAGCCGAACACCCGCTTCAAATATTCCAACCACGGGTTCGGATTGATCGGCCTTGTGATCGAAGCGATCACCGGACAGCCGTATCGGGTCTGGATCGAACGCGAGATCGTCGCCGCCGCCGGCTTGCGCGAAACGCAATCCGACATGCCGCTCGTCAAAGCCACGCCATTCGCGCGCGGCCACAGCCCCCGGCTTCCGCTGGGCCGCCGCCTGGTCATTCCCGGCGAGAACAGGCTCAATGCGATCACGCCGGCCGGCGGTTTCGTCAGCACGGCGGCGGACTTGGCCCGCTTCTTCGCGCAACTGGCCCCGAACGCAAAGCGAAGTGTGGTCTCCGCCGCCAGCCGCCGCGAAATGACGCGCCGGCACTGGCGCAACCCGCATTCGAGCATCGAGAGTTACTACGGCCTCGGAATCATGAGCGGCAATCTGGGCGGCTGGGACTGCTTCGGTCACAGCGGCGGGCTTCAGGGCTACATCTCACGGACCTGCGTCGTCCCCTCACGCGAGGTCAGCATCAGCATCCTGACCAACGCCACCGATGGCTGGGCCGGATTTTGGCTGGAGGGCGCCATGCACATCATGCGCGCCTTCGCGGCCCACGGCGCGCCGAAGCGACGGGTTCGCGACTGGACCGGTCGCTGGTGGAGCGCATGGGGTGCGGTCGATCTCGTTCCCATGGGAAGCGTCGTCATTGTCGGTAACCCGCACGGCTTCAATCCGTTCCTGGATTCGACGGAAATCGAGGTGACGGGCCGTGACACCGGCCGGATTTCAGTGGCCGCCGGCTATGCAAGCCATGGCGAAGCCGTGCGCCGCACGCGCAGCAAGGCCGGCAAGGTTACCGAAGTCTGGTTCGCCGGTGGCAAAGTGAGGCCGGAGAAGGCCGTGGCGACGGAGATGGAGCGCCGATACAGCCCGCGCAAAAGCCGTCCGACCCGCTGATGCCGCCAACCACCTCACTTCATCAGCGCCTCGACCTCGGTTCGAAACGCCTGGCGCGAGGCATCGCGTGAATAGAACATGTGCCCGCCCGGATAGACCACGAGCTTGACGCGCTCGGGCGAGGCGTAGGCCGGCAACTGGTCGAGCAGGATCTTCGAGCCGAAATACGGCGTCGCCAGATCGAACAGCCCGTGCGCCACCAACAGCCTCAGTTTGGGATCGAGCGCGAGAACCTGCCGCAACTGGGAAATCGATTCCGGCGGATGGATGCCGCGGCCGAAATCCCAGGCCCTCTCCACCCCGCCGTTGAGCAACTGGTAGGAGCCGACCGGCCGCCAGTTGAGCTTGCGCGTGGTGAGGTCGACCACCGCGCTGGTCAGCGGCGCCGCCAGCGGGTCGCCCGAGGGATCGCCGAAACGAGGGTAGCTCGAATCCGGATAGGGATCGAAGCCCGTGACCGAGGCGTCGTAGCGGCCGGTCACCCTGCCATTGCGGCGGTCGAATTCGCGGCGAAACTCGGCGACGCCGAAGCGCCCGGCGAGCCGGCGGCTCACTGAAGGATCGATTCCCGTCAGCGCGGCCACCTTGTCCGCGAGTCGCGTCGTCGCCTCGGTATCGGCCGATCCCCTGATGAGATCGCTCAGGAATTCGCCTTGCGCATAGCGCTCGACATCGGCGAGGTCGGCGCGGGTCACCGCGCCCTTGACCGCGCCCTCGGCCTCCCGCGCCACCGCCGCCATCGAGGGAAGGCTCCAGACATATTGCAGCAGGCTGGAACCGGAGAACTCGCGGAAGTCGAACAGCGGCGAGACCAGGATCAGCCCTCTCACCCCGACGCCCTGGTCGACCTGCAGATTGCGGACGATCTTCGGCCCGCGTATCCCGCCATAGCTTTCGCCGGCGACGAATTTCGGCGACAGCAGGCGGTCGGATTTCTCCAGCCAGCGGCGGATGGTCAGTGCGATCGAGTTGACGTCGCCGTCGACCGAATAGAAGCGCTTGCGCACCTCCTCGCCGCTGGCGACGAAGCGGCTGTAACCGGTGCCGACCGGATCGATGAAGACGATATCGGTGAAGTCGAGCCAGGTCTCGGCGTTGGGCAAGAGATCCGGGGATGCGGACGACGTCATCGCGTCGGCGTTGATGGCGAGCCGCCACGGACCGGCAGCGCCGAGCTGCAGCCACGCCGAGGCCGCGCCCGGCCCGCCATTGAAAAGGAAGGTCACCGGCCGGGTACGCGCGTCGGCGCCATTGAGCTGGTAGGCGGTGTAGGCGATGTCGGCTTGCGGCTCGCCCTTGTCGTCGAACAGGGGAATCGAGCCGGCGGTGGCGGTGAAGTCGAGCGTGCGTCCGGGGAGAGCGAGCGTGTGCCTGGTCGTCGAATCCTGCGGCAGACGATGTTGCTCGGCGGCCGGCGGGGTAGAAGCCCCCGCTGCACCCGCCTTTTGTCCGGACGGCGTCGCCACCGGTTGCGGCTGATGCGCGTCCTCGGCGCGCACGCCGGTCATCGCCGCGAGAGCGAGGAGCACAAGCACGACCAGCGCATGGCGCGGCGCGGCCCGGCGAATGGCCATGTCGGTTTTTCTCCCTGCTTGCGCCGCCCCGTCGATCAAACAGGGCTGGCGCTTCCGGCAGCGGTTCCTGGCTGCAGCCCCGATATTTTTCGCAACAAACAGGGATCGATGACAATCACGATTCCGCTAGATCATGATCCAACTGGGCCTCGAAGCGTTCGGCGACGAATCACTGCTGCAGTTGGCGCTCGTACCGGAGCTGCGCCTGCAACGTGGATATCCAGAACACCGAAATCGAGTGCGCGATGACGCGGTCGATCGCCGAGAGCGCAGGTTTGACCGCGGTAAAGATGTTGCTCATCGCCGTCCCCTATCCCTGACGACCATGGCTTGCGGATGATTGGAGACCAGGCCGGACCGGTCGATGTCACCGTGACGCAGGTCACCGAGCCGGCCGCTGGAATGCTCGATTTGGGCGCGTTCCTGTCGTAAACTCGGGCCTTCACCGCGGCGCCGCCGGCAAAACCACGTTTGGTGCCGGTTTCTTGAATGCGCCATTGCGTGATATTGGTCACATTCGCCTCAGGGCGGATCAAGCTAGCTGCGCGATATGTCGTTCGACTTTGATCATCAGCGGAAGCGAATTGATGAAGGCCGGCGAGTTTCGATATCTGGCTTTAGGGAGCTGGCTCGATTCCTTGTTGAGCCTGGCTTCGACTCTTTGGATGAGGTTTTAGGATGAAAAAAGCGATTGTTATTCTCATCGGTGTCATGGGGTTTGCGGGAGCCGCGGCAGCCCAGGCGCCGGTTGCAGTCGTGGAAGAGGTTCAGGGCAACGTCACCGGCGCCGAGTTCATGGACTACGTTGCGCAGGGGAAGGTCATCAAGCTCGGGCAAGGCGGTTCCGTCGTGCTCGGCTACATGAAATCCTGCCGCCGCGAAACCATCGCCGGAACAGGCACCGTCATCGTCGGCCAGGATGAGAGCATGGTTCACCTCGCCGATGTCAACGGCACAAAGACGGAATGCGACCCGGCCCAGGCGCACGCGACGGCCCGGGAAACCAGCGGCGTGGCCGCGACTGTCGTCCGCAGCCTGGCAAAAGATGCCTCGGCAAGCCCACAGCTGACGCTTTACGGCACCGCACCCCTTGTCGAAGCCAGGGGGCGCGGCACGCTTGTGTTCGATCGGCTTGACCAGAAGGGCGAGCGCCTGCAGTTCGAGCTCACCGGAAACCAGCTGAAGGGCAAGTTCTACGATCTTGCCGGCACCAGCAAATCGCTCACTCCCGGCGGGACCTATGCGGCGACATTCGCATCTCGCAGGGTCGTGTTCCGGGTCGACCCCCAGGCCAAGCCCGGTCCGACGCCGATCGTCGGCCGCCTGCTGCGCATGGAATAGGCTTTGCCGGGCCTCAGCCTTTGAATATCGGGCGCACGACGCGGGACGGCATCGCAGTCGCTGCCATCGTATTGATTTGCGCCGGGGCGGCCGTGTCGCCCGTGTTCAACATGGTCCACGGCCTGTCGATCGACATTCTCACGGCGCTGCGCTGGGAGATGTTCGGCAGCCGGCAGGCGCCGGCCGCCTCGCCCGCGGTCGTGGTGGCGATCGACGAGGAAACCTACCAGACCCCGCCGTTCAACAGCTCGCCGCTCCTCACCTGGACCGGCGAGATCGGCCGCGTGCTCAGTGCGATGGTGGAAGGCGGCGCCAGGGTCGTCGGCTTCGACATGGTGTTTCAGAGGTCGATCGAACAGTCGGAAATCCCGTTCGGCGAAGGCGCGTTCGGCGAAAAGGTCCGCGGTTTCGATCGCGATTTCCTGCGCGCGCTCGCGGCGGGATCCTCGACCGGCAAGGTGGTGCTGGGTGAAGTGCTGCGCGGCGACCAACCGATCCGGCCGTCGCCGGGACAGCGCATTGCGGTTCGCCAGCAGCAGAATATCCGCCCGCTCAACGTCTACACCGACATCGACGATGTCGTCCGCCGGGTGCCGCTGACATTTTCCGTTGACGGCAAACCAGTGCCCTCGATGGCGCTCGAACTGGCCTCGCGCGCGCTCGGCGCCAAACCGGAATTGACGGCGGACGGAGCGGTCGCGCTGGCCGGCTACCGGATTCCGGGCGCGGTACCCAATACCATGACGCTCAATTTCGAGGGCGGCGCGGATCGTATCCCGACCTTTTCGTTCGCCGATCTGAGTTCCTGCGCCAGGAAGAACGACAAGGAGTTCTTTCGGCGTCAGTTCGAGGGCAAGGTCGTCATCGTCGGCACGGTTCTGGAATTGGAAGATCGCCGGCTGACGTCGAAGCGGTTCACCACCGGGATCGAGGGCGCGCGGGCGCCGCGCTGCGCGGTTGCGGAGCAGCCGGTCAGCGGACGCTTCGAGCGCCGTGAGATCGCCGGCATCTATATTCATGCCACCGCCGTCAACAACCTGATCGCCAAAGACGCGGCCGTCGAGCTCGGCCGGCTGCCGATCGCGCTGATCGCGGCCTTCGCTGCGGCGTTTGCGGCGGTCGTTGCGCGAATGCTCAAGCCGGCCGGCGCCGTTCTGGCCTGGCTCGGAGCCATCGCCGTTTACGCGACCGCAGCCACGGCAGCATTCAACCACGCGCTGGTGCTGCCGCTCAGCGAGCCATTCATTGCCGGGGTCGGCGCATTGGCCGCGATGGTCGGTTATCGCTTCATGATTGCCGACAAGGACCGCCGATTGCTGCGGAAAAGCTTCGCGCTGTACCTCGCCCCCGACGTGATCGACCGGATGCTCGCATCGAACAAGCTGCCGGTGCTGGGCGGAGAAACCCGCAACGTGACGGTGCTCTTTACCGACCTCGAGGGTTTCTCGCTGATCGCGGAAAGGATGTCGCCTGACGCCCTGATGGCGCTGATGAACGAATATCTGTCTGAAATGACCGACATCATCGAAAGCCATGGCGGCTATGTCGACAAGTATATCGGCGATTCCGTCGTGGCGGTGTTCGGCGCGCCGGCCGACGATCCCGACCATGCCGGCAATGCCGCCCGCGCCGCGCTCGGTTGCTGCGCGCGTCTCGAAGAACTCAATCGCAGCGCGACGGCGTTTCAGGGCCGCAAGATCGTCCAGCGCATCGGAATCAACACCGGCGACGCTCTGGTCGGCAATTTCGGATCGCGGCGGCGTTTCAATTATTCCGTGATGAGCGATGCCGTGAACCTCGCCTCGCGGCTGGAGGGCGCCAACAAGTTCTACGGCACCACCGTGATCGCCTCCGAAACCACGGTCGCGATGACCGGCGGAACGTTTGCCTGGCGCGAACTCGACACCATCCGCGTCAAGGGCCGCACCAACCAGCTCACGATCTACGAATTGCTGGCGCAGGCGGCGGAGCTGACGCCTGCGCAGGCTGCGGTCGCGGCGGATTACGCCCAAGGCCTCGCGCACTGGCGCGCCGGCGAATTCGATTCCGCCGCGGAATGGTTCGCCCGCTCGGCCGAAGCCGACCGGCCGTCTGCCATATTTCTCGAGCGGGCGAGAAGCTTTGCGGGCCAGGCGCCGGCCGGCGAATGGGACCCGATCCGAACGCTGCAGGAAAAATAGCAGGGATCATGCACGTGCGCCGCAAAAGGACGCTTCGCTCGTCTCGACAATTCCGGCCAACGTCGTATAGACGACCCTGCGCCCCCTGCTCCCACCGGCGCCGAGATGAGCCAGCCGTCCCATGAACAGCCCCAAGCGATATGACCGGATCGCCTTCGTCGCGAGCGCTGGCGTGGAGGCGCAAGCGGCGCTGGCGCAGCTGGTTGAGCTGTACGGCAATCACGATCCTGAGGAAGCCGACATCGTGGTGGCGCTCGGCGGCGACGGATTGATGCTGCAGACGCTGCACCGGCACATGCGTTCGGGCAAGCCGATCTACGGCATGCATCGCGGCACCGTCGGCTTTCTGATGAACGAGTTCAGCACCAACGACCTGCATGCGCGTCTCGCCGCGGCACGCGAGAACCTGATTCATCCGCTGTTGATGCGCGCCACCGACGTGCATGGAGTGGTGCATCTGCATCACGCCATCAACGAAGTCTCCCTGTTTCGCCAGACTCATCAGGCGGCGCGCCTGCGAATCCTGATCGACGAACGCGAGCGCATGCCGGAACTGATCGCCGACGGTGTCATGGTGGCGACGCCGGCCGGATCCACCGCCTACAATCTCTCGGCACAGGGGCCGATCCTGCCGATCAACGCCCCGCTTTTGGCGCTGACCCCGATCAGCCCGTTCCGGCCGCGGCGCTGGCGCGGCGCGCTGCTGCCCAACACCGCCTATGTCGTCATCGAGGTGCTCGAGGGCGACAAGCGCCCGGTGGCGGCGGTGGCCGACCACGACGAGGCGCGCGACGTCCGCCGGGTCGAGGTGCGGTCCGACAAGACCATCTCGATGCGGATGCTGTTCGACCCCGGCCACAGCCTGGAAGAGCGCATTCTGAGCGAGCAGTTCAACTATTGAGCTCCTGCCCCGGAGCGACGCCGCGCCGGGATCGCAACCATTCGTTAACCGGCCCCGCGATATGGTTAACGCCGGGTATATACCGTTTCCGGCAGGTATCTCCTCAGGGCCACGCCATGTTTCGCATCGATTTCAACAAGCTGCGATTTCTCGTTTGCGACGACAATCCGCATATGCGGCGCATCCTGCGGACGCTGCTGCATTCGTTCGGCGCGCGCGAGGTCTACGAGTCCGAGGACGGCGCCACCGCGCTCGAGATGTACAGCCACTATGTCCCCGACATCGTCATCACCGACTGGTCGATGCCGATCTTCGACGGTCTCGAACTCGCCCAGATGATCCGGCAACCGGAATCGAAGGGTAATCCTTACGCCCCCATCATCATGCTGACCGGTCATTCCGAGAAGCGGCGCGTCACCGTGGCGCGCGACGCCGGCGTGACCGAATTTCTCGCCAAGCCGATCTCGGCCAAGGGGCTTTATCAGCGCATCCTGAACGTCGTCGCCAATCCGCGGCCGTTCATCAAGACCAAGACCTATTTCGGCCCCGACCGCCGCCGCAATACCAACACCGCCTATATCGGTCCCGAGCGCCGCATCGGCGGCGAGGTCGAAGTGATGCAGCAGCCCTCGCTGCTCGACAAGGCCCGGTCCACCGTTTAGCGCATCGCGCCAAGGAACCCATCATGGCCAAAGGCAAATCCGACGTGCAGGTCGCAACCTTCGCCGACCATCACGTCATCACCCAGCCCAACCCCTTGCGCAAGGTGTTGCGGCGAGTCGCCGAAAAGGATCTCGACGATCCCGTCGCGCGCGCCGAAAAGGCGCTTGCCGGGCTGTCCGGCGAATTCAAGAACTGGATGGCGATCGAGGCCGACCGCCTGTCGGCCGCTCACGCCGTCATCTTGAGGAACGGCTTTACCAATGAGACGCGCGACGAACTGTTTCGCGCCGCCCATGACATCAAGGGCGACGCCGCCACTTTCGGATTTCCGTCTGCCAGCGCCGCCGCCGAAAGCCTGTGCCGGATCATCGAGCACGCGCCCGATCTCGACCAAGTGCCGTCCAACCTGATCGCGCATCACATCAACGCCATCCAGGCCATCGTGCGCGAACGCACCAAGCTCGACACCGCCGCCATGGCGAGCGAGCTGAGCAAGCAACTCCGCGGCATCGCGGATGTATTTCTCACCCATGCCAATCGCAATCGGCCCGAGCATCTCGAAGCCATCCTCGCCCCGAGCATCGCTCCGGCGGAGTGAGTGTTGTCGTCCCTGCGCACGCACGCAGGGACCCATACGCCGCGGCTTGTCCGTGGAGCGATGGAGTAGATACCTTCTTCAACAATGAGCGCTGGTGGTTGATGGGGTGGACGGCCCCCTACGGCATCAGTTGTGCCAGAATGAGGTTGTTGCAAATCTCAGACAAAGGAGCCGTCCGTGGAACAGATTATCCGAATTGGCATGGATACGTCGAAGCATATTTTCCAGCTGCATGGGGTTGATGCGACCGAACGGCCGGTGTTGCGCAGGCGGCTCGGCCGGGCGCAAATGGTGGCATTTTTTACCAAGCAGCCGCCGACCGTGATCGGGATCGAGGCCTGCGGTGCGGCGCATTATTGGGCGCGCGAGCTTGGCAAGCTCGGCCACGAGGTGAAGCTGATCGCGCCGCAACACGTGAAGCCTTACGTCAGGCGGAACAAGAACGACGGGCGAGATGCCGAGGGGCTGTGTGAAGCGATGGGCCGACCGACGATGCGGTTTGTGCCAGTGAAGACGGCCGAGCAGCAGGCAGCTTTGATGCTGGCAGGTCTCCGCGAGCAGATGGTCGCCCGTCGCACCCAGCTCAGCAATATGATCCGGGGCTATGCGGCAGAGTTCGGCCTTGCGGTGGCCAAGGGCCTCGACAAGATCGAACCGCTTTTAGCTGGCATCGCGCAAGATGACAGCGTGCCGGCGCTGGCGCGCGAGTCGTTTGCGGTCCAGGGCCGCGAGTACGCGCAGTTGCAGGGAGAGTTGAAGGCAATCGAAGCCAGGCTGAGGGCCTGGCACCGCGGCAATGCCGATAGCCGGCGCTTGGCGAAGATTCCAGGAGTCGGGCCGATCGGCGCCACGGCGCTGGTGATGAAGACGCCTGATCCGCGTGCCTTCTCCTCGGGCCGGCATTTTGCGGCCTGGCTCGGACTGACCCCGAAAGACCACTCCACTGCCGGCAAAACCCGGCTCGGCAAGATCACCCGTGCCGGCGATGAGAGGTTGCGCAGCGTGCTGGTGGCAGGAGCGACCGCCGTGATTCAGCAGGCGAAGTACGGCCGTGGCCATCCATCGCCCTGGCTGATCGCTTTGCTCAAGCGCAAGCCGCCAAAACTCGCGGCGGTGGCGCTCGCCAACAAGATTGCCCGCATCGCCTGGAAACTGATGGTTACGGGGGATAATTACGACGGCGCGCGGATGTCTGAGGCATCGGCGTCAGCCGCCTAAGAGATCAGCCGGTAAGTTCGTCTTATCGGCTGAGCCGGAGCTGCAAGAGGAGCAGATGGTAGGATCGATCGATCCGAGGTGCGAGACAATCCGTGGGACCCATTGGCCCAAGACAGGTCGTGTGGTTGTTTGGAACTCGCGTCGCGGAAGCCATCTTGGCCAGCGGTCCAAGCGACCGCACCAACAGGCCGGACATATGGATGCAAGCGATCCGATCAGACCTCAAAAAACTCTTGTGGCACGGGGGCCGTCCACATATGGGTCCCTGCGTGCGCACTATTGCATGCACACATCTTTTGGTCGGCTCGCCGCATCCGAGAAAAGTGCGAGTCTTTTCAATGATCCCCGCGCAACCCAGCCCGAGATCGGTCCAAAACAGGGGGGTATCTAAGTCCCTGTTCTAGATTCGGTTTTCGAGATGTGTGCATGCAATAGTGCGTGCGCAGGGACGACATCGAGTGTGATGCGGCTACGCCGCGATCAGCTCGTGATGCACAGGCGCAATCGCCTCGTCCGCGACCAGTTCGTCGCAGAACAGGCGGGCTTCTTCCCGTGCCGACTCCGTGGCAAAGCGGCGCAGCAGGATCAACAGCGGTTCGGCGGCCAATGGATCGGTCTCGCAATGGGTCAGCACGCGCTCGACCATGCGCCGCCGCAGCCTTGCAGCGCCGCCGACGGTATCGACAAATCCGGTTTCCTGACAGACTTCCAGCGCCACCCGGAACGCTGCGAATGTGGATGGCGGCAGCCCGGCGCGGACCAGCAGCGCTTGCAGGCTGGCGCCGCCGCGGTCGTGCAGCAGCGCGGAAACGCGCGCCTGCGGCAGCCCGGACAATTCCGAAAGCGCTGAATCGAACAGGTCGACATTGCCCGACAACAGCGCGCGCAGGATCAACCCGGCGGTCAGTTGGCCGGTGGCGCGCAAGTGCTGCACCAGGCCGCGCATGTCGTCGCCGCGCGAGCGCGCCGCGATATTGACGGTGGATCGATCGCGCGCCTCGCTGGCGATCCGCCCCGCCCGGTCGGCGGAGAGCCAGTTGCGGGCGACGACGAACTGCGCCAGCGTATCCGACAGCTTGGCGACCAGAGCGACCCTCGTTGCCGCCGGCAAGTCCTCCAGCACCAGCATCGATTCCCGAATCGCGGCGAGATGGCCGTGACGTTCGACGATACGATCCCAGGAAAACGGCGCCAGTTCCGCATAGGGATTCTCGATCAGCTCGAGCGCGGCCGCGGCGGAGCCCACTTCGGCGATCGCGGCGCAGACCGAGGCCGGCAGATTGATGCGGCGCGCGATCGCGCATTGCATTTCGCCATTACCGGTCGCGATGATGTCGACGAGATCGGCGTCGATCAGAAGCGGTGAATGTTCGAGCACCGGAAGTGCGACCGACGGCTGGTCGAGCGAGAGCGCCTGCACGATGGCGGCGGGCGCTTCCGAGCTGCGCGCAAAGACCTCGGCCATGGCCTGGCGCACCAGCGGGGATGGATCGTCGAGCAACATCAGCAGCGCGCCTTCGGCGGCGGCGCGATCGTCCTCGGACAAATCCGAAATCAGCCAGGCCCGCGCCAACGACCGCGTTGCCTCTGCCCGCTCGCCTGCCGGAGCGGTACGTATCCAACCAATAAACTGCCGAACGATCATGACCCTGCCGGCCTACGCAACCCGAAACGACACCGTGACGCGATGCCACTACAAGGAAAAATAAACCATGACGCTTAACAAAGGGTTCACCATAAATGGCTGGTTTTATTGACGTTTTGTTAAGGGTGCGCGGCCGGATATCCGCGGCCTCTGGTTCTCCCGGCGATGCGAAGCATCGTCCGGAGACGGCGCTAATGCGCATCCGTACCGTGACGATTTAGCTGCTGAACGTGCCGGCGCGATCGCTAAAGAGATCAAGCGGCCGCGGCGCGCGGATCTCGGGCTTCTGCGCCAGCGTCGCGCTCGCCACCGAAGTTGCTGAAGCAACCGAAGTTGCTGAGGCAACCGAAGTCAGCGACGAGGAGTTGCCCCACAATTCCTGAACTGCCGGCGAGACCGGCAGCGAACGCTCACCGGCCTGAAACAGCGAACGGAAAATCGGTTCGGTCTGCGGCAGCGATGCGGTCTGCAGCGCCGGCTGCGGCGCGGTTGCCGCCGGCGTCACCGCGCGCGAGTCCGGAAAGCTCGAGAGATAGGCGGCGTTGTCGATCGACGTTGTGGCGGGGGTTGCGGCGGCGAGCGTGACCCGCCTCGGCGTCTCACCGCCGGCCGCGGCCATCGCGGTGCGCGTCGCCGGGGAATTGGCGGCGCTGGCGTAGCGCGAGTTCAGCACCGAATAGACTTCGGAGACGCTGCGCGCGCGCCCTGCCCGGTCGTAGAAGATCGGCCGGTTGGCGGCGGCGGCATTGGGAAACAGCCGTGCCGCAGACGCGTTCGGATTGTCCTCGGCGTTCGAGATCAGCTTGGCGGCGCCGCCGACGCCCATGAAATGCGCCATATAGAGTTCGCCGTCGGTCGGGCGGCGGCCGATCTTTCCGGTGAGCTTGAAGCTGTTGGACTGGGTCAGCACGCCCGCCATTGCGGAGGCCGCCGTGGGATCGTCGCGCAGCTTCATGATCGCGGTCCGCGCGGCGGGGTCGCTGACATAATAGCTGCCCGAGGGCGAGCGGGAGATGGCGTCGGCATATTTGCCGTAGCCGAGCTGGCTGCCGGCTTCCTTCACGGTGCCGAGCCAGGTCTGGTCGATGAATTGATAGAGCCCGCGCGCCGACGAGGTCGAGGCGGCGGCCTTCGGATTGAAGTTGGATTCCATCTTCGCGGTGGCGAGCATGTATTCGAAGCTGGTGCCGGTGGTATCGGCGGCCTGCCTGATCGTGCCGGCGATCCGCGCGCGCGAAGGATCGATGCCTGCCGTTGCCGTGGCGATTGAAGCGTCGACCGACATCTGTAGGTGCCCCGCTCCTGGCGAAACGACCGCTGGGCCTGTCGAGCGCCCAAATGGCGCTCATGCCGCTGTCACACTGGGGCGATTATGGTTAACGGCGGGTTAAGAAGTTCCGGTCTGCCCGCTTCGTCATTCCGGGACACGCGTTTTCGCGTGGACCCGGAATCTGGAGATTGCTGAACGAGATTCCCCGATGTGCAATAGCACATCTGAGGTTCGCGCGGAGCCCGTCATCGGGCCGCGCTTTGCGCGGACCCGTTGGCGCGCCCCGGAATGACAGTGCTCACGTCACTTCCGGTAAACCGCCTTCGGATCGAACTGTTTGTCCGCATCCACGAACGACAGCCGCGCCCCGCCCGCGTCTCCGTCGACCTTGCGATAGAAGCAGGAGCACCGTCCGGTGTGACAGGCCGCGCCGGTCTGCTCGACCCGGATCCAGACCGCGTCCTGGTCGCAGTCGGTGCGCATCTCGAGCACCCGCTGGGTATGACCTGAAGTCTCACCTTTTCGCCATAAGGCATTGCGCGAGCGGCTGAAGTACCAGGCTTCCCCGGTATCTATAGTCCTGCGCAAGGCTTCGTCGTTCATATGCGCGACCATCAGCACCTCGCCGGTCGCAGCATCAGTCGCGACACAGGTGACAAGTCCCGACGCGTCGAATTTGGGCTGGAATGCCAGCCCCTCTTCGCGGTCATTGATATCTGCAGATGTGGACACGGGCAGTCCTCGCGAACTCATAAAGCGAGGGTCAGCGCTGTGCCCCTCGCACCATGGACAGGAAACGCGCCTGTTCCGCCGGATTGTCGCGGAACATGCCGGTATAGCGGCTGGTGAAGGTCATCGCGCCATGCTTGGCGACGCCGCGCACCGACATGCAGGTATGCTCCGCCTCGATCACCACTGCAACGCCGCGCGGCTTCAAGACTTCGTCGATCGCGGCTGCGATCTGGGCGGTCAGATGCTCCTGGGTCTGCAGGCGGCGCGCGAAGATGTCGGTGAGTCGGGCCAGCTTCGACAATCCCACCACCCGCTCGACCGGCGTATAGGCGATATGCGCCTTGCCGTAGAACGGCATCATGTGATGTTCGCACTGCGAGGTGAATTCAATGTCGCGGATCAGCACGAAGTCGTCATAGCCCGCGGTCTCGCCGAAGGTGCGGTCGAGCACCTCGGCCGGACACTGGTGGTAGCCCTGATAGAGCTCGTCGAAGGCCTCGACCACGCGGCGCGGCGTATCGATCAGGCCCTCGCGGTCGGGATTTTCGCCGATATAGCCGAGCAGGGTCTGCACCGCCGCCTCCGCCTCGGCGCGCGACGGGCGCGGCTGGTCGGCGCGGACCGCCGCAGCCAGAAACTCGGATGGGTCGAGTTCGGCCGGACGGGCCTCGGCAAGCTTCGTATCCGCGAGTTTCGGGTCGGGCTTGATGTCGGAAGGCTTGCCCGGGCGGAGGGATTTGATCAATGCGTCCATGTCAGCTCCGTTCGACCGGTCCTTGGGTGAGACCGGAGTGTCACCGGCAGACGGGGCGGGCTTGCCGCCGGACGCCTGAATCTCACAATTCTAACACCCCTGCGCCGAATTGGCTTCTATTTCGGTCCCGCCTGGGGAAACGGCCGGACTGTATTTCCGCCGTTTCCAGCCATATATAGGACCACGGTCCGCTGCCGCCAAGGGCGGCCGGCCGGGAAGCCCGAGGCGCCGATTCTATGCTGAACGACATCTACAACAAGCGCATCATTGAACTGGCCGGCAATATACCCCGGCTCGGACGCCTCCCCGACCCCGACGCCAGCGCCACGGCGCATTCCAAGCTGTGCGGCTCCACCGTCAAGATCGACCTCAAGATGGAAGGCCCTGTCGTCACCGACTTCGCCCATGACGTGAAGGCCTGTGCGCTTGGGCAGGCCTCTTCATCCATCATGGCAAGTCACGTCGTCGGCTCAACCGCCAATGAATTGCGCGAGTTACGCGAGACCGTTCGCAGGATGCTGAAGGAAAACGGCAGGCCGCCGGAGGGCAAGTGGGCCGATATCGCGCTGCTCGAGCCGGTGCGCGACTACAAGGCGCGGCACGCCTCGACGATGCTGACCTTCGATGCCGTGGTCGATGCGATCGGCCAGATCGAGTCGAAGGCGAAACAGCCGGCCGCGGCGCAGGGCTGAATTCGCTTCGTCATTCCGGGATGCGCCGCAGGCGCAGACCTCAGATGTGCAATTGCACATCGGGGAATCTCGCTGCTATCATTTCTGGATTCCGGGTTCGCGCTTTGCGCGCCCCGGAATGACGGTTGTTCTGGATTTGCCGCTACTTCTGAACCGGAACCGTCGCCGCGACGCCGCCGGTCGGCACCATGGCCTCCGCGGTCTTGGTCGACTTCGCCGGTTGCGGATGGGCTTCCTCGTCGATCGCGCTGCTCACGAAACGATCCTGCACAGGTTTTGCCGTCACCTCGGCCATCGGCACGGCGGAGCCATCCATCTGAGGCAGCACCGCGGCGACCGCATCCGTGGTGACGAGGTTGGTCAGCCGCAATTCTGCCCGCGACAGCTCGTGCAGGTCTTCCCACGGCGGCACGCTCAGCGACAGCGACAACAGATCGCCCGTACCGCCCATGTCGAAGGTGTATTTGGCGAGACGTCCGATATCGCGTTCCACGATCATCAGATCCTGCGCGCTGTAGCTCGCGGCCCTGGCGTCGTCGGCGCGGTCGCCCATCCAGATCTGATGCACCCTGACATGCGCTGCTTCCGGCACATAACGCGCCTTGCCGGATAGCAGCAGGAACACGCACATCGACTCGCAATAGGCTTCGGGCGCAACGCTCGCGCGCTCGCCCTGTGCGCTGCGGTTCTGGATGCTGGTGCCGACCGTCGTCAGCATGCCGAGGCTGCGCCAGCGCCGCCCAAGCGCGATGGAATCATTGACCGAGCCGCCGCTGGAATCCAGCACGATGGTGGCGCCGCCGAGTTGCCGTCCGAGCGCGAAGTCGTCGAAATCCTTGGGGCTGTCGGCAGTCACGATGCCGACGGCGCTGACCCAGCCCCGGCAATCCGGCTGGCAGGCGACCCAGTTGAACTTCATCGGCAGCTTGCGTTCTTCGAGGGTGACGCCGGCATGTGCCCGGCCGCCATCACCGGCCATCATGGCAGGCAATATGATGCAAAGTGCGGCGGCGCAGATGAGCGCCCAGCCGCCGGATCGAAGCGACTTCACGAGCCTCAATTTGGTTCCTTCCCCAAGCCCCTTGCCGGACGGTGGTAACGGCCCCAGTTCAACGCCGGGCGTGCCTGTCACGCCAGCGTCATGAAAAAGGTAACCTCACGTCACGGAAGCGTCTATTAACTTTTGCTGCACCGCCACCGAACAGGTGCGGTATTTTGACGTATGTGACTCAATTGCATATCCGGAGATATGCGGTGCGGGTTCCATGCAAGGGAACCGAGCAAACCATCGCTCAACGATGAGCCAATCGCCCATGAAGCATTCAGCGGATTGTTCGGCCTGCGCCGGAACGGTTCAGCGCCTGCCGCGCAATCTCGGCCGCGCGCTGATCTGGATCTACCGGCACACGCTGTCGCCGCTGGTCGGTTACAACTGCCGCCATCTGCCGACCTGTTCGGTCTACGCCGACGAGGCGATCGAACGCTTCGGACTATGGGGCGGAGGCTGGATGACGCTGGCGCGGCTGTTGCGCTGCCAGCCCTGGGGCACTTCGGGGATCGACAACGTGCCGCAGACCACGCCGCCCGGCGCGCGATGGTACCTGCCGTGGCGGTTCGGCCGCTGGCGCGGCGTCAACGCGCCGTAGGGGTCTGCCGGGGCGGCGCTAGCGCGAGAACCAGCGGAAACCGCGCGGCGGCTCGCCGACGTCCCGCGGCGGACGCGGCACCCGCCTGGCGCGTGGCGCCGGCCGCGGCGGTTCCGTCGATGACGTCGACTCGACCGGAGCCGAACCGTCCGACGGCACTTTCACCGACAGCAGCAGGTTCGATTCATGGGTGCGCCAGCGATAACCGATGCCGAAATCCATCGGCTGCGCCCGCCGGAACAATTCGGCATAGGACTGCTGGTGCCTTCCCGGAAATTCGCCGATCGGACCGAGATAGCGGCCGAACGGGAAGAACCGCCATTTCTTCGGATCGTAATACGCCAGCGGCACGCCGGAATCGTCCTGGATGATGGTGGCGCTGTTGGCGAGGATGAATTCGCGGACGGTGGTGAAGTTGCCGGAGTGCAAGAGATACGACGCGCTCTTGATCAGGCTGTTGCCGGGCGCGAGCGTGGCGCAGAATTTCAGAAAGCCGCTCGCCTTGACGCCGCTGTTCGAAAGATCGGTCGAGAAATAATACAGCGTCTTTTCCGCGCCGTCGCTGCCGGCGAAGATGATCCGGACGCCCCGCGTCGCATTCGGGCCCGGATTCTCGTTGGCGAAATACGCCGCTCCCTTGTCGTCGAGCGCGATCGGACTGACGTCGCGAATGGTCTTTCCCGAGCGCGCCAGGAAGACGTAGAGGATCGGCAAGGTGCCGCTGAGCTGCCCGGCATGCAGATCGGTCTTCATCTGCTTGGTGATGAAGAAGCTGAAACTCAGGATCGAACCCAGCGACCGCTCGACGCTGTAGAGCGCAGCGCCGATCCCGCCATGCGGCAATCGCGTGAGATCGGGCACCGAGCCGACCGGCTCCAGCGCGCTCAGCACATAGGTCGAGGCCTTCGAATAGAACGCGTTTGCGTAAAGGAAGTCCGGACCGCTGAACATGTAGAACATGGTCGGCCGTGGCGCCGCCAGATTGGTTTCGGCCCAGCTGTGTATCTTCGAAAGCTGGCGCTGCTCGAGCTGTCCGAACGCGGTATCGAAGAATTTGGCGTGCCGCTGCCACGAAGGGTCCTTGGTCAGCGGCATCAGCGGCGAACCGGCCGACGGCGGCATGCCGGCGAGGAAACGCGCGGTGTCATCGGCGGTCGCGGTATCGGCAGCATACAGCGGCATCGACGCCGCGAAAAACATGGCTGCAGCGGCAGCGGCGATTTTCAGGGATTGAAACATGTCTATTCGCGGCCCGGGGATGCGGGGGCCCGATCGGCCCGCTTGCGGAAAACGGCATAGATCAACAGGCCGGAGATCATGATCAAAGTACCCAGGAACGACTGCAACGGGCGCTCGGTCGCAAGATAGTACATCATGAAACCGGTCACGAGCAGGAAAACCACAGGCGTAACCGGGTATCCCCAGGCCCGATAGGGCCGCGGCAAATCGGGCCGCGTGATGCGCAGCTTGATGACGCCGAGCACGGTGAAGAACGAGCAGAACAGCAGGCTGAACTGGATGAAGTCGAGCACCTTCTCGAAGCTGCGGGTGAACAGCATCAGGCTCGCCACCGCGAGCTGGAACAGAATGGCGTAAGCCGGCGCGCCGCTGCTCGACTTGCGGGAGAATATCCGCAACGCCGGAATGTCCTCGCCCATGGTCATCATCACGCGCGGGCCGATCCACATCATCGCGCTGATCGAAGATATCAGCCCGATGCAGATCATCGCGCCGACGATGCGGCCGCCGATCTCACCGAAGATATAGCTGCCGGAGATGCGGGCGACATCGAGTTGCCCGGCCAGTTTGTCGATCGGCGCGCTGTGCAGGAACACCGCGTTGAGAGCGACATACAGCACCAGCACGATCAGCGTCCCCGCCAGCATCGCGCGCGGCAGGTTCTGCTCCGGGGCGCGCATCTCGCCGATGATGTAGGTCGCGGCGTTCCACCCCGAAAACGAATACATCACGAACACCAGACCGATCGCGAACGGCGCGCTGGTGACATGGCCGAGGTCGGAGACCGAGGGCGTAAACGTGACCGGTTGCGGGGTGGCGATGACAAATCCCGCCAGCAGGAAGGCAACGATGAGCACCACTTTCAGGATGGTCGCGATCAGCTGAAAGGTGCTGGAGTGCTTGACTCCGCCGAGTTGCACCAGCGACACCAGCCAGACCACGCCGATGGCGAGCGCCAGCGGCGGCGCATCGGGGAGCACTGACTTGCCGTATTCGCCGAAGGCCATCGCGGCGAGCGCCACCGGTGCGGCGAAACCGACCGTCGCCGACACCCAGCCGGCGAGAAATCCGAATGCCGGGTGAAACGCCCGGGTCAGGAAGTTGTATTCACCGCTGGAGCGCGGAAACATCGCGCCGAGTTCGCTGTAGGAAAACACCCCGCACAGCGCGACGATGCCGCCGATCGCCCACAGCAGCAGGATCGAAAAGCCCGACGGGATGTCCTTGACCTGGAAGCCGAGGCTGGTGAACACGCCGACGCCAACCATGTCGGCCACCACAATCGCGGTGGCCACAAGGACCGATACGGTCGAACCGCTGCCGGGGAGCCGGCCAGGCCATGCCGCGCTTCCCGTCTCTGATGCCGCCATGTCGGTCCACGCCTCGGGCGCCGCGTCTTTGCTTGTATTCATCGTGCAGGCTGGCCCCCGTCAGTTCAAGCAGTGTTAACAATGATTTAAATCGGGACATCATTCGGTACTAAAATACCGCGGAGGTCTTTGAGGGCCCCGCGGCGCAACGAAAAGCAAGTGACTGCCCCACAATCGCGACACGATTTCGTGTTCTTTAGGGCGCTCCGGGAGTGGGGAGTTTTCCCGGAAGCTTAACGTCACCTCAACGCGAGCTGGCATACGCCGATTTCAGGCGGATATTGGGGCAAGTGGGTGGATGGTCGGGGCGAATCCGAAATTCCAGCAGCATGATCGCACGGACCGGATGATTTCACCGGGCGCGCCGCAAGATGCGGGGCGACCGACCCCGTCGCAGCATCGCACCGGTCCGCATCGATGGCGCTGGATCGCCCTCCTCTCCGCGTTTGTGCCGCTGTCATTCGTGCTGGTTCAATGCGGCAAGGCGCCGAGCGCGGGAATGCTGGCCGCCAATGCGCACGCCTCGTCGGGCGATACGTTCGAGGACCGGTTTCCGGCGCCGACCTTCAAGGAACGCTTCCCGACCACGAGCGAGAGTTTGGCGCCCCGGCAGTCTCCTGCGGCAGCAGCGGGCGGGCGCACCGCGCAGTCCACGCCCGCTCCCTATCGCGTGGCGTCGCTGGCGCCGACGGTGCCGTACCAGCGTCCGCCGCGCGAGGACCAGACCATGCTGGTTGGCCTGAAATCCTCGGCGTTTCCCTATCTCGGCACCAACCCGCGCACCGACGAGCCGTTCCTGAACATTTCCAAGGGTGACCGCCGCGGCCACCGCAGTTACGGCGGCCGGGTCTACTGGCAGGACCAGACCTACAACGACAACCGCGTGCTGATGCACGTCCCCGAAAACTTCGATGTCCGCAAACCCGGCGTCATCGTGGTGTTCTTCCACGGCAACGGCGCGACGCTGGAACGCGACGTGCGCGACCGCCAACTGGTGCCGCAGCAGATTTCGGAGTCCGGCGTCAACGCGGTGCTGCTGGCGCCGCAACTTGCGGTCGACGCCGCCGATTCCAGCGCCGGCAAGTTCTGGCAACCCGGCGGACTGAAGCGTTTCGTCAACGAGTCGGCCGATCATCTGGCCCGTCTCTACGGCGATCCGCGCGCGGCCGGGGCTTTCGCCAACATGCCGATCGTCATCGTCGGCTACAGCGGCGGCTTCATGCCGGCGGCCTGGAGCCTCGAGGTCGGCGGTCTCGGCAACCGCGTGCGCGGCGTATTCCTGCTCGACGCGGTCTATGGCGAACTGGACAAGTTTGCGTCCTGGATCGTGAGCAACCGGTCCGGCTTCTTCGTCAGCGCCTATACCCGCTCCACCCGGCGGCACGAGCATGAGCTGATGGCCATGCTGAAGGAGAAGGGCATCGCCATATCGGATGATATGGGCGGGCCGTTGCGGCCCGGCAGCGTGGTTTTCCTCGAGACGCCCGAAGGCGTGACCCATCGCGATTACGTCACGCGCGCCTGGACCGAAAATCCGGTGAAGGACGTGCTGGTCAAGATGGCGGCAACGCCCGCGCTGACGCGGGTGGCGACAAACTCGCCCTCACACGCGGACCGCTGATCCCGGCGGCCTCCATCGTCATCATACCGCCAATCGAAAAATGGGATGTTGATGGCCGCGCCATTTGCGGCCTGCGGCATTGTTCGGCCCATGCCCCGGGCCTAGGGTGCAGGAGTAAGAATGCACAACTGCAGGGGAAAACAATTGCAGGAAGGCCTTTACAAGGTTGAATTTCATACCGTTCATGGCACCGGCAACGGCGTGCTTTACGCCACCAGCGGCAAACTCCGCGGCGGCAATTCCGGCTTTGCCTTTACCGGGAATTACATCCGCAAGGGCGAGGAAATCCACGTCAAGATCTCGACCCTGCGCCACAATCCCGACCCCGGCTTCAAGCCGCTGTTCGGAACCGACATGATCACGCTGACGCTGAAGGGAGCCGAACACGGCGACATGGTCGACTTCGAGGGCTTTGCCCTGCAACTGCCCGGCATCGCCTTCAAGGCGATCCTGACGCGGATCGGCGACTGAAGCCCCCGATTCCGGTTACTTCGGGGGCTTCGGGAGTTTCTCGGCGAAACCGTTAAAGCATTTCAGCCGCCCGTCTTCTTCCTTGAAGAAGGTGCAGTCCGTGACACTTTTCGGGGCGGGTACCCTGGCCTTCGGCTTGGGCGGGAAGATTGCATCGTAGCAATTCAGCCGCTCCTTGGTTTCGTCATCGATTTCAAGACAGGCTTGCATCCTCACGGCAACCGATTGGGGTTTCGCCTTTGGCGCCGCGTCCTTCGACTTGATCTGGACCAGCGGCTTGCCGCCGACGGTCGGCGCCGGCTTGTCTTGCGCGATGGCGGCGCCTGAACAAAGCACCAGGACGAGCGCGAGCAATTTTCTCATGTCACTTCACTTCGGTTTTGCGTTGAGGCAAGGCAACGTAAGTTTCAAGCTGGGCGGTCGGTCTGATCCGGCCCGGACAGGACTTTGCCCGCTGCCCCCTGCTTTGCCAAGCGCCCATTTTCTTGGCAGGCCCTGATTGCGCCGCCCGAATCGCCTGCTATACCGCTGCTTCCCGCTTACCTGCGCTCGTTCGCAGGAGTGAGCATCAGGAGACCGCCATGACCGACTTCAAATACAGCCTCACGAATCTGAAACCCGCCGAGCCGCAAGCGAAAGTCGCCCTCACCTTCCCCGACGGCGCCAGGCGCGAATTCCCCAAGAGCATCACCGGCCTCGACATCGCCAAGGGCATTTCGCCGTCGCTGGCCAAGCGCACGGTGGCGATGGCGCTCGACGGCGTGCTGACCGATCTCGCCGATCCGATCGATCATGACGCCAAAATCGAATTCGTCGCCCGCGACGACGCCCGCGCGCTGGAACTGATCCGGCACGACGCCGCCCACGTGCTGGCCGAAGCGGTACAGTCGCTGTGGCCAGGCACCCAGGTCACGATCGGCCCGGTGATCGAGAACGGCTTCTATTACGACTTCTTCCGCAACGAGCCATTCACGCCGGAAGACTTTGCCGCGATTGAAAAGAAGATGCGCGAGATCATCGCGCGCGACAAACCCTTCACCAAGGAAATCTGGACGCGCGAGCAGACCAAGCAGGTGTTCAGCGACAACGGCGAGATGTTCAAGGTCGAACTGGTCGACGCGATCCCGGCCGACCAGACCATCAAGATCTACAAGCAGGGCGACTGGTTCGACCTGTGCCGCGGCCCGCACATGACGTCGACCGGCAAGATCGGCAACGCCTTCAAGCTGATGAAGGTGGCGGGCGCCTATTGGCGCGGCGACTCCAACAATCCGATGCTGACGCGCATCTACGGCACGGCGTTCGCGAAGCAGGAAGACCTCGACGCCTATCTGAAGCAGATCGAGGAAGCCGAGAAGCGCGACCACCGCAAGCTCGGCCGCGAACTCGACCTGTTTCACTTCCAGGAGGAAGGCCCCGGCGTGGTGTTCTGGCACGCCAAGGGCTGGACCATCTTCCAGGCCCTGATCGCCTATATGCGCCGCCGCCTGACCGGCGACTACAGCGAGGTCAACGCGCCGCAGATCCTCGACAAGGTATTGTGGGAAACTTCGGGGCATTGGGACTGGTACCGCGAGAACATGTTCGCGGCGCAATCGGCCGGCGACGAGGCCGAGGACAAGCGCTGGTTTGCGTTAAAGCCGATGAACTGTCCGGGCCATGTGCAGCTCTTCAAGCACGGCCTGAAGAGCTATCGCGATCTGCCGCTGCGGCTGGCCGAATTCGGCGTGGTGCATCGCTACGAGCCGTCCGGCGCAATGCACGGCCTGATGCGCGTGCGCGGGTTCACCCAGGACGACGCCCATGTGTTCTGCACCGAACAACAGCTCGCCGACGAGTGTCTCAAGATCAACGATCTGATCCTGTCGACCTATGCCGACTTCGGCTTCGAGGGCGATCTCACGGTGAAACTCTCGACCCGCCCGGAGAAGCGCGTCGGCACCGACGAGATGTGGGATCATGCCGAGCGCGTGATGGCCACCGTGCTGTCGGAGATCGAGGCGCAGTCCGGCGGCCGCATCAAGACCGCGATCAATCCCGGCGAGGGCGCGTTCTACGGTCCGAAGTTCGAATATGTGCTGCGCGACGCCATCGGCCGCGACTGGCAATGCGGCACCACGCAGGTCGACTTCAACCTGCCGGAGCGTTTTGGCGCGTTCTACATCGATGCCGACGGCTCGAAGAAAGCGCCGGTGATGGTGCATCGGGCGATCTGCGGTTCGATGGAGCGCTTCATCGGCATCCTGATCGAGCATTTTGCAGGCAATTTCCCGCTCTGGCTGGCGCCGGTGCAGGTTCTCGTCACCACGATCACTTCGGAGGGCGACGAATACGCCAAGGTGGTCGCAGCCGCCGCGCGGCGCGCCGGCCTGCGCGTCGAGATCGACCTGCGCAACGAGAAGATCAACTACAAGGTCCGCGAACATTCGCTGGCGAAAATCCCGGCGCTGCTGGTGGTCGGCAAGAAGGAAGCCGAGACGCATTCGGTTTCGATCCGGCGGCTCGGCAGCGACGGGCAGAAGGTGATGCCGACCGACGAGGCGCTGGCGGCGCTGGTCGATGAAGCAACTCCGCCGGACGTCAAGCGGGCCAGGCTCGGGACCTGATGACGGAAGAGCAAGAGCTTCCCGCATTTCCGATCCGGGCTTACCAGCTGATCCCGGATCCCAATCGGCCTGATGTGGTGGCGCTGGCGATCGAAACCGAACAGGGCCACAGCCTGTTCCTGGCGACGCGGGAGATTCTCGAAGACCTTGGCCGCGACCTGCTCAACCGCGCGGCGAAGATGCCGGCCAAGACGCAACCGCGATAGCTTGCGCGCTGCAAAACCTTAGCCGGCCGCCCGCATCGCCTCGCACGCGCAGTCAGCGAACAGCAAAAGCATCGTCGCGTAGAGATTCTACGCGGGCGTCCGAGCGGCGTCAGGCGGAACGCTGCCTGCGTTCGCCGATGTTGCGATTGTCCCCATCGAGCGTGGCCGCCGCCTCGCGCGCGCTATCGAAGAAGAAGATGAAGGCGTTGGCGTAGAACACGCTCAGCGCCTCCGCCAGGACCGGCGTCAGCGTGATCTCCTCGCCCTTGTCGCCGGCGCGCATGATCAGTCCGTCGGGCGCGGCGTCACGCAGCATCTTGGCGACATGGGCCCGCGACACGCCGAACCGCCGCGACAGCTCGGAGATCGAGATCGCGAACGGCCGCGACGGCGGCACGGTGTCGTTTTCGGCGCCCGCCGCCAGGAAGGTCGAGGCGATCATCATGCCGGCGCTGCGGTCGCCGAACAGGCCGAGCCCCGGCGTGTACATGATCAGCCGGAAGCCGTCCTTGTAGCGCCCGAACATCGCGGCGAGAAACGCCCGCACGAAGGCCGGATCGTCCAGGCGTTCCGCCAGAACAGCGCCATCGGGGAACACCGGAACGCCGCTCCTGAAATGCGAGCGCCAGCGCGGGCGCAGCAGGTCGAGCAGCTTGGGTGTCGCCACCAGCGGCCGCCGGCGCCGATCGTCTGCGTCCGGATCGGGCGCGAGATAGCCCGCGAAACGCATCAGCGACAGCATCGCGGTGGCCCGCCCCGGACTGCAGAGATCGAACTCACTGCAGAGTTCCTTCATGCGGGTCGGCGTCAGGCCGGACGACGGGTCGGCGGGATCGCGCGCGAAGTGGCTGTGGAGCACGACATGGCTGAGCACGACGCGTGCGCGATCGTCCATCAGCCAGTTCAGCAGCGGCCCGCCGCGATAGAAGCCGGTGAGTCCGATCGCCAAAGCGCGGCTGGCCTGCGGGAATGAAGGATGCGCCCGGAGAGCGGCAATCTTCGGCTGGAGATCCATCGCCACAGACGCCGTCACAATGTTACTCCACGTCTGCGATCGCGCGCTGCAACATTTCGCGAGATACGACCAAATTTCTGCAGTTGCCCGCGCACCGAGGGCGTCTAGGTTCGGCCCGAACAAGGGGACCTGAATTGACGACGTGTACGACATTCTGCCGACGCGAAGGAAGGGCATTTGCTGCCCGATCGTCAAGCCGAGTGCGACGTTTCTCAGCGGCCATCGCGATAACAGCCGGAACCCTGTTCCTTCTGGGACCACAACCTGCACGCGCATTCACTTGCACTGGAACGCTCGGCCCGGCGTCAGGAACGACGGATGCCAACGATGTCCAGGACCTGGTCTGCGGCGTGAATGCGGCGGCAACCGGCATTCAAGACGTCGCCGTCGGTTCAGGCGCCTCGGCGACCAGCGACTACGCAACGGCTGTCGGGGCGTCGGCGTCAGCCAGCGGCCTGCAAAGCTCGGCCTTCGGGGCGTCGACGTCAGCGACCGGCCTGCAAAGTTTGGCCTTCGGCTTCGGAAGCCTTGCGCAGGGCAACAACAGCATCGCCATTGGCACGGGTACGGGGACGGCCGGAGCATTGGGGACGCTTGCCGTCGCGACCGGCTATCAAGCCCTCGCTTCCGGATACGGCAACGTGGCCTACGGCGCCTCCGCTGTTGCAAGCGGACTTGGCGCCAGCGCATAAGGTTTTCAGAGTTCGGCCGCCGGGGGGTCGTCGGTGGCGCTGGGTTCGCAGGCAACTTCATCGGGATTGCGCAGCACGGCGATGGGCTTTTTCAGCCGCGCGACCGGACAGGAGTCGATCGCGATCGGCGCCGGACTGAACGCGACTCAGGCGGCTTATTCGGCCGGCAGCGGCAGCATCGCCATCGGCAACCGCGCCGCGGCCGGCGGCACCGACGCCAACGGCTTCAACAACGCCGGCAACACCGCGATCGGCCAGCGCGCTTTGGCGGGCAGCAGCGCGAGCGGCATCACCAACGCCACCGCTCTGGGCATCAGCGCCAGCGCCCAGGCCAACAACGCCCTCGCGCTCGGGGCGAGCGCCAGCGCGACGGCGGCCAATGCCGTCGCGCTCGGCATGGGCTCGCTCGCCGATGTCGCCAACACCGTGTCGGTCGGCGCGCTCGGCAGCGAACGCCGGATCGTCAATGTGGCCGACGGCACCATCGCGTCGGGCTCGAGCGACGCCGCCACCGCCGGCCAGCTCTACACCGCCAACCAGCGCGTCGCCGCCGCCTTCGGCACCACGCTCGACGGCAGCGGCCAGCTCGTTGCCCCGAGCTACACGATCCAGGGAACGGCCTACAACAATGTCGGCAGCGCCTTCGGCGCGGTGGATTCATGGCTGACCGCCTATGGCGTGAGTCTGATCAGCCTGCAGACGCAGGTCAGCGCGTCGAGCGGAATCGTGCAGCAGAACGCGACGACGCGCGTCATCACGGTTGGCGCTGCCACCGACGGCAGCACCGTCGATGTGTCCGGCACATCGGGCAACCGCACCGTCACCGGCGTCGCGAACGGCGCTGTGACGTCGACCAGCACCGACGCCGTCAACGGCAGCCAGCTCTATGCCACCAACCAGCAGGTCGCCGCCAATACGTCCGACATCGCAAATCTCTCCACCGTCGTGGCGGGGCTCGGCGGCAGCGGAACCGGATCGAACTACATTCGCGCCAACGGCACCGGACCGGCCGCATCCGCGACCGGAGCCAACGCCGCGGCCATCGGCTCGGGATCGAACGCCAGCGGCGCCGATGCGCTGGCATTCGGCACCAATGCGCGGGCGACGCAGTCGGGCGCCATCGCGATGGGGCTGAATTCGGCCTCGACCGGCGCCAATGCGATCGCGATCGGCACCGGGGCTCTCGCTACCGGCTCGGTCGCGGTCGGCGCGGCCGCCACCGCGTCGAACGGCGGCGCCGCCTTTGGCGATGGCACGATCGCAACCGGCGCGAATTCCGCAGCCCTCGGGACCAACGCCTCGGCCACGGCTGCGAATTCGGTCGCGATCGGCTCAGGCTCCACCAACACCGTCGCCAACACGGTGTCGTTCGGCTCCGCCGGAAACGAGCGGCGGCTCACCAACGTCGCCGCCGGCATCAGCCAGACCGACGCCGTCAATGTCGGGCAACTGCAGTCGATCGCTTCGGGCTTCCAGTCGCAGATCGGCGGATTGCAGAACCAGATCACCGACAACCAGCGCGAGGCGCGACGCGGTATCGTCGCCGCGGTCGCGGTGGCGCCGGTGCTGATGCCTTCGGCGGCGGGCAAGACCACCGTCGCGGTCAACGCCGGCTATTATCGCGGCGAGACCGGCATCGGCATCGGCATTTCGCACCGGCTGAGATTCGCGGTGCCGACCGTGCTCTATGGCAGTTATTCCAACGGCGGCGGCGCCGAACATATCGGACGCGCGGGTATGGCGGTCGAATTCTGACTGGGCTAGAAGCTTGAAAATGCTTCGAACCCCTCGCCTCCCGATGATGATCCGATACGTCCGGCTTGCGGCATTGATCTCAGCCGCATGGCCCGAAGCCGCGTTGGCGCAGCAACCGCCCGCGCAGGCGCCTCAGCAGCAGTTCCAGCAATCGGCCGAATGGGGAAAGCTGCCGAAGATGACCCTGGAGCGCCAGTTCGCAGGTCCCTTGCAGGACACCGTGATCCAGCGGCTGCGCGATCCCGTCGACGGCACCATCTGCTATCTCTATCTGCCGATCTCGGCGCCGCATTCGCCGACCACGGCGACCGGGTTCGTCCAGTACGGCCCCAATACCATCGGCAGCATCAATTGTGTGCCGGCGCCGCCCGCGGCCCCTGCCCCGGCGGCGCGCAAGCAATAGACCGAACCGCGATCGATCGATTCCCGAGCGGCCTCGCCCTTCAGTTTCCGCGTTTCGGCAGATCGATGCGCAGACCGACGAATTCCGGCGGTCCTTCCGTCAGCCGGTGAATGCGCCGGTCGCGTTCTTCCTGCGGCGTGGCCGGATCGATGAATTGATCGAGCTGGCTTGTGGCCAGTTCTTCGACGGCAAGCGCCAAGCTTGTCTCACGCCATGACGCCGTTGCCGTCGCTTCCGCCTTCAGGCCCAACTCGACCAGCTGCCGAATGGCCTCGGAACGATTGACGGCATGCGCGCTGGCCCAGGCATCGATGCTGGCGGTGAGAACCGCCGGCAGCTTGACCGCGCTGACAGGATGACCTGCGGTTGCATTCTCATCGATCTTTTTCGATTCCGACATCGACAGGGTTTCCCAAGAAGTCCCGTAACATTACGGTAGGGGCATTTCCGAGGGGGTCCTTGACCGGGATCAATGATCCCTGAGCTCCCGGCGGTCCGGCCGGGAACGCCAGTCTGGAGTCCAGATAGACAGCTTCGGCTTGCTATCGCCCCGCGGATGCAGATATCTGCTGCAAACCTGCGAAACAGCGGAAATCCCGATGCTTGACGCCATTGAACTGTTGAAAATCCGCCGCTCGGTGAAGCCGCGCGAAATGAGCGGTCCCGGCCCCTCGCCTGCCGAACTCGACACCATTCTCACCATCGGCGCGCGGGTGCCCGACCACGGCAAGCTGACGCCGTGGCGCTTCATCGTGTTCGAAGGCGATGCGCGGGCGCGCGCCGGCGAGGTGATCGCGCAGGTATTCGCGCGAAAGAACCCGGCGGCGGCGGCAGCCGAGATCGAGGTCGAGAAGCGCCGGCTCACCGATGCTCCGCTGGTGATCGGCGTGGTGAGCTTCACCAAGCCGCATCCCAAGGTGCCGCCCTGGGAGCAGGAATTGTCGGCAGGCGCCAGCGCCATGAACATCGTCACGGCGGCGACCGCGCTCGGCTACGGCGCCTGCTGGCTGACCGGCTGGTTCGCCTTCGATCGCGACGTGCTCGACGGCCTCGGATTGAAGGCGGACGAAAAGCTCGCCGGCCTCATTCATATCGGCACGCCGACCAAGCCGAGCGAAGACCGCCCGCGGCCCGCGCTCGGCGACATCGTGACGCGGTTCTAGAGATATCGTCGTGCCCGGACTTGATCCGGGCATCCATACGACAAGGCTTGTTGGATGGATTGCCGGGCCAAGCCTGGCCAAGCCCGGCAATGACGATGTGATCACGCCGCCTTCGATGCACAGCGGCCAAACTTCGACAACAGCGCTTCGATCTCGGCGGCGGGCCTCGCCGCACTGAACAGGAAGCCCTGCACCTCGTTGCAGCCTTCGGCACGCAGCCAGTCGAGCTGGTCGATGGTTTCCACGCCTTCGGCCGTCGTGGTGATGTTCAGGCTGCGCCCGAGACCGGAGATCGCCCGCACGATCGCAACGCAATCGGAGCGCTCCGCAAGGTCTTTCACGAACGAGCGATCGATCTTGATCTTGTCGAACGGAAAGCTTCGGAGATAACTGAGGCTTGAATATCCGGTGCCGAAGTCGTCCATCGAAATACTGACGCCGAGTTCGCGCAACTGATGCAGGATCGCGAGATTGGCCTCGGTCTCGGCCAGGAAAAGCGATTCGGTGATCTCGAGTTCGAGCCGCCGCGGCGACAATCCGGAATGCGCCAATGCCGAGACCACCACCTGAACGAGGTTGCGGCTGCGAAACTGCACCGGCGACAGGTTAACGGCGACCTTGACGTCCGCGGGCCATTTCGCGGCCTCGATGCAGGCCTCCCGCAACACCCACTCGCCCAGCGAGACGATCAGCCCGATGTCCTCGGCGACCGGGATGAAGTCCGCCGGCGAGATCATGCCCTTTTCGGGATGCCGCCAGCGCAGCAGCGATTCAAAGCCGCTGATCCGGTCGGCGGCGAGGTTCACCAGTGGCTGATAGTGCAGTTCAAATTCGCCATTTGCGTAAGCGCGGCGCAGGTCGAGCTCCATGTCGCGGCGTTTTTGCGCCTGCCGGTCCATCTCCCGCTCGAAGAACCGATGCACGCCGCCGCCGTCCGACTTCGCCCGGTACAGCGCCATGTCGGCGTTGCGCATCAACTCCTCGCTCGTGGCGCCATCGCCCGGCGACAGCGCAATGCCGATGCTGGCGCCGACCACGACATCGATGCCGTCGAGGTCGTAGGTGGCGCTCAAGGTCTTGATCAGACCGGCCGCATAATCGCTCGCCTCGTTCGGCGAGACATCGGAGGCCATCACGACCGCGAACTCGTCGCCGCCGAGCCGGGCAACGAGATTGTTGCCGCTAACTTCCGACCTCAGCCGGTCAGCCACTGCCTTCAACAGCCGATCGCCCATCGGATGCCCGAACGAATCGTTGACGTTCTTGAACAGGTCGAGATCGACGCACAGCACCGCCACCCGCTTGTTGCCGGGCTGGCTCTGCTCGAGTGCCTGTTTGAGGCGGTCTTGATAAAGCTCCCGGTTCGGCAAATTCGTCAGGCCGTCGTGGTGGGCCATATGGGCAATCCGGGCCTCGGCCTTGCGCCGTTCGGTGATGTCGACGACGGCGACGAGAAAGCCGTCGCGGCCGTCGAAGGCAACGCGCCGCCCGAACGTCAGCACCTCGATCTCGCTGCCGTCGGCCTTGAGATGGCGCCAGTTGCGGCCGGAATGATAGACGTCGCCGACCTGCTGCAGGGCCTGGTTATGGGGCACCCATTCGTCCTCCGGCCATATCTCCCGAAGCTTCATGCGCAGAAACATCGCGCGGCTGTATCCATAATGCTGCACCGCCGCGTCGTTGACGCTCAGAAAACCGGTCGTCTCGGCATCGAACACCCACATCGGCATCGGGTTGTTGTCGAACAGCAGGCGAAACGAAGCTTCGCGCCGCTTCAGGGCCGTGACGTCCGAAACCGTCAGCGAAAGGATGTCGCCGAACGCCGTCACGCCCAATCTCAGGTTACGGTCGTCGCTGTCGACTTCGAACTGATCGCGGCTGCCGCTGTTGATCACACCGAGCAATCGCTCGGTCACCTCAGGCAGGCACAGCAGATTGCCTCCGGCGCTGAGCCGGCGCCACTGCAATTCGGTCGACGGCAGTTTGAGGAGCCGCGATGCGCCCTGGTTGTGATGGACGATCTGAAAGTCGAACGGCTGCCCGGCGGCATCGCGTATCGTCGCGAGCGACAGCACACCCTCGTCGGTGGTGGAAAAAATCGCGTCCAGCAGATTATACTGCGGGGCCCGCTCGTTGACATAGACGCCGATCAGCGTGCCGCCCCATCGTGAAAATGTCGGCAGCGCCAGAATATCGTAGGTCTGGACCAGGCCATCGCGCACGCGATGCGCGACGGTGGGATACGGGCGGCTGTTCCGCAGCGCGCTGGCGGCGGCCTCGCCGAGCGCGGTGGCGCAATCAGGCGACAGCGCGCTCAAGGGAATGTCCCAGCGATCGTCTTCGAGCCATTTCTGAATGAAGCGGCCAGTCCGCGATACTTCGAGCGTTTCATTGTTGTCCTTGAGCAGGACGATATGATCCGCCAGCCTGCCGAGGCTGCCCAGCATCACATCTTCATAGCGCGGCAGCCTTTCGCCGGGCCTCAGCCCCGCGTGCCACTTGCGCTGCAGGACGGGGACGTCATCGAACATTTCGATGTTGAATTTTCCGGGTGCTTTTTTGGCGGCAATCATGACATTCCCTGCAACGCAAACAGCCGTTTTGGCCCGGCCGCATCCAATGCAACCGGGCTTAACGCCTTGTAAAAAATGCAAGGGCGGTACGCCGATCCGGCGATTATGACAGTTCTAAGTCATCCGATGGTTAGTGCGGATTAGCGACTATGACAGTTGTGCCGGGATTGATCCGCGCGGTATTGCGCCGGCGCCGCGAGCTACCGCGCGACGACTTCGACTTCGCCGTCGACGCCGTTGACGACGTTGAAGGGCCGCTCGAACACCTTGCCTTCATTCTTGGCCATGGCGCGATATTCGCCTTCGGACAGCACGACGCGCGGGAAGGCGCCGATTGATTCCTTGATGACGTCGCCGCCCGGCGTGATCACCGACCAGGCGGTGTTCGCCAGGGCCTCGCCGCCCTTGTCGCTGACGAGCTTCAAGGTAATCACCGCGGCGCGATGGGTGATGACCACATCGGTGAGCTTGCCGGCCTGCACGCGGATATCCGAGCGCACCACGGAATTGGCGTCGCCGTAGTTCGAGATGATGTTGTAGGTGCCCTCCGGCAGCAGCGCGACGTCGCCGGCAGCGACGTTCGGCACCAGCGAAGCGCGATCGCCGCCCTCGAACTGACTGCCCTTGTAGATCGCGAAGGAAATCTGGTTCGGCGGAATCCGGCTGGTGCCGACGCGGCCCTCGATGCGCAGACCGCCCGCCGGCAGCACGAAGGATTGGCGGTCGGTCTCGGCCTTCAGCGTCACCGGCTTGACCGCGCTGACCAGGCCCATCGTGACATGGACGACATAGCCGCCCGGCGGCAGCACGATGTTGGGCGTAGCGCCACGCTCCTCGCGGATCAGTTTGAAAATGCCGGTCTCATCCGGCTTGTCGGCGAACACCCGCCACACCAGCCCGTTGTTGATCACCGGCAGGTCCTTGCCGTAGCGCGCGGTCAGCGACAGCACGGCCTGGCCGGCGGTCAAGGCGCCCGGCGGCGGAACCACCGGCGGCACCGCCGCGATCGGCGGCTGCGTCAGCGGTACGGGCAAATTGGGCGTCGACGCCGGACCGGACGGCGGGGCCAGATTCATCGCTGGTCCGGTGAGCGCTTCCGGGACGGATGCCGGCGGCACCGGCGGCGGCCGGTCGGAAAACATCTGGGCCCAGGCAGGGTTTGCAGTCGAGGCGGCAAGCATTGCCGCGAGCGCCAGCGCCGGCCGCAGGCTCCCGCCCCACCCGGACTTGCCGATTGCTTTACCCCCTGATGTCATGGCGCATGCTTTTCACTGAAAACGCGGCAAATTCAAGCCTGTGGCGATCCGTTCGCAGGATGTTCCGGCTATGGAACCCGGAAACTGCTTGAGAGTTAGCCCCAGTGTCGTGGCGAGGTCGCGGTCCAGTCACAATCCCTGCCTAGGCCGGTTGGCGGCACGGTCTATGCTTATGCGGACATATGATTACTTGTCAGTACATACCGGCGGCCTGAGGCCACTGCGAAGCGCTTGTCCGGCAAGGAGATACAGGTGCTGAAGAGTTTGATCGGACTCGGCCAAGGTAGCACCGAGGACCAGGACAAGGTGGGACTCGGTAGTATCCGGCGGCCGGTGATCGGGCTGGCGCTGGGCGGCGGCGCCGCGCGCGGATTTGCCCATATCGGGATTCTCAGGACATTGCTGGCCCATGGCATCGTTCCCAATGTCGTGGTCGGCACCTCGATCGGCGCGGTGATCGGCGGCGCTTATGCGGCCGGCCAGCTCGATGCGCTGGAGGAATGGGCGCGCAGCCTGCAGCCCCGAAATATCCTCGGCTATCTCGATATCCGCCTCAACGGCTCCGGCCTGATCGGCGGCGAAAAGCTCGCATCGCAGCTGGAGGCCGCGATCGGCCCGACCCTGATCGAGGATCTGCCGCTGAAATTTGCCACCGTGGCGACCGAAGTCCGCACCGGCCATGAGATCTGGCTGACCCACGGCCGCATGGTCGATGCGATGCGCGCGTCCTATGCCCTGCCCGGAATATTTTCTCCGGTGCTGGTCGGCAACCGCTGGCTGGTCGACGGCGCGCTGGTCAATCCGGTGCCGGTGTCGGCCGCGCGCGCATTGGGCGCGGAAATCGTGATCGCCGCCAATCTCTCCAGCGACGTCTTTACCCACTCAACGACGATCTACGCCCACGGCCCGACCGCCGACACGCCGGGAGCTGCGATCGAGCCCGCGCCGCCGAAGCGCGGTTTCGGAAAACTGTTCTCCGCCGAGCGCACTGTGAAACGCGAGTTCTTCGGCGGCGGTGGACGGCCGGGCATTTCCTCAGTCATGGTCGATGCCTTCAACATCATGCAGGACCGCATCACCCGCGCGCGCCTCGCCGGCGATCCGCCGGACATGCTGATCACGCCCCGGGTCGGCCAGATCGGCTGGTTCGATTTCCATCGCGCCGACGATCTGATCGCATTCGGCACCCGCGCCGCCGAGCGCGCCATCGACTCGATCCAGGAAGTGATCCACGTTCTGGCACCGGTGCCGGGCGAACCGGGTGCGGCGGCCAACAAGACGCCCTGACCGCGCGGGCTTGCCTTAAAGAGTCGCGTGTCAGGCGGTCTTGATGTAGTCGCGCAGCGCTTCCTGCTCGACTTCGAATTCGTGCACGCGCCACTTGACGACGTCGCCGATCGAAATCAGGCCGACCACCATGCCTTCCTCGACGACGGGCAGATGCCGGAATTTGCCGAGCGTCATCATTTCCATGATCGCGGCAACCGTGTCGGCCTGCCGGCAACTGACGACCTTGCGCGTCATGACCGCGCTGACCGGCTCGTCGAGCACCCGCGCGCCGCGCTCGCCGAGCACCCGCACGATGTCGCGCTCCGACAGGATGCCCTCGATCCGGCCCTTGTTCATCACCAGCACGGCGCCGATCCTCCGCTCCGCCAGAATCTTGATGGCAGCCGAGAGCTTTACGTCTGGCTCGACGCTCTGGATGTGATGGCCTTTGGAATCGAGAATTGCACGTACCGTCATTGTCGTCTCCCTGAAGCCGATCGCGCCCCTGAGCGAGCGCGACCTTCGTTCCCTTGAGTCTTCAATCAACAGTTCTGCGCCAATTTCGTTGCAGGCGCTTTCGGCAAGCACGGCTATTTTTATGCACGTTCGCGGGCTTAAAGCCCTGCTTTGCAACGGAGCAATGATGGATGAAATCGCGTTGCCCCGCAAGCGACGATCAGCCGCGATCCGATGCGTCCCGGGATGACGCATCCGCAGCATAGGCAGCGGCGCGCGGAACAGGATCGAACAGCGAAAACAGCACCAGCCCTGCGAAGAATCCGCCGATATGCGCCTGCCAGGCGACACTGGTGCCGTCGGCGCCGATCGCGATCGATCCGATGCCGAAGATGATGTTGACGCCGAACCAGACAGCGAGGAAGCCGAGCACGCGCGGATTGCGGAACGAGCGCATCAGCGAGAGCGCCGGTACGCGCGCCGCCGCATCGGCGTCGCCGCGGCTGAATGACAGGAAGCTGCCCTGCACGAAGGCAAAGCGGATCGCAGCCGCCATCGCGCCGGACACCGACGCCGAAGCGCCGATCATCGGCGCAATCGCGTGCTCATGGGTGACGAGATGCGCCAGCGCCCCGGCCGCGGCGGTCACCGCCATGAAGACGAAAAACCTGACCGCGCCGAAGCGGCGCGCCAGCGCGCTGCCGAACGGCAGCAGCCACAGCACGTTGAAGGCGATATGGCTGAGATTGGCGTGCAGCAGGGAATAGCTGACGAAGGTCCAGACCTTGGCGCCGGCGCCGCCCGGAAAAGCGATCGCCAGCAGCGTCGAATCGTAGCGTTTCGGAATGAAGCCGAATACTTCGATGGTCCAGTATTCGAGATCGGGCGGCAGCAGCACCCGCAGGTGAATGACCGCAAGCAGCACGACATAGGCGGTCAGCGCGCCGGGCAGCGTCAGGATTGGTTCGCGCGGGGTGGCTTGCGGCAATTCTGGCGGGGATTCCAAGGGCTCAGGACCTGAAACGAGCGGCTGACGGGAGCGGTTGCGCCCCAATAGGCGGCTTGGCCGGGCGGCGCAAGCACGGCATCACAGCGATGGAGCCCATCGCCAATCGGCATAGGGGGCGACCTTTTGGGTCGCTCCCCTGCCACACCACCCGGCATGCGGGTCCGCACCGGGCGGTTCGAGAAGTTGAGGTCATGAGAGCCGGGGCAGTCCCAGCCGGTCCGACCAGTTCAGGGTCAACACGGCGTTGAGGAGCATGCCGCTGTTACGCCACCAGCGACGGCTGTTGGCCGCCACCTTTCGCGCAACGTCAAGCTTGGCTCCCAGCGCCAGCAATTCCCTGTACATGGTCGTGCCGCGCTTCCACTGCTTGAGCTGGATGGCACGCAGCCGATGACGCAGCCACCGGTCGAGCTCTCGCCAGACCCGTGGGGTTTGCGCCAGCCGGAAGTAAGCCTTCCATCCCCGAATGTAGGGCCGCAGATGATCCACCACATCCTGCATACTGCGCCCGCCATTGCGGCCGGTCAGTTGCCGGATGCACTGCTTGAACGTCCTCAGCGGCTTGTCAGCAACCTTGCGTTTGATCACACCACCCGGCCCCGGCCAGAAGCCGTAGCCGAGGAACTTGCGACCGAACACACCGGTCACTGCGCTTTTGGTCTCGTTGATCGTCAAGCGCAGTTTGCCGTAGAGCCGCCGAAGCAGCGCCATCACCCGTTCGCCCGCCCGGCGGCTGCGAACGTAGACGTTCGCATCGTCGGCGTAGCGCACGAAGCAATGGCCCCGACGTTCCAGCGCCTTGTCCACTTCATCGAGCAGGACGTTGGCCAGCAGCGGCGATAGCGGGCCGCCCTGCGGCGTCCCCATCATGCGCGTCCGGACCACGCCATCGTCCATGATCCCGCTGTTCAGATACGCACGGATCAGCCGGATGACCCCGGTGTCCCCGATCCGTTTCTGGAGGCGGTCGATGAGGATGTCGTGATCGACCCGGTCAAAGAACTTTTCCAGGTCCACGTCCACCACGATCCGGCGGCCCGATTGCACGTATGACTGCGCCACAAGGACGGCGTCATGCGCGCTTCGGCCCGGCCGGAAGCCGTAGCTGTGCTCGCTGAAGGTTGGATCAAGAATGGGCTGCAGCACTTGCAGCAGCGCCTGCTGGATCAGACGATCCGTCACCGTCGGGATGCCAAGCTCGCGCTCCCCACCCTCAGGCTTGGGGATCGTCACCCGTCGCACCGGACTGGGCCGGTACGTCCCCGACAACAGTTGCTCGCGGAGCACGGGCCACGCCGTGCGTAGATGCGCGGCAGTCTGGTCAATATCCAGACCGTCTACACCGGCTACGCCTTTGTTGGCCCGCACCCGCTTCCACGCCCGTTGCAGGTTCTCTCTCGCCAGTACCGCTAGAAGCAGCGCTGACCCTGTGTCCTTCGGTTCATGCCGCGGGAGACGAGCTTCATCGCTGCCCGAGCCACACGCGGATTCACCGCGTCCTACCCCGGGCCGCCCTGCTCGCGCAGGCATCTGATGCGATGCTCGCCACATCGACATGGCGTCGAACACTCCCTCTCGTTCGGCCCTTCGCCTGCAAGACGGCTCGCAGCCTTCCCACCGACTACTACGACCTCGGCTGACTTCTCGCTCCGGCTCGACACCGTTGCCCTTTCGGGCACAAGGCGAGATCTCCCCAGGTAAGAACGCACTCCTTCACTGCACGACCGCCGGATTTACGCCGCTTCCCCTTGATCACGAGAGCTTCGCGATTTCTTGCCCGCTCGCCCTGGTCCGCAACGCCTTCTATCCGGTTCTTGTTCATCGGCCCGCAGCTTCGCTCCACGCTTCCTCCCCACACTCGGTCTCCCTCATGCAGTTGCGCTTCGCTTCGTTCGTTGTGATCAACTCACGATGGGACTTGCACCCATAAGAGTGCGCCCATGCTGGGCGCACAGGAAAAAGGGAGGGTGCTGAGAACACCCTCCCTCGTCCGTGCTGATCTTTTCGCGCCGGGGCCCGGGCGACATCCCCACCCCTCCCCGCGCGACGACCAAACTGTTTGACGCCGCCTGTGTACCAACTCGCCGGCCCGAGAGCATTTTCCGTAGGAAAATGTTCTTAATCGATACTCTGCGCATGCTCTGATCGCAAAACCGTAGCCACTTTTGCGGAACACGCGCTGAGAAAACCGGCGAACCAGAGCGGGCGGACCCTAGCCAGCTCTGCGCCGATCCCCAAGGTCATAGTTAACTTAACGTTAACAACGCAAAGACGGCGCCAGGCTCGCGAAAACACGGCGGCGGCATGGACGCTGCAAAGCCTGTCTTGCAAAACAAACCGGGGAAGGCGCATGCGCGAAAGCGGGACAGATCTGTCCCGCCGAGCCGGGCGCGGGGGGCAAGGCAAAATTATGAAGCATCCGTCAAGCCGCGAGTTCTACGCATACTGGGATGAGAAGCGTGGCGACGCCCGCGCACCCGATCGCAGCGAGATCGAGCCCGGCGCCGTGCGCGAGCTGCTCGGCGACATCTTCGTACTGTCCTACGCTGCCGGCTATCCGTTCCGCGTCGCCGGAACGCGCGTCTGCGCCCTGCTCGGCTACGATTTGAAGGACCGCAGTTTCTCCGCGTTGTTTGCAGCCGAGAGCCGCCGCGAGATCGAGGAAGTCGTCGCCGTCGTGGCCGAAGAACAACTGGCGGCGGTCGCCGGCATCACCGCCATCTCGGAAGACGGCAGGCCGGCGCATCTGGAACTGCTGCTGCTGCCGTTCAACGCCCGCGCACATTCACCGCTCAGCCTGACCGGGCTATTGGCGCCGTTCGAAAGCGAACACCGGCAACTCGGGGATTTCAAACTGACATCGTGGCGCTACGTCGGACATCAGCCGCAAAGACTGGTTCCGCGCGCATTGCGCAAACTCGCCGTCGCACGCGGCTTCATGGTCTATGAGGGGTTGCGCTGAAGCTGGCTCGACGCTTCGGGTGCGCCGGCGCAGATCGCGCGAGCTTGGGCGGCATCAGGAACGAGAGACCGGACGACGAAATGCTCGTCCGGGTTGAAGCAAGGCCCCTGCACACACTTAATGCAACCACCGCTAACTCCTCGTTAACCTTGTCGGCCGTAGGGTCAGGTGACACCGAAATGCCGGTTGTCGGGTGGCGAAGATGGCGTTTGCGAAAAGATCGATTCTTCCGGCCGCCGAAGAGCGACGGCGTTTCCAGCGGGTGAAAGTCCACCTGCTCGGCCGCTACATGCTGCCGGACCGCCGCGAATTTCCATGCCAGATCATCAACATGTCGCCGGGGGGGTTGGCCCTGCTGGCGCCAGGCATCGGCAATGTGGGCGACCGCGTGATCGCCTATCTCGACCATATCGGCCGGGTCGAGGGCAAGATCACCCGCATCATCGACAATGGTTTCGCGATGAGCATCGGCGCCACCGCCCGCAAGCGCGACAAGCTGGCGGCGCAGCTGACCTGGCTCGCCAACCGCGACATTCTCAACCTGCCGGAAGACCGCCGCCACGACCGTATCGTGCCGCGCAACCCGATCGCACTGCTCACGCTCGAGGACGGCACCAAGATGACCTGCCGCATCATCGACATGTCGCTGTCGGGCGCCGCCATCGCCGCGGAAAACCGCCCGCCGCTGAAATCGCTGGTCATGCTCGGCAAGGTCCAGGCCCGGGTGGTGCGAAATCTCGAGGAAGGCTTTGCGCTGGAGTTCGTTCACGAGCAAATTGCCGAGACGCTCGAAGACAGCGTTACCGCGCGGTAAAGCGCGAGAGCCCGCAATTTCCCATTTTTTCCAAGGCTTGAGGGCGGTATCCGCGTCGCGGATGCCGCCTTTTCGTATTCGGAGCCGGCCAAAACGAGGTTAACCGGCCGCCGCTTTGCCGCCGCAAGTGCCGTATCGGCGGGCTTTGCCGCGTTAATACATAAAATTTGAATCAATTGCAGTCGTTTAAAATTTTAGTCGAACTTGATTCAAGTATAGAAAGAATTATCCGCGACTTTTACTTGTATTCGCGTCAAATGTACTTGTGCTACTTAGCGGCGGCGCAAAACCTTTGTGCGAAACGTGGTCCCAACAAGAAACGGGGGCCACAATGTTTGGGTTCGGGGGACAGGGGAAAGGATTGGCGGTTGTCGCCATCCTGATCGGATTGAATGCACCGGCGCGTGCCGGTGACGTACTTTATGCCAGCCTCGGCGACACCACGCGTTCGCCGATCGGCTGGGTCGAATTCTGCGCCGAAAATCCCGGCGACTGCCGCGGCGGCGCGTCACAGCCACGCGACATCGTGATGTCGCAGACGGCATGGCGGGATCTGTTGCGGGTCAACCGCTGGGTCAATGAAACCGTCAAGCCGATCACCGACATGGATCATTGGGGCGTGATCGAGAAATGGTCGTTGCCGACGGACGGCCACGGCGACTGCGAGGACTACGTCCTGCTGAAGCGCAAGATGCTGATCGACGCCGGCTGGCCTCGCGAAGCGCTGCTGATCACGGTGGTGCGCGACAAGAAGGGCGAAGGCCACGCGGTACTGACCGTGAAAAGCGACAAGGGCGAATTCGTGCTCGACAACCAGAACGAAAACGTCCTGGCCTGGACCGAGACCGGATACCGCTTCGTCAAGCGCCAGTCGCAGGGCGACCCGAATGTGTGGGTCTCGCTGGGCGACAGCCGCCCGGCCGTTGCCACCGCCAGCGCCAGGGATCGCTGACACAAAGGAATCAGAGAACACGCGACCCGGTCACATCCCCACCCCTCCCCGTCCCAGACCGGATCGCGCGCGGCCAGCCTTCCCCCAAAGGCTGGCCGCAACTTTTTCGGGGTACTTAAACTCGCGATTTTTCAAAGGCTTGCCGCCGAGCTGCGACCTGAATGAGGCCGGCGATGCCGAGGCGCCTTGCAGCGGTGGCACGCGGTCTTCCGACCGCTTCCCTTTACCGCCCTGACCGATGCCGCTAGGATTTGCGCGTTGGTCGGATAACGAGGGCGAGATGAAACCGAGACTGCTGGTTGCCGCGGCCCTGATCGTGTTCTCCCTGCCCGCGTTTGCCGCCGACGCCGATGTTCGCGGTCACCGCCAGCGTGCGCAGCAGGTTTTTGACGCCCCGTTGATCATCGACTATTCGCATAATTACGGCCCCGCCGACTTTTACCCGGGAACGACAGCGCCGCCGGACCGGGTCGTCGTGCCGCTGAATGAACGGCCCTACGGCATCTATGACGGATTCGATCGCCATTGCGGGCAATCGACGGCAAGCTACCGGGGCCAGGACGGCCGACGCCACCCGTGCAGTTGAACGGGCCGGCCGCCGGTCATAGTTATCTATACTAGCGCCGTGCCGGTGGGCACGCGTCGAGCGTGCTGGAACTTTGGCTGTTAGGCTTTGGAGTCCCATGATCGAACTCGCACCTGATCAAAGCATGAGCAACAGCCTCACCCGCATCGGCTCGCAGCCGATTGCGCTCGCTGCCGCGGTATTGGTTGCCGTGGTGGCCGGAGGCGCCTCCATCGCCCTGTGGCGTGGGTACACCGGCATCTCGCCCGAACCGGACCGCGTCGCTGCCACCAGGCAGTTGCAGGCCCGGACGGCTCAGGCCTCCGAGCAACTCGTGGAGAAGACCAAGGGCCTGGAGGCGACCCAGCAGGAGTCGATCGATCAGCTACAAGTCGTTCAGGATCAGCTGCAGACCGTCAGACGCCTGCTCGCCGCGCAGCAGACCGAGACCAAGAAGCTGGCCGAACAGGTCGGCGGCCTGACTGGCGCGATCGACGGCCTGCGACAGTCGTTCGCGAGCGCCCAACCCTCTGACGTATCCAATACGCCCACCATCCGAAAGAAGCCGATCCGGACCAAGCGCAGCGCGGTGTCGCATCGCAAGCGCAGCAAATCGCGAGGCTAAACTAGCGTCGTCCCAGGAGGCACCGCGCCGGTCGTCGCGCGGCGTCTCCAGCCCCATGGGCGCAGCCGGAAACCCCATAGGCGCTGCCGGAACTTTTTCCGTCCGATTGTGAACTGGATCACATATGCCCGTATTGTTCCGGGGCAGTATGCAGTTCACCGGATGGCGCAAGCCAATTTCAATATCCGGGGCTGGCAAGGCCGTTGGCGTTATACTGCGTCGGCGGCCTTGTTTTTTTGCAGGATTGCTCGGCGCGATCCTGGTCACCGTGGAGGGCGCTATCCCGGACGGTTATGACGAGGACGTCTGGCGGCGGCTGCGAAGCGATCACGGCTATGGCGTGCCTTCACCTGCTCGATTTCCCAGAACATCCAGACAAAGGCAGCGCCCAGACCAACGACAACGCCCAGAAACAGTAACGTCAATGCCGGGGTTGTGAGCGCTGTGAGCATGGTGAGCATCCATGAATCAGGTCAACGGCGTAGATGAATGCTATACTAAAGTCGCAGGCTTGTCCCGGGCCAGGCGGTATTTATTTGACCGGCTTTCCCGACATTTGCGACTGCGGTTCAATTGCAGAAGCGCCGCAGGTTCCTCGCCCGAGCGATTTCCTCAACCACGATTGAATCAGCGTCCGTCTGCGGCGCGGAAGGCAGGCCCGAGTTGCGCAAATTGATCGCGTTCGACGACGACACCTTCGACAAACTGAAGCAGCTCGGCCGCGACAGGATGGCGACCTTTCAGGAATTGGCGGATGAAGCGTTCGCCGACCTGCTCAGGAAGCACGGCATTCCCGTCGACCTGAAGGACGCGCTTCGCAGAAGTGCTGCGCTGACAAAGACGTCGGCGCAAAACAGCGCAAGGCCGCGCTCATCGAGACATACCAAGTCATGAAGCGGCATCTGAAGTGCTTGCAGCGCTTCAGCCGAGTTTCTTCAGGCCCTTTTTGTATCGGGAGCCGTTGAGGACATAGAATTTTGCCGCGCTTCCCATTCTTGCGACCTGCGCGGGATCGAGCGTGCGGATCACCCGCGCCGGCGATCCGATGATCAGGGAATATTCGGGAAACTGCTTTCCTTCCGTGATCACCGATCCTGCGCCGACCACGCTGCCGCGGCCGATCTTGGCGCCGTTCATCACGATCGAACCCATGCCGACCAGCGCGTCGTCCTCCAGCGTGCAGCCGTGCAGGATGACATTGTGGCCGACCGTGCAATTCTTTCCAATCGTCAGCGGAAAGCCCATGTCGGTGTGGCAGGTCGAGTTGTCCTGCACATTGGAATTCTCGCCGATCTCGATCCATTCATTGTCGCCGCGCAAGACCGCGCCGAACCACACGCTCGCGGAATTCAACAGCCGGACCTTGCCGATCACGGTTGCGGTGTCGGCGATAAAATAGTTTCCGTCGGAAGGAAGATTGGGCGCCTGCCCGTCGAGTTCGTAGATCGCCATGCTCTTGTCAGTCTCCGGTTCGCGGAGACATTGGCATAGGCGTATCGCTCAGGCCAGCACCCCTGCGGCGCGCAGCGTCATGACGAAAAACGTGCCGGACATCAGGCTCCAGAATCCGGCCAGCACGGTTGCCATCATCACGAATTCGACGCGGCGGCGCTCGATCTTCGCACCGCGCAAGGTGTTGCGCATGATGATGAAGGGCGCCGCGAAGACCAGGAACGGCACGGCGGCGAAAGCCCTCGGCGCCACGCCCTCTTGCAGCAGTCCGAATCCTGCCGGGCGCTGCGCCAACGCCTGGTATCCGCTGGCAAGCGCGCCAGCGAGCGCGAAGCCGATGCCGATGGAAAACAGGGAATTCAACGCTTCAGGCGACATCGCAACGCTTCCGCTACACAACGACCTCCCCTGCTTCGCAAAATCGGCAGGCGGCCGCCACACTATCCTTAAGGAAAGGTTAACGCTGCCGGCCGGAACCGCGGCCAGGACATGGCTCGCGGCGGCTGAAAGCGCGCGAAGTGGTACGGAAGTCCGCTGGCGCATGGCATATTTGCAATTGATTCGACCACCGAGGGCCACCCTCACGATGTCCCGTTCATGACCTTCTTCTCGACCGCCCAGCACAGCGCCCGCAACTCGCGCCGGCATCGCCGCAGCCACATGATTCCGATCGTGCTGGGGGGCGCGGTCACGGCGGGCGCGATCGCGATCGTCGCCTATCTGCTCTGGCCGACCTGGGGACCGAAGGCTTCGAGCAATCCGGACCGGTTGCCGGTGAGCGTCGGTGCGACCCTCTTCAACGTGCCGACCATGGCGATCCGCAGGAAGATCCAGCGTCACTCCGGGCCGCAGGAACGCGTCGATCTCAGCTTCATGTTTCCCTCGCTCGAAGCGCCCGAGGCGCCGAAGCACGTCAGCGCCGATACCGTGGAGGAATCGGTGCAGCCGATCGACCGGATCTTCCTGTCGATATCGGCGCATCACGACACGCTGGCGCCGGATACCCGCCTGCGCACCATTTATCCGCGTTATCTCGAGCAGGCCCCCTCGGCGGCACAGGACGGCCTGACGCTGCGCGCATTCCGCGACGGCACGCCCTACGGCAATGAAGACCTGTTCCTTGCGAGCTCGCCGGGCCTCAACGCGCGCTGCACGCGCGACGCGGCTACCCCCGGCATGTGCCTGAGCGAGCGCCGCATCGACGGCGCCGACCTGACGTTTCGCTTTCCGCGGAGCTGGCTCGCGCAGTGGCGCGACGTCGCCGATGCGATGGATCGGCTGACGGCGCAATTGCGCGGACCGAAGTAACGATCCCCTTGCGGGATGCTCAGCCCTGCTCGACCAGGTCGTCCTCGAGGATCGCCATCTGGAACTGGAATGAGCGGTCGTCGTCTTCATCGTCGACGAACAGCACGCCGATGAATTCCTCGCCGATATAGACCTCGGCTGAATCGTCCTTCTTCGGCCGCGGCACCACGCGAATCTTCGGATTGCCGAACAGGCGCTTGAGATAGGCGTCGAGTTTCCTGACTTCCTGAACGTCCACGGCAGTCTCCAATCGGATTAGGTTTCGGGAGGTTCTAGGCCGGGACGAAGCGGACTGCCAGCCCAACTTGCAGAAAATCGTGCACGCGATTCAGACGACTTTTTTGGCTTTGCGCGTATTCCTTCGCGGAATACGCGCAAGAATCAAATCCCGATCGCGTTGAGCATCTGATCCATGGTGCGCGACGGCTCGGCGCAGCCGGCTTCGCCGACGATCTTGGCGGGAACGCCTGCCACGGTCACATTGTGCGGCACCGGCTTCACCACCACGGAGCCCGCGGCGATGCGGGCGCAATGGCCGATCTCGATATTTCCCAGAATTTTCGCGCCCGCCCCGATCAATACGCCGCGGCGGATCTTGGGATGGCGATCCTCGTTCTCCTTGCCGGTACCGCCGAGGGTGACGCCGTGCAGGATCGAGACGTCGTCCTCGATGACGGCGGTCTCGCCGACCACGAAGCCGGTGGCGTGATCGAGGAAAATACCTCGGCCAATTCGTGCCGCCGGATTGATGTCGGTCTGGAACACCGCGGAGGCGCGGCTCTGCAGGTAATAGGCAAAATCCTTGCGCCCTTTTTTATAGAGCCAGTGCGCGAGGCGATGGGTCTGGATCGCATGGAAGCCCTTGAAGTAGAGCAAGGGATCGATGAACCGCGAGGTCGCGGGATCGCGGTCGTACACTGCCACCATGTCGGCGCGAAACGCGTTGCCGAGATCGGGATCGTCGCGCAGCGCCTCATCGAAGGTCTGGCGGATCAGATCGCCCGACAGCGCCGTATGGTCGAGCCGCTCGGCGATGCGATGCACCACCGCGTCTTCCAGACGGTCGTGATGCAGCACGACCGAATAAATAAAGGAGGCGAGCTCCGGTTCGCGGCGGACGATGTCCTCCGCTTCGGTCCGCACCCGATCCCAGATCGGATCGAGCGCCGCCACTTTCCCACCCTGCGGATTGATCTGATGCACTGCCATGGGCTGCTCTCGCGATTTCGGGTTTCTTAAACGTACTTATAGCACGACGGCCGGACGGCTGTCCCGCTCCCAGGCAAAGTGACCGGCAGCCCCGGTTAGGAAACTGCGCCAAGACATTGATACGGCACACATTCCTTGACCAGCCGCGACCACCCCACGGACAGGATCCGTTCAAGGTGGCCCGCGATTTCGGGAAATCAAGCCACCCGGGTTCCAACTATTTGTGGATTTCCGCATGCCAATGGGGGCATGCTAATCGCAAAACTCGGGGGGAGACAGCATTCACACCCAGATTTTACGCGCGCGCGCGCCGGATTGCGCTTGGGTATGGCTATCGGCGGTAGCCATACCCCTCATGCTGATCGCGCCGGCGCTCTGGAACGGCTACCCGCTCCTGCAGTGGGACACCGGCGGGTATCTGGCCCGGTGGTACGAAGGCTATCTGGTCCCCAGCCGCTCCACCGTGTTCGGCCTCTACCTGCATTTCGGCGAGGATTCGAGCTTCTGGATCAATCTGGGTATTCAGGCGCTGGCGACGCTCTGGATCCTGCAACTGACCTTGCGCGTGTTCGGCATGGTCAGGCCATGGCGGCTGGCGGCCATCAGCGTCGCTCTGATCGTGACCACGGCGCTGCCCTGGCTCGCCTCGATGCTGTTGACCGACATCTTCACCGGCCTGTCTGTGCTGGCGCTGTTCATCCTGGTCGTACACGGCGACAAGACTTCCACGATTGAGAAGTGCCTGCTGTTCGCCTTCACCGCCTTCGCCGCGGCAACCCACAGCGCCACGCTGGCGGTGCTGCTGGGGCTGTGCTGCGCCGGCTGGATCGCACTCCCCTTCCTGCGCTCACGGATCGCCATTTCCGGACTGCTGCAGGGCAGCCTGACCCTTGTTGCTGGCGCCGCCATGCTGGTGTCCGCGAATTTCGCGCTGTCCGGACAACCGGCATGGACACCCGGCGGCTACGGCGTCGCGTTCGGGCGGATGTTGCAGGACGGCATCGTCAAACAATATCTGCGGGATCATTGCCCGCAGCAGAAACTGAAGCTCTGCCCCTATCGCAATGAACTTCCGGCGACCGCCGATCAGTTCCTCTGGGGCAGCAGCATGTTCAACACGCTCGGCCGCTTCACTGGCCTGAACGACGAGATGGGCTTCATCGTCACGCGTTCGCTCGCCGAATATCCGCTGTGGCAGGCCCAAGCCGCGATCGTCGCCACCGCACAGCAACTGGTCCATGTCGGAACCGGCGAAGGCACCAGCGGCTGGATCCCCCACACCTACGGCATCATCGAGCGCTATATCCCGTCACAACTCAAGCCGATGCGCGCGGCGCATCAGCAGCACTGGGACATCGACTTTGCCGTCATCAACCGGCTCCACGTCCCCGTCGCGCTGGCCTCGATGCTGGCCGTCGCCGCCATCTGCGCCGGCGCGATCTGGCGGCGGAAGCTCGACGATCTCTCCCTGCTCGCCGCTACCATCACGCTGGCGCTGCTCGGCAACGCCTTCGTCTGCGGCGTGATATCGGGACCGCATGACCGCTACGGCGCGCGCATCGCATGGGTCGCCACCCTGGTCGCGCTGATCGCGATCGTCAGACATTTCGCCGGCCGCGACGAGCCGGACGGTTCACTTCCGCCGTGACAGGAAATCCAGCACGCCCGCCTTGTAGACCTTGTCGCCGACCGCCCGCATGTGGTCGCGGTTCGGAATATGGAGCACCTCGGCGCCCGGGATGACCTTGCCTAGCGCGTCCGCCGAGCCCGCGATCTCATCGGTCGTGCCGACCGCGATCAGCACCGGCACCTCGATGCCGGCGGCTTCATCCCGCGTCATCAGGCGGCGGGAGCCGCGCAGGCAGGCCGCCAGCGCCAGCCGGTCGGAGCGGGTCTGGTCGGCGAAGGCGCGAAAGGTCCGCCCCACCGGATCGGTGACGTCGTCGAGCGAGGCCGCCTCCAGTGCGGCCGCGACGTTTTCACCGGGGCCGCCGCCCTCGATCAGGCCGATGCCGATGCCGCCGAACACAACCGAACGCAGCCGCTGCGGCTGCTGCCGCGCCAGCACCGCCGTCATCCGCGAGCCCAGCGAATAGCCCATGACGTCGGCGCGTTCGATATCGAGGTGATTCATCAGCGCGATGACGTCGCCGGCCATGGTGGCGACGTCATAGGCGGCCGCATCGTAGAGCTTGCCGGAATCGCCATGGCCACGGTTGTCGAAGGCGATGACGCGGCGGCCGTTCTTCTTCAGCTCGGAAACCCAGGTCGGATAGACCCAGTTCACATTCTTGGTCGAGGCAAAGCCGTGTACCAGAACGATCGGATCGCCCTCGCCTTCGTCGAGATAGGCAATTTCAACTTCGCCGTTGTGAAAACTCGGCATCGGGTCGTTCCGTATTTCCTGAAAGGGAGATCGTCGATCGGAGGCTCGCTGCAACTTTAGGCCTGCGCGACGGCGCCCGCCAGAGAGGCGTCGGGCGCCAACGCCGCGGCCGCCAACTGTCTTCGCAATCGTCGCGCCTTCTTGCGGCGCAGATAGGCCAAGGTCAGCCGTTCGGTGGTGGCCTTGATCGACGACAGCAAGCCGAACAGCGTGATGAGCGCGCCGAACAGCCACAGCGTCAGATTGAAGGCGCCGGTCGCCAGCAGCAATGCGCCTCGGCCCAGCACCTTCAGGATCGCGCGGGTCTGGCCACCCTTGGATTCCGCGAGCCGCGCGGCGCGTGCGACGTCCTTCGGCGACTCCGCGATTTTCAGCGTGTCCTGCGCGGCGCGGATGCCCGCCTTCTCGCCGACCCGCCCGACGTCCTTGGCCAGCCGCACCAGCGCGCCGGCCTTCTCGGCGCGGAACGCCGCTCTTATCGCGGTCATGGTCTGGCCCGGCCGCAGCACCGAGCCGGAGGCGACCGCCTGCTGCAGGACCGGCGCATCTACCATCTCGCGCGCGGAGCGCCCGGCCCAATGCGTCAGCCCGGCACCCAGCCGCCCGACCTTGCGGGCGTCCTTGACCAGCGTGAGCCCGGCGCGCACCGGCAGCGCGCCGCCGACCGAGACATAGGTCGCCGCCGTCACCGCAAGGCCCGCGGTGGCAAGCCCGAGCACCAAATGGTCGGTGTCTTCGCCCATGGCGAGATGCTTGCCTTCGCGCACCACGTCCCTGATGTCGCCGAACACGAAGAGATCGCCGGCCACCGTGCCCGACAGGCTGGCGACGTCGTCGGCATTGCCGGTCACGAGCCCGGTGGCGAAGCGCTTGGCGAATTGCGGCGTCGAATGATGCTCCGCGACGGCGTCGCTGACACGCTTCGAAAGTTCATCGCCGAGCGGGATGTTCTTGTCCCGGGCGAGGTCGGCGAAACTGCCCGCCAGATCGGGGTCGTTTTCGGCCAGCGCCGCCTCGATGTTCTGCCCGATCAGTTCGGCGTTATTCCGCAGAGCAGAACCGAGCTGGAGGTCGGAAAGCTCGGCCGGATCGTCCCGCGCCGCCAGCAGGGCATAGGCGTCCCGCGCATGCGGCCACAGCAGCGCGCACGCCACCGCGCACACCGCCATACCAGCCAGTGCCGGACCGATCCGCGACCGCCTCATGCCGAAAAACCCTTGGGTTCCGATGCCCTCAACATGGGGTGCCGCTTTTCGGACACAACAGCCCCGACGAAAGAAGCCCGACGAAAGAAGGGCTTCTCTGGGACGACAAGATTGTGTCGAATTTGCATGAACAAATGAGCGTCCGGGGCTCTAGGAATCAACGCCACCCGCAAGTATCAGTAGGCTGCGCGGCAGTACCGGCCTGCCGCGTATCGTTGTTTTTCTGCGCCGCCGTTGCCACCCAAGGTGAAATAGAATGTCCGACCATGTCGTCCCGCACTTCCACAATGACGCCGGCGTTCCGGTCATCGAGATCGGCTCGCAGGAGTTCATGTGCGTAGGCGCCAATCCGCCGTTCGATCACCCGCATGTCTTTCTCGATCTCGGCAACGACAACGAGATCATCTGTCCCTATTGCTCGACACTCTATCGCTACGCCACCGACCTCGAGGCCGGCGAAGCCCGGCCGCCGGAGTGCGTCCTGAAAGTCGCCTGACCGGGCCGTGGCCGCGTCGCGCACCATCATCGTCGCTGGTGCCGGGATCGGCGGACTGACGGCCTCGCTGGCGCTCGCCGCGCAAGGCTTTCGCGTCGTCGTGCTGGAGAAGACCGAGCGGCTCGAGGAAGTCGGCGCCGGCTTGCAGCTCTCCCCCAATGCCAGCCGCGTGCTGGTCGGACTCGGACTGCAGCCGCGGCTCGCCGGACGCGCGGTTATCCCCGATGCCGTCAGCATCATGAGCGCGCGCGCCGGCGGCGAAATCAGCCGCCTGCCGCTCGGCGAGGCCGCCACTTTTCGCGCCGGCGCCCCCTATTGGGTGGTGCATCGCGCCGACCTGCAGGGCGCGCTGGCGGCGCAGGTGGCCGACAATCCCGATATCGAACTCAGGCTCGGCTGCCAGTTCGAGGACGCCGCCCCCCATGCCAAGGGGCTGACGGTGGTGCAGCGGAGCGGCAATGCGCGCCACCAGGAACTGGCGACGGCGCTGATCGGCGCCGACGGCATCTGGTCTACCGTGCGGCATCATCTGTTTCCGGACGCGCAGCCGCAATTCTCCGGCCTGATCGCCTGGCGCGGAACGCTCGATGCCACGCAGCTGCCGCGCGAGTATACCTCGCGCCGGGTGCAGCTCTGGATGGGGCCGAACGCGCATCTCGTCGTCTATCCGATTTCGGGCGCGCGCCAGATCAACGTCGTCGCCGTGGTGCCCGGCACCTGGAACCGGCCGGGCTGGAGTACGGCAGGCGAAAACGCCGAAATCAAGAACGCGTTCGCCTCGTACAAATGGCCGGGGCCGGCGCGGATGATGCTCAACGCCGTCGACGACTGGCGCAAATGGGCACTGTTCGCGGTGCCCGAAGGCGTCGAATGGAGCAAGGGCCCGATCGCGCTGCTCGGCGACGCCGTCCACGCCATGCTGCCGTTTGCCGCGCAGGGCGCCGGCATGGCGATCGAGGATGCCGCGGTGCTGGCCAAGTGCCTCGGCGAAAGCGAAGCCGCCGCCGGCATTGCGGCGGCGCTGAAGCGCTACGGCCGGCTGCGCCGCGCCCGCGTCAGCCGCGTGCAGCGTACCGCTCGGCACAACGGCGCGATCTATCATCTGAGCGGCCCGGCGGCATTGGCGCGCGACTGGTTCATCCGCGCGATGGGGCCGCAGCGCATGCTGGCGCGGCAGGACTGGATCTACGACTGGCGGGTGTGAGGGCTGGAGTGTTGGGTGGGAGTTCGCGTTCGCTGCTCCGCCACTGGCCGTCATCCCCGCGCGGACGACTGGACAGGCGTCAAGCCGATGAAGCGCCGGAGGAATTGGTCGCCATCGCGCATCGACCGCGCCCTGATTTAGCGCTTCGCCGCACGGTTTGGCGCCGGCGCGACGACCGGCGGCACAGGCGCGGTCACGGCAGCCGGCGCACCGGCGACGCAGCGGTTGCGCTGCCAGGCTTCCTCGGCGAACTGGGCTTGCCCGCGCACCGCGATGTAGTCGTTGCGATAGGCGATCTCGGCCACCACGGCGCCGCCGGCGCCGGTTTCGGCCTTCGCCATCAGGGCCTGCAGACTGGCCTGACGCGCGGCGAGCGATTTGCGTTCGGCCTCAAGCTGCTTGCATTCGTAAAGGTCGTATTTGGCGGGATCGGCAAACGCCGTGGTCATGCCGTCGCTCATGCCGGCGCAGCCGCCGAGCCCGATGGCGGAGGCGAATAGCCCCATCGCGGCGACGAGGCGCAGCGGAGGCCGGGAATGCTTGAGCAAGACGATCATGCGACTTTCGTAAACCGACACGGTTGAGAATGCCTAAAGCAGCCGCCGGTGTCGGGAATGAGGCTTTGCCTTGGCCCGCGCACTCGCTTAAGGAAAAGCCGCGATTTCCCTCAAGCCTACCCATTTCCCAAGCCGAAGGAAACGCGCTAAGTATCTGATCTCGTGATCAAAGCGGACGTGGCGGAACTGGTAGACGCAAGGGACTTAAAATCCCTCGATGGCAACGTCGTGTGGGTTCGAGTCCCACCGCCCGCACCAACTAGCCCCCTATAGTCCGACGTGGGCACGGGCTGACCGCAGCAACTCGATCAAACCCAGCGATCAGGCCTCCCAGCCCTTTCATGACGAAGTATTGGCGACTGCCTTGGGCGAGGCCCGCCCTACGACACTCCTTCGTTTGATCTCGCATTAAGAACGGCTCTTCATATTTACATCCTGTGGTGGTATCAATGACAGTGCTGAGGGACGACCAATCGCCTCATTTTGGCATCCCGCGATCTGAATGAAGTTTCGCGGACGAGCCGAACAAGCAAGGAGAAGATGTATTTCGCTCCATGCTCCGACGCAGCCGCACCAGAAATATTGCTTAAGTTCATAGTGGAGGAAATATGAGACTGGCAGCCTATAACGTCGAGAACCTGTTCGATCGCGCCAAGGCCATGAACCTGGATTCATGGGCAGAAGGCAAACCAATCCTTACGGCATTCGCCAAGCTCAATTCCTTGCTGGGCGAAATTTCCTATTCGACCGCGGACAAGCGCAAGATGGTCGAGCTCATGATCGAGCTCGGTCTGGAGAAAAGCGACAAAGGTCCATTCGTCATCCTTCGACGCAATCATGGTGGATTGGTCAAGAGACCACGCACAGGAGGCTTGGAGATCATCGCCGACGGCAGCGCAGATTGGGTGGGTTCGCTCGAATTGCGTGACGAGCCGATCGACGAAAACGCCGTACGGAATACTGCCCGCGTTCTTGCTGATCTTGAGGCCGATGTCGTCGGGGTGATCGAAGCTGAAAATCGGCCGGCACTGAACGAATTCAATCGGATCATGATTCCGGCGGCTGGCGGAACCGCCTTTCGGCATGTCATGGTGATCGACGGCAACGATGAACGCGGCATCGATGTCGGATTACTTTGCCGCGAGGGATTTGCCATCGATGTGATGCGCAGCCATGTCGATGATCGGATGGCAAATGGCGTCGAGACTTTCTCGCGGGATTGCCCGGAGTATCATCTGACGACTCCAAACGGCAATCGCCTTGTCGTCATGGTCAATCATTTCAAGAGCAAAGGCTACGGCTCGCTTTCCAGCTCAGAAGCCCGCCGCAAAGCGCAGGCCCAACGGGTCAAGGAGATCTACGAGGGCCTGATCCAGCAAGGTGAACAATTCATCGCCGTCGTCGGCGACCTGAACGACACGCCGGACAGCATTCCCCTTGCGCCCCTCATCGGCACGACGACGCTCAAGGATGCGTTCAAGCATCCCAGCTTCGACAATGGCGGCTATCCAGGCACTTACGACAGTTGTTCGGCAGACAAGAAGATCGACTATTTGCTGCTTTCCCCGAAACTTTTCGACAAGGTCATCGCAGGCGGCGTTATCCGCAAGGGCATGTGGCCTGGAGTTCGTCCCAAAAAATGGGACGTGTATGACGAGATCGTCGAAAAGCGGGATGGCGCTTCGGATCATGCCGCAATCTGGGTGGACGTCGATCTCTAACGGTTCGGTTGCGCCGCTCGCCGAGCGCAGCGCTGCCGCATCGGCCATTTGATACGAGCCCTTTTTTCATATGAGGCCAATTAACGCTCGTGGCCGAAGGGACCAAACATGCCGACAGATGACCAATTGCCGTTTCAGCCGATACGCTCCAGTCTTTATAGCTCGCGCGAACTAATGGCCGGCTTCGATGTGGCTGATCCACTTAGTCATGAACGGATTCCGGACTTCCTTATCTACGTTTATTTCGTCATCAAGGGCCGCTCGACGCCGAGAGATCCCTACGCCGGCATGATGGAGGCGGTGCACGATAATTCGATATTGCGCGCGATGTTCAATTTCATTCGCGCGGCAAGGCAACCGATCGCCGCGATCATGGGCGGTCACAAAGAGCCGCGAGGTTCCGCCGCCTACCGGGCCGTTACGGAAATCTCCAAGCGCCTGACGGAGGGGGGATTCCTGATGGCAAGCGGCGGCGGGCCAGGCGCCATGGAAGCAACCCATTTAGGGGCGCTGCTTGCACACAAGGACGCCGCAACCGTGGCAAAATCTATCGATCTTCTTGCTACGCAGCCGGAGCTTCCGAACTCCATGAACATCGTCGACAAGGACGGCGCTGTCGATAAGGCGCTCGTCGCGAAAGTCCATCGATGGGCGGCACCCGCCGTCCAACTGCTCGACAAGCTTGGCGATGGCGGGCGCAGTCTGGCCGTCCCCACCTGGCACTATGGCCACGAGCCACTCACGCCTCTGGCTACCGAAGTGGCCAAGTATTTCCTCAACAGCATTCGTGAAGATGTTCTGCTGGCGCTTGCGACCAACGGTATCATCTTTGCCCCGGGACGCGCGGGCACCCTGCAGGAGGTTTTCCAGGATGCCGCCCAGAACTATTATCGGGGCGACGGCCCTTTCAGTCCGATGATTTTTTTCGACACGAAATTCTGGCGGGAGACGCTTCCCGTCGAACCGCTGCTCGAGGCGTTGTTCGTCAAGAATGGCCATGGTGAACAATACAAGAGCAAAGTTCATTTCACCGATGACATCGACAAGGTCGTCAATATCCTGATTGATCAGAAGGACACCGGCGCCAAAATGATGAGCCGGCTTGAAACGCTCGGCATGTCTCAAATGCTCGCGGATTCATGAGGCGCCGCGAATGAACTCCCTGAATCGCCGCTTCCTGGTTCAGAACTGGCTCAGCTTCACCGCTTTCATGGCAATTTTTTGAACTCGCTGACTTCGCGTCGGCCTCAATCGCAGGCGTTCCGAATTAAACAGGACCGAAGCGCGCCGCCGGAGAATTGCGCACCAATCTAACCCAGCTGCGCCGGCCCGCCGATATCAAACGACGGGTTGGAACTGCCGCGCAGCGGCGACTGCTGATACCGCCTTGGGATTTTGTCATGGCCGGGTTTCGTCCCGGCTATCCGCGTCTTCTAACCCAATTTCCACTTCAATGGCTTCATCCTTCGAAACGCATCGCGGAGCCTGTCATCGGGCGCGTATCCACGCGACCCGTTGGCGATGCTCCTCAAGATGAAGTCTCAGACCCTCATGGTAAGGAGCGCATCTTCGCGCGTCTCGAACCATCAGGACACGGGAAGAAGCGGCAACGATTCAGGCGAACCGGTAGACGCCCTGACTCAGGTGACTGCCGCAAAAACGTGAATGCCCGGCACGAGGCCGGGCATGACGTGTACGCGATAGTCTTGCGCTAGACGGTAAGGACGCGATGCGTCCTCCGCCCCCTACTTCTTCTCGATATTCCAGAACACCGGCGTCGCCGGGCCGTCGAGCACGCCGGAGAGCGATTTGCTCCAGGCGCTGGCCGCGAACTATTGCCCGAGCGGGATGCAGATCGCCTGCTCATAGGCATGCTTCTGCAGATCGCCGGCAATCTTCTTCTGCTCTTCGAGCGAGCCCGCACGCGCAAAGGCATCGCGCAGCTGCTCGACCTTGGCGTCTTCCGCCCGGCCGAACCAGCCGCCCTTGGTGCCGCGGCCGCTGATCGAGACGCGCACGGCGCGCCGCGTATGGTCGTATGAACGACCATGATTTGGAAAATCAATCACGTGATCGGCACCGATCACGTCGTTGCCGGTCCGAAACCGCTCTTACCGGGATTGGGATCAACGAACCGTCACGGTTGAACATGCGTTGCAATGTACGCTCGGTTGCCACAACAATCTGACCGCGGATTTGTCTTAGCGACTCGATGCGTCCAGCCCAGCGGCGCTCAACGCGGCGATAGAAGCTCGATGGGTATTTGCCAGTCATTAGGTCAACCTCACTGACGTGCTCTCTCGCATGCTTCCGATTACATAGTCGCTGATTTTGCTTTTGCGAGCCATGATGCAAGTAGATTCGCTGATTGGCATCACGGCCGGCCTTTCCGGCTCGAAAAAACTTGGCCATTTTGAGCTACGTCAAGGCCATCAGGATCGTGAGGGGCAGGCTTTAAACATTCTCTAGCCTAATGGAGAGAACAGATGAGCCTCCCGAGATTGTGGACCAGTGGCCAAGAGCTTGCATCCGACCCTTTCAGAGCCATTCGGCGCGAAATGGAAAACGCATTGCGTGCATTCGATCAGAGTTCGCCTTCTCCCAGCATTGGGGCGGGCGCGCCGGCAATCAATGTTGCGGAGACAAATGACGCCTTCGAAGTGACAGCCGAACTTCCCGGTGTGGACGAGAAAGATATCAATATCAGCCTGGACGACAACCAGCTGGTCATCTCCGGTGAGAAAAAGGCGGAGAGTACGAAAGAAGAAAAGGACTGGCATGTCGAGGAGCGGAGTTACGGTTCCTTCTATCGATCGATGTTGTTGCCCTTCGAGCCGGAAGACGGGGCCGTCGAAGCTCATTTCGACAAGGGTGTGCTACTTATCACCATAAAGAAGCCCGCCAAGGCGGTGAAGTCCACCAAGACAATCAATATCAAGACAGGCGCTCCACCGAGCACGCCCCCTGTATCGAACAAGGCCGCTGCACCGAACAAGGCCGCATAGTCCTGCGCGGTCATCGCAAGAAACCGGAGATCCGAACCAAGTAAACCAGTTCCGGTCTCCGGATCTTGTCATTCACTTTTCGATGCCGTGATCGAACGAAATTTCAATCCACGGCCTAGTGGAGCTTTCGGTCTCAAAGAGCCCACCTGTTACGCGTCTGCGACATGATGAGAGTTCCGATGAAGAAGCCAGTTCGCTCAACTGACGAGCCTGAGCAGAAGGCACCACGTGCCGACAGGCCACCGACGGAAGGATTTGTGGTGATTGTCGACGGGCACTTCAAGTCAGAGTTTGACACTGTCGAAACTGCTGAAGCATCGGGTCGGAAACTGAAATCGGCTTATCCGATGCTCCAGATCGAAATTTATGACGCCGTTACAAAGGTCCGAACCCTATTGAGCTAGGAAACCTGGCCATCGCGCCTTATTCATCTGGAACGGAAAATGGCCCTCCTGAAAAGAGAACTGTACCGTCAGGTAAAAGGCCCCGAGATCACACACGAGGATCGTTGTTCCCTTGTCTTCGATACGGACACCAAAAGTCTGTATGTCGAGCGAGAAGTGGCGCATTTGGAGGCAAGCATTGGGGGCAAAGTCGAATACCAAACAGCGACAATGGATATCGCCGATTATCTAACGCAAGGTGGTCAAACCGCTGGACACCGCGAACTCTGGCGCTTGCTGAGAGCGCTCTTCAATGAGAGCAGCGACAGCGCCGAATCCTGTCTTGAGACATAGCTTCTTCGTATTTCTTCACGACCACATCCAGGAACTACGCATCCGCTCCATATCTGATACCGAATGGCCGACCTACGTCCCGGCCATCCACGTCTTCATACTTGGTCGCTTGCCGCAAAAACGTGGATGCCCGGCACAAGGCCGGGCATGACGATGGTTTCGAGTTGGACTCTCTGAGCGACGGCGTCGCCCCCGCCCCCTACTTCTTCTCGATATTCCAGAACACCGGCGTGGCCGGGCCGTCGAGCACGCCGGAGAGCGATTTGCTCCAGGCGCTGGGGGCGAAATACTGCCCGAGCGGGATGTAGATCGCCTGCTCATAGGCATGCTTCTGCAGGTCGGCGGCGATCTTCTTCTGTTCTTCGGGCGAGCCCGCACGAGCAAAGGCATCGCGAAGCTGCTCGACCTTGGCGTCTTCCGCCCAGCCGAACCAGCCGCCCTTGGTGCCGCGGCCGCCGATCGATACGTTGACGACGGGGTTGGCCACGTCGGCGCCGACCCAGTTGGTGAAGAACATGTTCCAGCCGCCCTCCTTGACCGGCTTCTGGCTGGCGCGGCGGGTCACCACGGTCTGCCAGTCGGTGGCCTGCACGTCGACCTTGAAGCCGGCTTCGCGCAGCAATTGCGCGGCCACGATCGGCTGCGCCTTCAGCGTGACGACGTCGCCCGGCGCCATCACCACGATCGGCGTGCCGTCATAGCCGGACTCGGCGAGCAGCTTCTTGGCTTCCGCCATGCCGTTGCCCTTCACCAGCGTCTCCGAGCCGACGTCGGTGGCGAGCGGCGTATCGCAGATGAAGATCGCGCCGCAGATCTTGTAGTATTTGGGATTGCCGACCAGCGCGTCGAGCACCGGCTTCTGGCTCATGGCCAGGAACGCGGCGCGGCGTACCTTGACGTTGTCGAACGGCGGAAGAGTGAAGTTCATCCGCCCCAGCGTCTGGAAGCCGAACTTGTTCAGGATTTCGATCTTGATGTCCTTGTTGGCCTCCAGCACCGGCAACAGGTCGAAGGACGGGTTTTCCATGAAATCGATGTCGCCGGATTGCAGCGCGTTCACTGCGGTCTGCGCATCGGGCATCGTCACCCATTCGACGCGGTCGACCTTGACCACCTTGCCGCCGGCGGTCCAGCTCGCCGGCTCCTTGCGCGGCACGTAGTCGGCGTTCTTGACATAGATCGCCTTCACGCCGGGCTGGAATTCGGCCTGCACGAATTTGAACGGGCCGGAACCGACCTGCTCGGCGATCGCCTTGCCGGCCGGCGTTTCCGCCAGCCGCTTCGGCATCATGAACGGCACCAGCGACGACGGCTTGCCGAGCGACTCCAGCACCAGGCCGTAGGGCTCCTTCAGCTTCAGCACGATGGTCTTGGCGTCTGGCGCCTCGATGCTGGCGGTGAAGTCCATCAGCTTCTGGCCCATGCCGTCGTTCTTGCCCCAGCGCTTCAGCGAGGCCACGCAGTCTTCCGCGGTGACCGGCGCGCCGTCATGCCACTTCAGGCCGTCGCGCAACGTGAAGGTGTAGGTGAGCTTGTCGCCGGAGACTTTCCACTCCGCCATCTGCGGCTGGATCTTGAAGTTGGCATCGGTCGCCACCAGCGTGTCGTAGACCATGTAGCCGTGATCGCGGGTGATGTAGGCGGTGGTGAGCCCGGGATCGAGCACGCGCAAATCGGAGTGCATCACCGCGGTGATGGTCTTGCCGGCGGCGATCGCCTGCGATGTCGCGGCCGCCGAAAGAGCGAGGACCGATAGCGCGACACCTGAAGCTATCGCGGTAGGTTTCCAGCGCGGGATGTGGAACATTGGTTTGTCTCCTGACGTGAAACTGGTCAAACTCAGATTATTCGTTATGCATGCGGCGCGTTATTTAGGCGCGCGCTAACACGCTGTAACTCCGAAGCATTTGAGCCTTGCATCAAGTGCGTTGCGCGTCAATCGGGTTTTAGCGCAAGTGTGCGCGGCGAATGCGCCGCACAACGGCGCGCAAGTTTCACTTTACAAACTCGCCGCCGGTCATTCTCGTAAGCCTGTCGCCGAGAGCCGGCGCGCCAAGAAAGCATCCCGTTCAAGAACCAAGAGAAGCCCATGAACCCCGCCAACCTTCCTTTCGATTCCGAGGCCATGCTGCAGGGGCTGCGCGGCTGGGTGGAATGCGAAAGTCCGACTTTCGACGCGCCCGCGGTCGAGCGCATGCTCGATATCGCCGCGCGCGACATGGCGATCATGGGCGCCTCGATCGAGCGCATCGCCGGCCGGCAGGGTTTTGGCGGCTGCGTCCGCGCGCGCTTTCCGCATCCGAAAGCGGGCGAGCCCGGCATCCTGATCGCGGGCCATCTCGATACCGTGCATCCGATCGGCACGCTGGAAAAGCTGAAGTGGCGGCGCGAGGGCAACAAATGTTACGGTCCCGGCATCTTCGACATGAAGGGCGGCAATTACCTCACCCTGGAAGCGATCCGGCAGCTGGCGCGCGCGTCCTTCACCACGCCGCTGCCGATCACCGTGCTGTTCACGCCTGACGAGGAAGTCGGCACACCGTCGACCCGCGACATCATCGAGGCCGAAGCCGCACGCAACAAATATGTGCTGGTGCCGGAGCCGGGCCGCCCGGACAACGGCGTCGTCACCGGGCGCTACGCCATCGCGCGGTTCAATCTGGAAGCCATCGGCAAGCCGAGCCATGCCGGCGCCACCCTCGCCTCGGGCCGTTCCGCGATCCGCGAAATGGCGCGGCAAATCCTCGCCATCGACGCCATGACGACGGCGGACTGCACCTTCTCGGTCGGCATCGTGCATGGCGGCCAATGGGTCAACTGCGTCGCCACCACCGCTACCGGCGAGGCGCTGAGCATGGCCAAGCGCCAGGCCGATCTCGACCACGGCGTGGAGCGGATGCTGGCGCTGTCCGGCTCCGCCAATGACGTTACCTTTAAAGTCACGCGCGGCGTGACCCGGCCGGTCTGGGAGCCCGACGCCGGCACCATGGCGCTGTATGAAAAGGCGCGCGGCGTCGCCGAGCAAATGGGCGTCGAGCTGCCGCATGGCAGCGCCGGCGGCGGCTCCGACGGCAATTTCACCGGCGCGATGGGCATCCCGACCCTCGACGGCCTCGGCGTCCGCGGCGCCGACGCGCATACGCTGAACGAACACATCGAGATCGACAGCCTCGCCGAACGCGGCCGCCTGATGGCCGGCCTGCTGGCGACGCTGGAGTGATGGCACTTTTGTGCATTCCCGATGGCACAGGATTTGCTAACCTTGCATCGGGGCCGCAGAGTGCGAGAGTGACGTCATGATGGATTTCTGCAGCATTCCCCAATCTCAATACGTCGTCCCTGCGAAAGCAGGGACCCAAAACCACAGGCCTGTGTTGTCGTTCCAAACGTCTGCTCCAGCATTCCATCGAGAGTTCCCGGCGTATGGGTCCCTGCTTTCGCAGGGACGACGAAGTGGGGGCGTCTGATGCTCGGATACCTGCTTCGACGTGTGCTGGCCGCCATTCCCGTGATGGGCGTGGTGGCGCTGTTCGTGTTTCTGTTGCTGCGGCTGACGCCGGGCGATCCCGCCGCGATTCTCGCCGGCGACAATGCAACCCCCGAGCAGCTCGAGCGCATCCGCATTTCGCTCGGCCTGCATGAGCCGCTCTACACCCAGTTCTTCACCTGGGTCGGCAAGCTCCTGCACGGCGACCTCGGCGTCTCCCTGATCTCGAACGTGCCGGTGCTGAAGATGATCAGCCAGCGGGTCGAGCCGTCGATCTCGATCGCGCTGTCGACCATCATCCTCGCCATCGTGGTCGCGGTGCCGCTCGGCGTCATCGCGGCCTGGAAACACGGCACATGGATCGACCGCTTCGTGATGGGACTGTCGGTGCTCGGCTTCTCGGTGCCGGTGTTCGTGATCGGCTATGTGCTGATCCAGGTCTTTGCGATCGAACTGCGCTGGCTGCCGGTGCAGGGATTCAAGAGTATCACCGCGGGCTTCGGCCCGTTCTTCGAACGCATCATCCTGCCGACCTGCACGCTGTCCTTTATCTATGTCGCGCTGATCGCGCGCATGACCCGGGCTGCAATGCTCGACGTGCTCGGCGAGGATTATGTGCGCACCGCCCGCGCCAAGGGCATCAATGAGACCGGCGTGCTGTTGCGCCATGCGCTACGCAACGCCGCGGTGCCGGTCATCACCGTGATCGGCACCGGATTCGCGCTTCTGATCTCCGGCGTGGTCGTCACCGAGAGCGTGTTCAACCTGCCCGGCATCGGACGGCTCACCGTCGATGCCGTGCTGGCGCGCGATTATCCCGTCATTCAGGCGATGATCCTCTTGACGTCGCTGATCTATGTCACGGTCAATCTGTTGATCGACGTCGCCTATACCCTGCTCGACCCGAGGATCCGGTACTGATGGCCATCGAAACCGTTCCAGAGCCGTCGATCCCGATCACCACGCCGTTCCGGCCGGGGCTCGGATTTCTGACGGCAACCCCAATCATCGCCGCGGCGACGGTCTGCCTGTCGCTGGTGATCCTGTCGGCGATTTTCGCGCCGCTGCTTTCGCCGCACGATCCCCTGCTGCTGGCGCCGGCACAGCGGCTGAAGCCGGCCAGCGCGCAGTTCCTGCTCGGCACCGACGCCTATGGCCGCGACGTGCTGTCGCGCATTCTCTATGGCGGACGGATTTCGCTGTTGATCGGTCTCGGCGCCGCCGTGTTCTCGATCGGCATCGGGCTCTTGATCGGCCTCGTCTCCGGCTTCTTCAAATGGGTCGACGCGGTGATGATGCGCGTGATGGACGGCCTGATGGCGATCCCGAGCATCCTGCTGGCGATCGCCGTGGTGTCGCTGTCGGGCGCCAGCCTGACCACGGTGCTGGTCGCGATCACGATTCCCGAAATCCCGCGCGTGGCGCGGCTGGTGCGCTCGGTGGTGCTGTCCGCGCGCGAGGAACCCTATGTCGAAGCCGCGATCTCGGTCGGCTCCAGCCTGCCCAAGATCATGTGGCGGCATCTGATGCCGAACACGGTGGCGCCCCTGATCGTGCAAGGCACTTATGTCTGCGCGTCCGCCATTCTCACCGAGGCGATCCTGTCGTTCCTCGGCGCCGGCATCAACCCGGAGACGCCGACCTGGGGCAACATCATGGCCGAGGGCCGCGCCTATTTTCAGATCAAGCCGTCGCTGATCTTCTGGCCGGGCCTGTTGCTTTCGATCGCGATCCTCAGCGTCAATTTGATCGGCGATGCCGCGCGCGACGCGCTCGATCCCCGCATGAAGCAGCGGGAGGGCGGCAAGTGAAGGTGTTTCATCCCGTCATTGCGAGCGCAGCGAAGCAATCCATCGCGCCGCAGAAAGAAAGAATGGATTGCTTCGTCGCAAGTGCTCCTCGCAATGACGATGGTGAGAGAACGATGAACATGAAACCCCTCGTCCTCGACATCGACAATCTCGTGGTCGGCCTCGGCAACAAGCCGGGCAACCAGCGGGTGCTCGACGGCGTCTCGCTGCAGGTCCGCGAAGCCGAGACGCTGTGCCTGGTCGGCGAAAGCGGTTCCGGCAAGTCCGTCACCTCGTTGACGGTGATGGGCCTGTTGCAGAAGGGCTCGCTGGTGGCATCCGGCGGCAGCATCAAGCTGGTCGGCGAGGAACTGCTCAGCGCCAGCGACCGCCGCCTGCGGCAATTGCGCGCCACCACCATGGCGATGATCTTCCAGGAGCCGATGACCGCGCTCAATCCGGTGGTGCCGGTCGGCCGCCAGATCGACGAGGTGCTGCGCGCTCACACCGATCTCGACGCCCGCGCGCGCAGGAAGCGCATCCTCGACATGATGGAGCAGGTCCGGCTGCCCGAGGTCGAGCGCATCTTCGCCTCCTACCCGCACCGGCTCTCCGGCGGCCAGCGCCAGCGCATCATGATCGCGATGGCGCTGGTGCTGGAACCGAAACTGCTGATCGCGGACGAGCCGACCACCGCGCTCGACGTCACCACGCAGAAACAGATCCTCACTTTGATCCGCGACCTGCAAAGGGATCACGGCACCGCCGTTCTCTTCATCACCCACGACATGGGCGTGGTCGCCGAGATCGCCGACCGCGTCGCCGTGATGCGCCAGGGCCGGCTGGTCGAGACCGGCGCGCTCGACACCATCCTGCGCACGCCCACCATGGAATACACCCGCAACCTGCTGTCGGCGGTGCCGAGCCTGATCCCCCGCGCGGCGCGGCCGGAATCGACGGAGCCGGTGGTGCTGGAAGCCAACGAACTCGGCAAGGTCTACCGCGAACGCTCGTTCTTCGGCGGCGTCCGCGAAGTGGCAGCGGCCAAGGACGTCACGCTCACGTTGCGCAAGGGCCGCACGCTCGGCATCGTCGGCGAAAGCGGTTCCGGCAAATCCACGGTGGCACGCTGCATCGTCCGGCTGATCGATCCAACCTCCGGCGGCATTCGCCTCGCCGGCCGCGAAATCTCCGACCTGTCGCGGCGGCTGCTGCAGCCGCACCGGAAGCGCATCCAGATCATCTTCCAGGACCCCTATCGTTCGCTCAATCCGCGCATCACCGTCGGCGAGACCATCGCCGAGGGGCCGATCAATTACGGCATGCCGCGCGCTGAAGCGCTGGCCAAGGCGCGCGAACTGCTGGAACTGGTCGACCTGCCGGCGGACGCGATCTCGCGCTATCCGCACCAGTTCTCCGGCGGCCAGCGCCAGCGCATCGCGATTGCACGCGCGCTGGCGCTCGACCCCGACGTGCTGGTGGCGGACGAAGCGGTGTCGGCACTCGACGTCTCGGTGCAGGCGCAGGTTTTGGAACTGCTCGACGAAATCCAGACCAGGCTCGGCATCGCACTGTTGTTCATCACCCACGATCTGCGGGTGGCGGCGCAGATCTGCGACGACGTCGCCGTGATGCAGCACGGCCGCATCGTCGAACAGGGCCCGGCGGCCGAGGTGCTGACCCATCCGCAACAGGCCTATACCCGCGCACTGCTCGACGCCGCCCCTGGGCGGGAATGGGATTTTGCGAATTTCCGGCCGGTGGCGGAAGCGACTCCTGCGACGGCATAGAACAATGTTCGTCATTCCGGGATGGTCCGAAGGACCAGACCCGGAATCTCGAGATTCCGGGTTCGATGCTGACGCATCGCCCCGGAATGACAGAGCGCCCATGCGGCATGCAAAACGGAATTGCTTCGTCGCTTGCGCTGGCCGCAATGACGAGTCTAACGTCGCGCGCACGAACCACTGACCGAGATCATTGATGACCCGTATCGCCATTGGCGGCTTCCTGCACGAAACCAATACTTTTGCGCCGACCAAGGCAACCTATGCCGATTTCGTGCATGGCGGCGGCTGGCCGTCGATGGCGCATGGCGGCGATATTCTGACGACGATGCGCAACATCAATGTCGGGCTGGCCGGTTTCATCGGCGCGGCGCAAGCCCGCGGCTGGGAGATAGCGCCGACCATCGCCTGCGCCGCCAGCCCGTCGGCGCACGTCACCGAGGACGCCTATGAGCGCATCGTCAAGGCGATGGTCGACGGCATCAAAGCCGCAGGTCCGCTGGATGCGGTTTATCTCGACCTGCACGGCGCCATGGTGTCAGAACATTTCGACGACGGCGAAGGTGAAATCCTCCGGCGCGTGCGCGCGGTGATCGGCAACGATCTGCCGCTGGTGGCCAGCCTCGACCTGCACGCCAATGTTACGCCGGAAATGGTCGAACATGCCGATGCGCTCATCGCCTACCGCACCTATCCCCATGTCGACATGGCCGACACCGGCCGCGCCGCCGCCGAGCACCTGGCGCTGTTGCTCGACACCGGACACAAATACGCAAAAGCGTTCCGGCAATTGCCGTTCCTGATTCCGATCAGTTGGCAATGCACCAACGACCAGCCGACCAAAGGCATCTACCAGAAGCTGGCGGCGATGCAGAGCGACGCGGTGCCGACGCTGTCCTTTGCGCCGGGTTTTCCGGCGGCGGATTTTGCCCATTGCGGGCCGAGCGTGTTCGCCTATGGCCGGACGCAAGCTGATGCGGATGCGGCGGCCGACCAGCTCGCCGCGCTGGTCGAGGGCCACGAAGACGATTTCGACGGCCGCATCTTCACGCCCGACGAGGGCGTGCTGCACGCGATGGAGCTGGCGACGCGCGCGACGAAGCCGGTCATCATTGCCGACACCCAGGACAATCCCGGCGCCGGCGGCGATTCCGACACCACGGGCATGCTGCGCGCGCTGGTGCGCAACAACGCAACCAAAGCCGCGATCGGCGTGATCCACGATCCAGAGTCGGCATTGGCCGCACATGCTGCAGGTGTTGGCGCCGTCGTCACGCTGGCGCTCGGCGGCAAATCGGGCATCCCAGGCGATGAACCATATGAAGAAACCTTCGTCGTCGAGGAATTATCCGATGGAAAATTCGTCGCGCCGGGTCCGTATTACGGCGGCCGCGACATGGACATGGGACCGTCGGCTTGCCTGCGCATCGGCGACGTTCGGGTGGTCGTGGGATCCTACAAGGCGCAGCTCGCGGACCAATCGATGTACCGCTATGTCGGCATCGAGCCGACCGAGCAGTCCATCCTCGTCAACAAGAGCTCGGTGCATTTCCGCGCCGATTTCGAGCCGATCGCCGAAAAGCTCCTGATCTGCGCCGCGCCCGGCGCGATGCCGGCCGACACCGCCGCCCTGCCCTGGACGCGGCTGCGCGCGGGCGTGCGCATCCGGCCGAACGGTCCCGCCTTCGCGCCCGAAACCGAATCACGTTCAACGTCGTCTGCAACCGGATAACTGATCATGCCCAACATCGAACGTATCGACGGCTATGCCGACGAACTCACCGCCATCCGCCGCGACCTGCACGCGCATCCCGAGATCGGCTTCGAGGAGGTCCGCACCTCCGGGATCGTCGCCGACAAGCTGACGCAATGGGGCATCGAGGTGCATCGCGGGCTCGGCGGCACCGGCGTGGTCGGCGTCCTCAGGGGCAAGGGCGCCGGCACCAAGCGGATCGGCTTGCGCGCCGACATGGACGCGCTGCCGATGGAAGAGAACACCAATCTGCGCTGGCGCTCGACCATTCCCGGCCGCTTCCACGGCTGCGGCCATGACGGCCACACCACCATGCTGCTCGGCACCGCGCGCTATCTCGCCGAAACCCGGAACTTCGACGGCACCGTGCATTTCATCTTCCAGCCGGCGGAAGAAGGCCTCGGCGGCGCCCGCGCCATGATCAAGGACGGGCTGTTCGAGAAATTCCCCTGCGACGAGATCTACGGGCTGCATAATGCGCCCGACCTGAACCATGGCGAGATCGCCATCCTGCCGGGACCGGCGATGGCCGGCGCCGACTTCTTCGACATCACCATCTCGGGCTATGGCGCGCATGGCGCGATGCCGGAGCGCTCGAAGGACCCGGTCGTGATCGCGATGACGCTCGGCCAGGCGCTGCAGACCATCGTCAGCCGCAACGTCGATCCGCTGCAGTCGGCGGTGCTGTCGATCACCCAGATCCATTCGGGCTCCGCCTACAACGTGATCCCGGGCGAGGCCAAACTGTGCGGCACCGTGCGGGCCTTTTCCGACGAGGTTCGCGCGATGATCCGCGAACGGATGCGCGCGCTCTGCGCCGGCATGGCCACAGCCTTCCATGTTGAGATCGTCGCCGACATCCGCGATACTTTCGGCGTGCTGGTGAACGAGGAAGAGCAGTCCAGCGTGGTCGAGGCCGTGGCGCGCACGGTGGTCGATCCCACCAAGGTCTTCACCCGGTCGCAGCCGAAGATGGGCAGCGAGGATTTCGCCGACATGCTGCAAGCGGTGCCCGGCGCCTATTTCTGGCTCGGCCATGAGGGCTCGGTGCCCGTGCATAACCCCGGCTATGTGCTGGATGACAAGATCCTGCCGATCGGCGCCAGCATGTTCGCGCGCATCATCGAAACCCGGCTTCCGGTAGGCGCCGATGCATAAACCGGCATCCGACGACGCGATCACGTCGCTGCACGACCTTTCCGCCGTCGACCTGATCGCCGGCTTTCGCGCCAAGCAGTTTTCGCCGTCGGAGGTGCTGGAAGACGTGCTGACGCATATCGCGGTGTGGGAGCCGCATATCAAGGCGCTGTACGCCTTCGATCCCGACGGCGCGCGCGCCACCGCCAGGGCCTCGACCGAGCGCTGGCAAAAGGGCGAGCCGATGGGCACGCTCGACGGCGTCCCCGTCACCATCAAGGAGAACATCGCCACCAAGGGCGTGCCGGTGCCGCTGGGGGCGGCCAGCGTCAAACTGGTGCCGGCGCCGGCGGATGCGCCGCCGGCGGCGCGCTTGCGCGAAGCGGGTGCGGTGATCTTCTCCAAGACCACCATGCCGGACTACGGCATGCTGTCGTCGGGCCTCTCCAGTTTCCATCCCCTCACCCGCAATCCCTGGGACGTCAGCAAGAACCCCGGCGGCTCCAGCGCCGGCGCCGGTGCAGCCGGCGCCGCAGGTTACGGCCCGCTGCATCTCGGCACCGACATCGGCGGTTCGGTGCGGCTGCCGGCATGCTGGTGCGGCCTGGTCGCGCTGAAGCCGAGCCTCGGGCGGGTTCCGATCGATCCGCCTTATGTCGGCCGGATCGCAGGTCCGATGACCCGCACCGTCGACGACGCCGCATTGATGATGAGCGTGTTGTCGCGGCCCGACCGCCGCGACGGCATGAGCCTGCCGCCCAATGACATCAACTGGAAGGCGCTGGAAAAGTCGCCGCGCAAGCTGCGCATCGGCTTGATGCTGGATGCCGGAACTGGCCAGGCGCTGGAGAAGGACGTGCGCGAAGTCGCCGTCAAGGCTGCGGAAGCCTTCGAATCCGCGGGCGCGGTCGTCACCGAAGTCGACGGCATCATGACGCGCGAGATGCTCGACGGGCTCGACAATTTCTGGCGCGCGCGGATGTGGGACGACCTGTCCAGGCTGACGCCGGCCGAGCGCGCCAAGGCGCTGCCCTATATCTACCAATGGGCGGAGACCGCGACAAAACTGTCGGGCGTCGACGTCATCAGGGGTTTCAACGCCACCATGGCGATTCGATCAGCGGCGGCGAAACTGTTCTGTGAAATCGACTATGTGATCTCGCCGGTGTCGCCGGTGGTGAACTTCGCCGCCGAACTCGCCGCCCCGATCAACGATCCCGACAAGCCGTTCGAGCACATCGCCTATACCGTGCCCTGGAACATGTCGGAAAATCCGGCCGCCTCGATCAACGGCGGTTTCGACAAGAAGGGATTTCCGATCGGCGTCCAGATCATCGGCCGCCGCTTCGACGACATCGGCGTGCTCGGCATGGCCAAGGCGTTCGAGGGATTGCGCGGGCCGCAACGGCCGTGGCCCAGCCCGCCGAGGAAGTAGAACGGCACGCGCTAATCGTCATGCGCGGGCCTGACCCGCGCATCCATCTTCTTGAAGAAGATGGATTGCCGGGTCACCTAGCGCAAAGACGCGCTTTGCGCTTTTGCCCGGCAATGACGAAATGCAATCAAAGCAAAAGCGAGAGGAAACCGCACCCAATGGCCTACGAGACCATCAAATACGAGGTCGACGAACAGATTCTCACCATCACCTTGAACCGGCCGGACAAGCTCAACGCCTTCAACGGCTCCATGCAGCAGGAATTGATCGACGCTTTCGATGCCGCCGACAAGGACGACAATGTCAGGGCTATCATCGTCACCGGCGCGGGGCGCGGCTTCTGCGCCGGGGCTGACCTCTCCTCGGGCGCCGACACCTTCGACCGCGACGCGCGGCGCGGGCCGGTGAAGCGGCTGGCCAACGGCAAGGTCGACTACAGCGATCCCCAGGTGCGCGACGGCGGCGGCACGGTGACGCTGCGCATCTTCAAATGCCTGAAGCCCGTGATCGCCGCGGTGAACGGCCCGGCGGTCGGCATCGGCGCCACCATGCTGCTCCCGATGGATATCCGCATCGCCTCCGAGAATGCCCGGATCGGCTTCGTGTTCTCCCAGCGCGGCATCGTGCCGGAAGCGGCGTCGAGCTGGTTTCTGCCGCGCCTGGTCGGTATCGCCCAGGCGCTGGAGTGGTGTTACACCGGCCGGGTGTTTCCGGCGCAGGAAGCCTTGGCCGGCCGCCTCGTCAGCAAGGTGGTGCCGCCGGACGACCTGCTGCCGACGGCGCGCGCGCTGGCCAAGGAGATTACCGCCAAGACCGCGCCGGTCTCGCTGGCGCTGATCCGGCAGATGATGTGGCGCATGCTGGGCGCCGACGATCCGATGGAAGCCCACAAGATCGACAGCCGCGGCATCTATGCCCGCGGTCGCTCCGACGACGTCAAGGAAGGCGTCGTGTCGTTCCTGGAAAAGCGCCCGGCGGTGTTCAAGAACAAGGTGTCAGCAGACATGCCCGACTATTTCCCATGGTGGGAAGAGCGGGAGTATAAATAACCAAAGGCGTCGTTGCGAGGAGCAAAGCGACGAAGCAATCCACTCTTGTTTTGCGGCCTGATGGATTGCTTCGCTTCGCTCGCAATGACGGCGGGGCTACCGCATCGTCAGCGCCACGCGCCCGATCGCCTTGCGGTCGATCAGGAGCCGCATCGCCTTCGCATACTCTTCCAGCGGCAAGCGGTGCGAGACGTTGGGACGGATTTTCCCCTGCTCGGCCCATTCCACCAAAGCCTTCAACCGCACCGCCGCCAGTTCAGGATTTCGCCGCACGGCCTCGCCGGCGCGGACGCCGAGCACGCTGGCGCCCTTGATCAGCAACAGGTTGGTGCGGGCAAGCCCGATACCGCCGGTGAAGCCGATCACCAGAAGCCGCGCGCCCCAATTGATACAGCGCATGCTGTTCTCGAACACCTCGCCTCCGACGGGATCGAACACCACATCGGCGCCGCGCCCGCCGGTGATGCGCTTGACGGCGTCGCGGAATGGTTCGCGGCTGTAGAGCACCAGGTGGTCGGCGCCGCGCGCCTTTGCGACCGCGAGCTTTTCTTCGGATGACGCCGCCGCGATCACGGTCGCCCCTAACATCTTGCCCATCTCGACCGCGGCCAGTCCAACGCCGCCGCCGGCGCCGTGCACCAGCAACACTTCGCCTGATTGAACCTTGCCGCGATCGATCAGCGCGTGATAGGCGGTGCCATGGCCGGCGAGAAAGGTCGCGCCTTCCGCGTAATCGAAGGTCGACGGCAACGGCGTCAGCTGCGACGGCGCCACCACGGCCTCGTCGGCATAGGCGCCGTGCCGCATCTTGACGATCACCCTGTCGCCGACCGCGACACCGCCGACATCGGCGCCGACCTCGGCGACCTCACCGGCGGCTTCCACCCCCGGCGTGAACGGCAGCGGCGGCTTGAGCTGGTACTCACCCGCCGCCATCAGGATGTCGGGAAAGTTGATCCCGGCGGCATGGATGGCGACGCGCACCTCGCCCGGCGCCAGCGGCGCCGAGGCAAAGCTTTCCAGGCGCAGGCTCTCGGGCGGACCGAGTTCGCGGCAGACGACTTTCTTCGGCATCAGGCCGCCCGCGCCTTGAGCCGCTGCAGCGCTTCGCGGATCAGCGGCATCCGGTCGTTGCCGAAATACATGTCGGTCTTGTCGATGAAGATGGTCGGCGAGCCGAACCCGCCGCGCGCCATCACTTCATCCGTATTGGCCTTGAGCTGATCCTTGATCGCCTGCTCGCCGATCCCGGCGAAGAACTTTTGCGGGTCGACGCCGACGCCTTTGCAGACCTCGGTCAGCACTTCGTCCTTCGAGATGTCTTTGTCTTCACCCCAATAGGCCTCGAATACCGCGCGCGCGAACGGCACCATGTCCTTGCCCAACCAGATGCAGCCGCGCATTGCTTTCACGCTGTTCACCGGGAACACCGTCGGTGGCATCTTGATCGCAAGCCCTGCCGAGCGCGCCCAGTCGGCGAGGTCCTTCTTCATGTAGCGCGCCTTCAGCGGCACCGGCGTCTCCCGCGAGGCATAGACGCTCGGGTTGACGGTGTTGAAGATGCCGCCGACCAGGATCGGCCGCCACGAAATCTCGACGCCGAACTCCTTGGCGACCGGCTGGATGTTGTGGAAGGCGAGATAGGTCCAGGGGCTGGAGCAGTCGAAGAAGAATTCGATCATGATGTTTCCTCATTGCCGCGTCTGAGCGCGATTTCCGTTGTTGAACTTTGCTCTATCACCGTCATTGCGAGCGAAGCGAAGCAATCCAGCTTCCTTCTTGGCGCAGCAAAGCTGGATTGCTTCGTCGCTTCGCTCCTCGCAATGACGGGGTCTCCTATTTCTGCTTCGCCAGCTCCTTCGCGGCCTGGCCGAACATGATCCTGCGGGATTCCTCGTCGAACGGCTCCTTGACGAATTTGCCGATCGCAAGCCCCGCCTGCACCTGCGGCCGGGCGCGGACTACAGCGTACCAGCGTTTGACGTTGGGGTAATCGTCGAGCGTGAAGCCCTGCGCCTTGTGGGTCATGGTCCAGGGGAAGCAGGCGATGTCGGCGATCGAATAGTCATCGCCGGCGACGTAAGCCCCGGTCTTGCCCAGTTGGCGGTCGAGCACGCCATAGAGCCGCGCCGCCTCGTCGCGGTAACGCTCGATCGCGTAGGGGATCTTCTCGCTGGCGTAGAGCGCGAAATGGCCGTGCTGGCCGAGCATCGGACCGAGCCCGCTCATCTGCCACATCAACCATTGCAGGACGTTGGATCGCGCCCGCATTTCCCTGGGCAGAAAACGGCCGGTCTTGTCGGCGAGGTAAATCAGGATCGCGCCGGTCTCGAACACCGAAAACGGCTCGCCGCCGCCGGCGGGCGCATGGTCGACGATGGCGGGAATCCGGTTGTTCGGGCTGATGGCGAGAAATTCCGGCTTGAACTGGTCGCCGGAGCGGATGTTGACGGGAATCACGGTGTAGGGAAGCCCGAGTTCCTCCAGCATGATCGAGATTTTCCAGCCGTTCGGCGTCGGCGCATAGTGCAGGTCGATCATGGGAGTTCCGCCATTCCTGATCGGGCCACCCTAAAGCAGAGTTTAGCCGGGTTGAAGCCTCCGCATCGTCATGGCCGGGCACGACGGGCATATGTACCAGGAGCGCGAGACATGGCAGATAGACGTCCAAATCAAAACGACGAGGATTCGCCAATGCTGTTTCCAACCACGATCGCAGGCTCGCTGCCGAAGCCGGAATGGCTGGCCGAGCCCAATACGCTGTGGGCGCCCTGGAAATCGAAAGGCGCGGAACTGGCGCGGGCCAAGCGCGACGCCACTTTGCTGGTGCTGAAACTGCAGGAAGACGCCGGCATCGATATCCTCACCGAGGGCGAGCAGTCGCGCCAGCACTTCGTTCACGGCTTCCTGGAGAAGATCGAAGGCATCGATTTCGCCCACAAGGTCGAGATGGGAATCCGCAAAGACCGCTACAAGGCGATGGTGCCGCAGGTGGTGTCGCCGTTGCGGCTGAAGGGCCGGGTCCATGCCGACGAGGCTCGCGTCGCCCGCACCCATACCACGCGGAAATTGAAATTCACCCTGCCCGGCCCGATGACCATCATCGACACCATCGCCGACCAGTATTACGGCGACCGCGTCAAGATGGCGTTCGCCTTTGCCGAACTGCTCAACGAGGAAGCGAGAGCCTTGCAGGCCGACGGCGTCGACGTGATCCAGTTCGACGAGCCCGCCTTCAACGTCTACATGGACGAGGTCTCCGACTGGGGCATCAAGGCGCTGGAGCGCGCCGCCGAAGGCCTGACCTGCGCCACCGCCGTCCACATCTGCTACGGCTACGGCATCAAGGCCAATACCGACTGGAAGGAAACGCTGGGAGCCGAGTGGCGGCAGTACGAGGATATCTTCCCGGCGATCGCCAAAAGCCCGATCCAGCAGGTCGCGATCGAATGCCGCAATTCCAGGGTGCCGCTGGAGTTGCTCGCTTTGCTCAAGGGCAAGATCGTGCAGGCCGGTGTCATTGATGTCGCCAGCGACACCGTCGAGACCGCCGAGGATGTGGTCAAGGTGATCGAGGCGGTCTCGAAATTCGTGCCTGTCAGCAACATCGTCGCCACCACCAATTGCGGCATGGCGCCGATGCATCGCGATATCGCAGAGGCCAAATTGATGGCGCTCGGCGCGGGGGCGAAGCTGGCAAGGCAGGAGCTGGGGTGAGAATTTCCGTCATTGCGAGCGGAGCGAAGCAATCCAGCTTGCCGCGCGAAGAAGGAAGTTGGATTGCTTCGTCGCTTCGCTCCTCGCAATGACGAGGCAACTACGCCATCAATTCCACTGCACTCGGATGCAGCACCGGGCTATATCCGGCGGCGAGCGCCCGCAGGGTCGAGGGCGGTGTCAGCAGCATGGGGCCCCAGATCGTGTTCGGCGCGGCGCGATAACCGGCTGGCGACCATTTTAGCGGCCGGCCCTGCACGATCAGATAGCTCTCCGTCCCTTCCTGCAACATCGCGCCGTCGGGCAATTCGCCCAATGGCACCGCAAGCGCATATAGCCGCTTCTTGCCGCCGTCGAGCCGCTCGCGGTGAAGCACTGCGTCGATATCGCGCGCGAGAACACGGCTGACGCCATTGCCCTGCTCCCACGCTGCACGAAACCGGTTGGCGTCGTCGCGGCGGCAGTAGAAACAGGGGCGATGGCCGGCTGCGAGCGCAGTGGCCTCGTCGAGAAAGAACAGTTCGGTCCAGCTCCGTCCCCCCATCACCTCACGCCGCCGTCCCCGGAATTCGCAGACGCAGGTGAGCCACGCCTGGCTCGCCCAGCGCCGCGTCAGTGTTTTGGTCCCGGGATCGTGGATGATGCCGCGATTGCCGGTGAACATCCCGCGATGCGGGGTGGCGATGATTTCGCCTGTCGGCGTGACCCGGTTTTGCAGCGGCATGGTGCGAGTCCGATCATTCCCCGCCGTCATTCCGGGGCGATGCGGAGCATCGAACCCGGAATCTCGAGATTCCGGGTTCACGCTTCGCGTGCCCCGGAATGACGACCCTTATCACCCCGCGCCGTCGCGGATCGGCGGCTGGAACGACAGCGCGGTGTCCCAGGGAAAGTGGATCCAGGTGTCCTGCGACACTTCGGTGATGAAGGTATCGACCAGCGGCCGGCCCTGCGGCTTGGCGTAGACGGCAGCGAAATGCGCGTCGGGCAGCATCTCGCGCACCAGCCGCCCGGTCTTGCCGGTATCGACGAGATCGTCGACGATGAGCAACCCCTTGCCGGTGCCGCCGCCGAGTTTGGCGATATCGGCCGAAACACCTTTCAGCACCCTCAGCTCGCCCTGCTGGTCGTGATCGTAGCTCGCAACGCAAACGGTATCGATCACGCGAAGACCGAGTTCGCGCGCGACGATCGCCGCCGGCACCAGTCCGCCGCGGGTAATCGCGATGATGGCGTGAAACGGCCCGACCTCGTTGAGCCGCCAGGTCAGCGCCCGGCAATCCCGGTGAAACTGGTCCCATGAGACCGGGAATGGCTTGCCGGCCCGCTCCAGCGCGCCGGGTTCCGAATGATTATTCACCACGCTGCTCTCGCTCCGCTTTCAGTGATCGATCCGCTAGCGGGTGGTGACGTTCAGTCCCGCCAGCATTTCCTTCACCGCGTTCATCGCGGCCGTCAGCTTCTCGGGATCGCGCGAACGGACGACGAGATTGGTGTTCGGCTTCTTCTCGTCGTCGAGAAACGGATAGCTGCCGATCACGGTGTCGGGATGCGCCTTAGCTATTTCCCGCAACGGACCGCCGACATCGCCTTCCCGCGCATTGGCGCGCACCGATTCCGACAGCATCCGGACACCCGATTTCAGCTTCGGCGCGACGATGTCCATCATCGCCTGCATGATCGTGGGGACCCCTGCCATGACGATGACATTGCCGATCTTGAAGCCCGGCGCGAGAATGGTCGCGCTCTGGATCAGGTCGGCGCCGTCGGGAATCCGCGCCATGCGCAGCCGCGCCTCGTTCAGGTCCTGTTCGCTCCAGCGCTCCTTGAAGCGGGCCACCACCTCGGGATGATGGTCGATGCCGACCCCGAACGCCTTGGCGACGGCGTCGGCAGTGATGTCGTCATGGGTCGGCCCGATGCCGCCGGTGGTAAAGACGTAATCGTAGCGATGGCGCAGCGCGTCCAGCGCCGCGATGATGTCGGATTCCTCGTCGGCGACGACGCGGACCTCCTTGAGGTCGATCCCGATATTGGTCAGGTATTCGGCGATGAAGCCGATATTCTTGTCCTTGGTCCGCCCGGACAGGATTTCGTCGCCGATAACAAGAATTCCCGCGGTGACGATCTCGCTCATAACCTCTCCTCGCCCTCTATAGTGACTTTGCGCAAGCAACGCATTGAAGTCACGGGGTTTTGCTGCCGAAATAAGCACCCAGCCGCCGTTTTTTCAGGCAATGCCTCGAGCACCCATACCAAATGCCGCGTGTGAATGCATATCGCGCTGGCCCGGCCCTTGCTACCATCCCTTTCAGTCATGCACTGTCTCGCATGGCCTTGAAAAAGCGTCGGGGTATATGGCAGTTGCGTTCGATGAGATGAATGGGCCCGGCGGCGACCTCCGCCCGGCCTACCGGGAGCTGGCCCGCTGGCTGAAGGAGACGCCGCCCGACGCGCTGGAATATCGGCGCCAGGAGGCGGAGTTGCTGTTCCGCCGGATCGGCATCACCTTTGCCGTCTATGGCGACGCCGAGGCCCAGGAGCGGCTGATACCCTTCGACGTGATCCCGCGGATCATATCGGCCAAGGAATGGGCGATCCTCGAAAAAGGCCTGAAGCAGCGGGTGCGCGCGCTCAACATGTTCCTGCGCGACATCTATCACGGCCGCGACATCCTGCGCGCCAACATCGTTCCCGACGACCTGATCTTCCAGAACCCGGTGTTCCGGCCGGAAATGAACGGCCAGGACGTGCCGCACGACGTCTATGTGCACATCGCCGGCATCGACATCGTCCGCGTCAATCCGGAAGAGTTCTTCGTTCTGGAGGACAACGCGCGCACGCCGTCCGGCGTCTCCTACATGCTGGAAAACCGCGAAATCATGATGCGGCTGTTTCCAGACCTGTTCGCCCGCCACCGCGTCGCACCTGTGGAAAAATATCCGGACGAATTGCTGTCGGCGCTGCGCTCGGTGGCGCCGCTCGGCGCCTCGGCCGAGCCGACGGTGGCGCTGATGACGCCCGGCGTCTACAACTCCGCCTATTACGAGCATTCGTTTCTCGCCGACAAGCTCGGCATCGAGCTGGTCGAGGGCCGCGACCTCATCGTCAAGAACGACGAGGTGTTCATGCGCACCACCGAGGGCCTGAAACGGGTCGACGTGATCTACCGCCGCGTCGACGACGACTTTCTCGATCCCCTCACCTTCCGTCCGGATTCGGCGCTCGGCGTGCCCGGGCTGATGTCGGCCTATGCCGCCGGCAACGTCACGCTCGCCAATGCGGTCGGCACCGGCATCGCCGACGACAAGGCGGTCTATTCCTACATGCCGGAGATCGTGAAGTTCTATCTCGGCGAGGAACCTATCCTGAAGAACGTGCCGACCTGGCGCTGCCGCGAGCCGAGGGACCTGTCCTACGTGCTCGACCATCTGAGCGAACTGGTGGTCAAGGAAGTGCACGGTTCCGGCGGTTACGGCATGCTGATCGGGCCGGCGGCGACCAAGGCCACGATCGAGGCCTTCCGCGACAAGCTCAAGCGCGAGCCCGAGGGTTTCATCGCCCAGCCGACGCTGGCGCTGTCGACCTGCCCGACCTGCACCGAATCAGGGCTCGCGCCGCGCCATGTCGACTTGAGGCCGTTCGTGTTGACCGGCAGCAACCACGTCACCATCGTGCCGGGCGGGCTGACGCGGGTGGCGCTGAAGGAAGGCTCGCTGGTAGTGAATTCCAGCCAGGGCGGCGGCACCAAGGACACTTGGATACTGGACGAGTAGAATTTGGATTCCGGATGAATAGACGCGAGTGGCGAATAGTGAATGGCGAATGGCGAACGGGGCATCGAGCAGCCGTTCCGCGCCGGCGCGCGTTACCACTCGCCATTCGCTATTCGCCACTCGCACGTCGAATTACCCCCCTCCCCAACCCTCCCCCGCAAGGGGGGAGGGAGAAGAGTTGACGCATGCTGTCGCGCACTGCCGAAAACCTGTACTGGCTGGCCCGCTATGTCGAACGCGCGGAATATCTCGCGCGCACCATCGAGGCGACGCTGCGCGTCACGGCGCTGCCGAACACCTATATCGGCAAGACCAACGAATGGGATTCGGCGCTGTTGACCGCCGGCGTCAGCGCCAGTTTCTACGAAGTCTACGACGAAGCCGACGAGCACAACGTCGTCGATTATCTGTCGTTCTCACCTAGCAATCCCTCCTCGATCAAGAACTGCATCGAAAACGCCCGGCTCAATTCGCGCTCGGTGCGGACCGCGCTGACATCGGAGATGTGGGACACCATCAACTCCGCCTGGATCGACCTGCAGGAAGTCTGGGGCAAAGGCACCAAGACCCGGGAGGAACTGGCGCGGTTCCTGCGCTTCGTGCAGGAAACCTCGTTGCGCTTCGACGGCTCGGCCTACCGCACCATGCTGCGCAACGACGCCTACTGGTTCTCGCGGCTCGGCCTGCATCTGGAGCGCGCCGACAACACCGCCCGCATCCTCGACGTCAAGTATCACGTGCTGTTGCCCGAGGAAGAGCATGTCGGCGGCCCGCTCGATTACTACCAGTGGACCTCGATCCTGCGCTCGGTCTCGGCGCTGACCGCCTATCACTGGGTCTATCGCGAAACGCTGAAACCGTGGCTGATCGCCGACCTGCTGATCCTCAACGACTCGCTGCCGCGCTCATTGGCGAGCTGCTACGGCAACCTGGTGCGCAACCTCGACCAGATCGGCGTCGCCTATGGCCGCCAGGGCGCCGCCCAGCGCCATGCCCGCGGCGTGCGCAACCGGCTGGAACACAGCCACATGGACGACATCTTCCAGCACGGCGTCCACGAGTTCATCCAGGAATTCATTGCGGATAATTCGAGGCTCGGCGAAATCATCACCAAGCAGTACCTGATCTAGCGCCAGCCTTCGCTGCTCACACCCGATTCGGAATCTTAGCGTCATGCGCCTGCGAATTGCCCATTCCACCATCTATCGCTATGAGCCGCCGGCCACCGGGGTGATCCAGATCCTGCGCATGACGCCGGGCAGCCATGACGGGCAATATGTCGCCGAATGGCAGATCGACGTTTCCACCGATTCACGGCTCCAGGTGCATCAGGACGCCTTCGGCAATGTCACGCATGTGCTGACCGAAGGGCCGATCGCCGCCCTCACCATCAATGTCGAGGGCCTGATCGAGACCCACGACACCGGCGGCGTGCTCCGCGGCACCGACGAGCGGTTTCCGCCGAGCCTGTTCCTGCGCTCGACCTCGCTGACCGAGGTCAATCCGGCGATGGCGGCCTTTGCGCGCGAATTGCGCTCGGAATCCGAAGCCGACGTGCTCGGCTTCCTGCATGCGCTGATGATGCAGATCAACGAGCACATGACCTTCGACGAGGACCCCACCAACAGCGGCACCTCAGCGGCGGAAGCCTTCGCGCTGAAGCGCGGGGTGTGCCAGGACTACGCACATATCTTCATCGCCTGCGCGCGCACCGCCGGCGTGCCGGCGCGCTTCGTCGCCGGACATTTCCTGCGTTCCGACGGCATGACCCATCAGCAGGCCGGCCATGCCTGGGCGGAGGCCTTCGTGCCCGATCTCGGCTGGGTCGGGTTCGACCCGGCCAACGCCATCTGCACCACCGATGCCCACGCCCGCGTCGCCATTGGGCTGGATTATCTCGGCGCCGCACCGGTGCGTGGCACCCGCTACGGCGGCGGCACGGAAACCCTGTCGGTGGCGGTCAGGGTCGAACAGGCCGGGCGGCAGAGCCAGTCGTAATTTTCCCGATTTGCCGCCTGCGCAATGGCGCGGCGGCGGATGTGCAGCTTTTCGTCAGTTGGCATGACGTCCGGCCTTCTCGTGTCGGATCAGCGACGCTTGCCGCTTGACATCCGTCGGCCCTGCCTCTGTGATGGGCGACAACAAAAACCAAGAAGCGCAATGCACAATTTTCCAGGGGAGGATTTCGATGCTGGTGCTTAAAGCTGCTCGTGTGTTTGGTGGGTTGATTGCCGCGGTAGCGGCGCTGGGGATGGCGGCTTCCGCCGACGCCCAGGAAAAGAAAATCAAGATCGGCGTGATTTACGACCTGACCGGCCCGCTCGCGGGCGGCGGTTCGGAGCTGCAATACACCGGCGCCAAGATCATGCTCGACTCCTATGCCAAGAAGGAGGTCGAAGGCTACAAGATCGAGGCGGTCTACGCCGACGCCCAGAGCAAACCCGATGTCGCCATCAACGAGGCGGTCCGGCTGATCGAGCAGGAAAAGGTCGACATGCTGCTCGGCTTCTTCTCGTCGGCGCAGTGCGTGCCGGTGGCCGCCCGCGTCGAGCAGCTCAAGAAATTCATGTGGATTACCACCTGCATTTCCTCGGCGGTGCTCGAGAACAAGAATTTCAAATACATCTTCCGCCCGCAGGCGAGCGGCGATCAGTTCGGCATGATCGCGATGGACTTCATCGAAAAGAATTCCAAGGCCAAGTTCGGCAAGGAGCCGAAGGACCTGCGCGTCGCCATCATCCACGAGGATGGCGCCTACGGCGTTGATGTGGCCAAGGGCAATGTGGCGGGCGCCAAGAAGGCCGGCTTCAACGTCGTCATGAAGGAAGGCTATTCGGCGACCGCGCCCGATCTCTCCGCGCTCGTCACCAAGCTGAAGCGTGCCCGGCCCGACGTGATCTTCCACACCGGCTACAATCCCGACATCACGCTGCTGCTGCGCCAGGCGCGCGAACAGGGGCTGAAATTCGGCGCCCTGGTCGGCCATGGCGCAGGCTACGGCGTTTACGAGAAGCTGAAGGAAGGCCTCGGCGGCGACGTCAACCACTTCTTCAACGTCGATCCGATCTCGATCTGGCTCGCCAACCAGAAGACCATGGATCCCAAGCTGCCGCCGGTCATCAAGATGGTCGGTGAGGAGTTCGACAAGGCGAAGCCGGGCATTGCCATCCGCTCGGCGCATGTCGGCATGGCCGCGTCGAACACCTACGTCTTCCTGACCGAAGTGCTGCCGCGCGCCATCAAGAAATACGGCGGCGTCGATCCCGAGGCGCTGCGCAAGGCGTCGCTGGAAGTCGACATTCCCGAAGGCGGCACCATGCTCGGCTTCGGCGTCAAGTTCTACGGCGACGGCGCGCCGATGGCCGGGCAGAACGAACGCTCGTTCCCGGTGGTCATCCAGTATGTCGACGACAAGTCGTATGTGGTGTGGCCGAAGAGCCAGGCGCAGCGCGAGGCCGTGTTGCCGCTGCCGGCAGGCACGACCTACAGCGACAAATAGGCGATCCCTGGAGCCGCGGTTCTGATTGAAATCAGAACCGCGGCTCCGGTCTTTTGTTTTGACGCGTGTTTTTTGCGCACCAAAGGGATCGTCGTGCTGGAAGTCGAGGGCTTGGTAAAGCGGTTTGGCGGCTTCACGGCCGTCAACCAGGTATCGTTCAAGGTCGATCAGGGCGAGATTCTCGGCCTGATCGGTCCTAACGGCTCGGGCAAGAGCACGATCTTCAACATGCTCTCCGGCACGTTCCAGCCGTCGGCGGGCTCGATCAAATTCGCCGGTGCCGAAATCTCCGGTCTCGCGCCGCACCGGATCATCAATCGCGGCATCGGCCGGACCTTCCAGATCCCGCGGCCGTTCCACCGCCTGACGATGTTCGAGAATGTGGCGCTGGCCGGCTATTTCGGCCAGGGCAAGCACAGCCGCATCAAGGCCGAGGAAGCCGCCGAACGCGCGCTCGGCATGGTCGGGCTGCCGACCGACCGCACCGCTGCGGTCGACGGGCTCGGCGCCGCCGGGCTGAAGAAGCTCGAACTCGCCAAGGCGCTCGCGACCGGTCCGAAACTGCTCTTGGCCGACGAAAGCCTGGGCGGGCTCGATGAGACCGAGATGGACCAGGCCGCCGACATGCTGCGCAAGATCCGCGACGAGCTCGGCATCACCATCATCTGGGTCGAGCACATCATGGGCGTGCTGATGCGCGTGGTCGACCGCGTCATGGTGCTGGATCACGGCGAGAAGATTTCGGAAGGGCTGCCGAGCGAGGTGTCGAACGATCCGCGGGTGGTCGAGGTCTATCTCGGCACCGACGCCGATGCGACGCAGGCCGCAGCTGCCGAAGCGCGTCGGTAAGGGGTAGCGCGCATGCTGGAACTGAAATCGGTCGATGCAGGCTACGGCACCTTTCAGGCGCTGTTCGGCGTCAGTCTCGACGTCAAGGCGGGCGAAGCGGTCGGCGTGATCGGCCCCAACGGCGCCGGCAAGACCACCCTGATGCGGGTGATCTCCGGCCTGATCCGGCCCAGCGCCGGCACCATCACCATGGAAGGCGCCGACGTCCTGAAAACGCCGGAACATCGCATCGTCAGCCTCGGCATCGCCCATGTGCCCGAAAATCGCCGGCTGTTTCCCCGCCTGACGGTGGAAGACAATCTGAAGATGGGCGCCTTCATGCCGGAAGCGCGGGCGCGCTATGCCGAACGGCTGGACTTCGTGTTCGACCTGTTTCCGCGCATGAAGGAGCGCCGCCACCAGATGGCCGGCACCATGTCCGGCGGCGAGCAGCAGATGTGCGCGATCGGCCGCGCGCTGATGTCGGACCCGAAATTGCTGCTGCTCGACGAGCCCTCGGCGGGCCTCGCGCCGGTCGTGGTGCAGCAGGTGTTCGAACTGGTAAAGCGCATCCGCGCCGGCGGCCTCACCGTGCTGATCGTCGAGCAGAACGTGCAGCAAGTGCTGAAGGTGGTCGATCGCGCCTACCTGCTGGAGGCGGGCTCGATCCGCGCCTCCGGCACATCGGGCGAGATGCTCGCCGACGACACCATCCGCCAAGCCTATCTCGGAGTGTAGGTAACACCATGACGGACATTTTCGATATCTACCTGCTCGAAGCCATGGTGAACGGCATCCTGCTCGGCGGCGTACTGGCGCTGCTGGCGCTGGGGCTGAACCTGATCTTCGGCGTCATCGACGTGACCTGGATCTGTTACGCCGAACTGGTCATGATCGGCATGTACGGCATGTATTACCTGGTCCAGGTTTTCGGGCTGCCCTATTACGTTGCAGCACCCTTCACGATCCTGCTGGTGGCGGGACTTGGGGCGCTGCTGCATTGGCTCGTGATCGCTCCCCTGCTCTCGGCGCCGCCGATCAACCAGTTGCTCGCCACTGGCGGCGTGCTGTTCGTGCTGCAGAGCTTCGCCACCGTCGCGTTCGGCATCGACTTCCGCAACCTCGGCATCCGGATGCCGGTGCTGAAATTCGCCGACATGCATTTCAGCTATTCGCGCCTGCTGGCGTTCGCCGCCGCGCTGATCGGCATGCTGCTGGTCTATTTCTTCATGAAACGGACCTATATCGGCACCGCGATCCGCGCCATCTCGCAGGACCGCCAGATCATGGCGCTGATGGGCGTCGATACCAAACGGATCTATCTCATCACCTCGGCGCTCGGCGGCGCCCTCGCCGGCCTCGCCTCCTGCCTGCTGGTGCTGCAATACGACATCCACCCCTTCGTCGGCCTGTCGTTCGGACCGATCACCTTCCTGATCTGTGTGCTGGGCGGGCTCGGCAATTTCGTAGGCGGCTTCGTCGCGGCGTTCGTGTTCGCCGAGATCATCTCGCTCGGCGGCCTGTTCTCCGATCTGGAGTGGGGCTACGTGCTGGCCTTCGCCTTCTTCATCGTCATGATGTTCATCAGGCCCGCCGGGCTGTTGGCGAGGCGCTCGTGACCATGCGTCAGTCCCTGCCCTGGATTGCCGGCGCGGCGCTGATCGCGCTGCCCTTCGTCTATCGCGAGCCCTACCATCTCCACATCCTGATCCTGATCCTGATCTGGTCGTTCGCCTATACGTCATGGTCGATGATGGGGCGCTTCGGGCTGGTGTCGCTGGGCCATGGCGGGTTCATGGGCGTCGGCGCCTATGTGACGGCGCTGTTGTGGAATCATCTGGGGGTGTCGCCGTGGATCGGCATTCCCATCGCGATGCTCGCCGCCGCCGTGCTGGCTGTCATCGTGGCCTATCCGTGTTTCCGCTTCCGCATCACCGGCCATTATTTCGTGCTGGTGACGCTGGCGCTGTCCGGTATCGTGCTGCAGGTAATCACCGCGACGCGCGACTATACCGGCGGCTCGCTCGGTTACACGCCGGACCGCACCAAGGGCAACCATCTCTGGGCGCTACAGTTCGACGACAAGCTGACCTGGTACCTGATCGCGCTCGGGGTCTGGGCGGTGGGGCTCTTGATCTGGAACCGGGTCGACCGCAGCATGGACCGCTATGCGCTGGAGGCGATCTCCGAGGATGAGGACGCCGCGGCGGCTGCCGGCGTCAACGTGACCTGGGAAAAGCTCAAGATCACGATCATCTCGGCGCTGATGACCTCGCTGTCGGGCGCGCTCTACTGCCAGTACCAGATGTTCATCTCGCCCGACACGGTGAGCGGCATCTCGGTGTCGCTGCAGATGGTGTTCGCCGTCATCGTCGGCGGCCTCTATGTTTCGCTCGGGCCGACGGTCGGCGCCGTCATCACCATCCTGCTCGCGGAAATCCTGCGCATCGGATTCGGCACCAAGGCGGTCGGCTGGGACAACCTCGTCTACGGCGTGCTGCTGGTGGTCTTCATCATCTTCCTGCCCAAGGGCATCCTGGGCAGCATCATCGACAGGGTGAAGACGCTGCGGAAGGCGTAGTCAGTCGTCATTGCGAGCCAACGGGTCGCGCGAATGCGCGCCCGATGACAGGCTCCGCGAAGCAATCCATAACCGAGGAGCAAGAGTGGATTGCTTCGTCGCTTTGCTCCTCGCAATGACGGTCTCAATCTGCGCGCGCGTTCCTACACCCCGACAAACGCCAGCAGCGTGCCGTTCGCCGCCGCAGGCGGAACGCACACCGCGTTTCCGCTGCGGACAGCCGAGCCGCCGGCCGCCTTCTCCGCGGCGGAGAGATCGGATGTCGCAATCACGAGGCCTGCGCCGCCGCGCTCGGGTAGTCCCGCCAGCGAGGCCGCGGGATAACGCCGGGCCACCTGTTCCCTGGTGAGGAAGACGAAATCGGCGCGGTCCGAACCGGAGGGCACCGCGACCGCGCCATCCGGCGCTGCCTTGGCGTCGCGGTCGATCAGGCGTCCGAGATGCGCGGCATCTTTCGCAGGCTCGGTTGAAACGATCAGAACCTGCTTCAGCCGTCTCGCGCCGTTGGCGTGTTTCATCAGTTCGGGAATCCAGACGGTTTCCCGGGTCTTGTGCTGGCAAGCGAAGATGCGGACCCCCGCGGGCGCCTCCTCGATCGGCCACTGAAAGATCCTGAACCTGGCCGCCGACTGCGTGCCGTCAGGCATGGTCACCGGCCGCTCGAAATCGGTCGGGCCGAGGGCCGCATAACCGCGCGCGCGGATCTCTTCGGCGCCGGCGGCCGAATCCACCGCGGTAAAGGCGATGCGCTCGATGCCTTCGCCGCGCTTGGCGAGAAAGGCGCGCGCCGGCGCATTGTGTTCGGTTTCGGCCAGCACGCCGAGCAATTCGATGTAATCGGGATCGAGCATGATGGTGTAGTTGCCCGATCCCATCTTGGCGCTGTGGGTGCCACGCGGCGATATCGTGAAGCCGAGCCGCTTCCAGTTCGCGGCGGCCTTGTCGAGATCCCTGACCATGACCACGGCATGATCGATTCCGATGACATTCTTGAGTGTCACTCTGTTATTTCCCCGGCATGAATTGGACACTAAGCTAACCCGATCGATCCGGCGTCTGCAAGGCAACGAAGGAGCGATGCCGATTTCACCGCCGTCGATCGACGAGGAAAGATGATGATTGATACCGCAACTGTCCGCTGGCCCGACTCGCTGTGGGCGGCGGCGACGCCGCCCGGTCCGGAACTGCCGGAGTTCGCCGGGAACGCGGAAACCGACGTCATCGTGATCGGCGGCGGCTTCACGGGTCTGTCGACGGCGCTGCATTTGCGCGAGGCCGGCGTCGATGTCACCATCGTCGAAGCCATGGAGCCGGGCTGGGGTGCCTCGGGGCGCAACAACGGACAGGTGATCCCTACCCTGTCGCGGCCCGACCCGGAGGACATCATTGCAAGGCACGGCGCCGCCGGCGAACGTTTCGTCGCTCTTTTGCGCGACAGCGCGTCCACGCTGTTCGACATCACGCGGCGCTATCAGATCCAGGCCGAGCACGAACAGACCGGCTGGGTGCAGCCGGTGCATTCGCCGGGGCGCATCAAGATCGCCGAGCGGCGGGTGCGGCAATGGTCGAAATTTGGCGCTGCGGTCGAACTGCTGTCCCGCGACCAGACACGGGAGATGCTGGGATCGGATGCCTGGTTCGGCGGCTTCTGGAACAAGACCGGCGGCCACATCAATCCGCTGGCGCTGGCGCGCGGTCTGGCGCGCGTCGTGCTGGAACGCGGCGGCCGAATCTACGCGCGCTCGCCCGCAACCTCGTTCGAACGGCGCAACGGCCGCTGGGTGGTCAGAACGGAAAAGGGCGAGATCAGCGGCCGGGCGCTGATCGTGGCGAGCAACGCCTATACCGGCGAATTCTCGAAATCGCTGATGCCCGATATCGCACACGAAGTCATGCCGGTGCTGTCCTGGCAGATGGCGACGCAGCCGCTGTCCGAGGCGGCGCGCAAAACCATCATTCCCGGACGGCAGGCGATGTCCGATACCCACGGCGAACTCTATTTTGCGCGCTACGACGCACGGAATCGCCTTGTCACCGGCGGCGCCGTGATCGGTCCCGGCAACAAGGTGGAAAGGATCAAGCAGCGAGTCGGCGAGCGCCTGCAGCGGCTGTGGCCGCAGATCGGGGCAGTCGAATTCGATTATGTCTGGAACGGCTATGTCGGCATGACCACCGATTTCCTGCCGCGCATTCACCGCCTCGGGCCTGACGCTTATGGCTGGACCGGCTGCAACGGCCGCGCGGTCGCGCTGACGATGTCGCTCGGCGACGAACTTTCCAAAGCCGTGCGGGGTGTCCCGGAAAAGGATCTCGCGCTGCCGTTCACGGATCCTGCCCCGATCCTCGCGCACGGATTGCTGCGCAAACTCGCGCCCTTGATGCTGATGGTCTATCGACGGCGCGACGCGCGGGAAATCGGCTGAGGCGGCGCGCACCTGCGTTCGAGCCGTGAACCATGGATGCTCCCCAGACCACGCCGTCTTTTCCACAGCGCAACGACTTCTGCGAACGAGATGCAATACCAGTGATCTGAATGGCCTGCCCGGCAAAGGATTAGTGAAAGTTTAATTCGGATGCCTTAGATACAGGCGGCATTTTTGCTGAATCACCGGCACCAACCATGGCAGACGACAGCCTCAACGACATGGATGTGGAATATGCAACCACGGTTGCGGACCGCGCGATCCGGTCGATGTCGCTACAATCTGTACCTGCAACGCCTAACAATTTCGCGGTCTGGTTCAACTATGCGATGGGCACCTCGCCGGCGCTGAGAAAGACCATCGATATTCTGATCGGCAACAAACGCAAATTCGATTCCGCGATCAATCACGAACTCTACGTGACCTATGTCAACCCGCAGTCCAATGCCGGTACCGCCGCCGGTGATTTTCCCGAACAGCTGCAAGGGGTGATATCCACCGCCAGGCAATTCCTCGCGGCAGCCATCTCCGACAATCGTACCCAGATCGAAGCGCTCGGCGAGGTCTCGTCACAAGTTGAGACAACCAGCGATCCGAGATCGATCATCGAAAAGCTGGTGACCGAATTGTCAAAGGCGACGACGCGGGCCTCGGCTTTGGAGGCCAATTTCGCCGAGACGTCGCACGAACTGGACAAGATCCGCGACTCGCTGAAGCTCGCAGAGCAACGCTCGAACACCGATGCACTCACCGGGCTGGCCAACCGGCGTTCGCTGGATGAGTTCTTTCGGTCGGCTTTGATTGCCGCGATGGAGACGGGCGAACCGCTCAGCACCCTGATGATCGACATCGATCATTTCAAGAAATTCAACGACAGCTTCGGACATCAGGTCGGAGACCAGGTGCTCCGGCTGGTGGCCAAGGTCATGCTGGACAGCGTGCGCGATGTCGATCATGCGGCTCGCTACGGCGGGGAGGAGCTGATCGCAGTGCTTCCCGGAAGCGACCTCGCTGCTTGTGCAGCGGTCGCCGAACGCATTCGTCGCCGCATTTCGGAAGCGCGGCTGACCCGACGCGCGACAGGCGAGGAGATTTCGAGCGTCACGGTTTCAGTCGGCGTTGCGCAATTCCGGATGGCGGAATCGGCAGAGGCCCTGATCGAGCGATGCGACCGTGCGCTCTATCAAGCGAAACAATCCGGCCGCAATAGAACTGTCACGGAAACGGACATCGACGGCGACGTGGCTGCCGCCTAGTCCTTTAGGAAGTGCGCTCCCCGCGACGAAGCTGAACCACATGCCGGAGAGACGGCGCGAAGCCGCCTCTAGGCCTTCTCGGTTCTGAAACACGCGATGCCAACCAGCGCCGCGAATCGACGGGGCGACGTCAATACTCGCAAGCCCGGTAATTCGACGCTTCGCAGGTCTGCACCATTTCGCCCGCCTGTGAAATTTCCTGCGGGCTCATGGCCTGCGATACCTGCTGCAGCTCCGCCTTGGCCCTGGCGTCGCCGCGCCTGGCGGCGAGGCTGAGCCACATGAAGGCGCGGGCCGAGTTGCGCGCGACGCCCTGCCCCTTCCGGTACATCACCCCGACCAGGTGTTGCGCCTTGGCGTTTCCGGTCTCGGCGAGCGGACGGAACAGCCGGATCGCCGGCACGTAAGCCGCGGTTATAGGCCACCATGCCGTCTTCCCAGGGGCCCGCGCAGGCGGCAGAGATGCCCCACATCTGCGCGGCCACGATCATGCCGCCGATCACAACTGGTTTTCGCATGGCCGCCCTGCTTCGGATACGATGGGTGGTTTTCTACCCGTTCGGGGATGGCTGCGCCAAGGGGAATGAAGGGGAATTGGGGTTGGATGGCCCCCTGAAATTGGCTACACGTTTCCCGTCGATCATCGCGGATGGTTCCGAGGACCGGGAATGACCTATTGTTGCGGAGTGCTGGTGCGGGACGGGCTGGTGATGATCGCCGACACCCGCACCAATGCCGGGCTCGACAACGTCTCGACCTTTCGCAAGCTCCACATCTTCAACAAGCCTGGCGAGCGCATCATGGCAATCGCCAGCGCCGGGAATCTGGCGATCAGCCAGTCGGTGCTGTCGACCCTGACCGAAGGACTCGAAGACCCGCACACCGGCGAGATCGAGACGCTGATGAACGCGCCGACCATGTTCCAGGCCGCGCAGCGCATCGGCCGGGCGATCCGCGCGGTGCACGCCACCGAAGGCGTCGCGCTGAAATCGGAGGACATCAATTTCGACGTCTCGTTCCTGTTCGGCGGCCAGATCAAGGGCTCGCGGATGCGGCTGTTCATGGTGTACCCGGCCGGCAACTTCATCGAATGCACCACCGACACGCCCTATTTGCAGATCGGCGAGCACAAATACGGCAAGCCGGTGCTCGACCGCGCCATGCATTACGACGTCGAACTCTACGAGGCGCTGAAGACCAGCCTGATCTCGATGGACTCGACCATGCGCTCCAATCTCGGCGTCGGCCTACCGATCGACGTGCTGGTGGTGCGCACCGACGTCTGCGACGCCGATCTCAATCACCGCATCGAGGCGGGCGAGCCGTATTTCCACGACTTGCGCTCGCGCTGGTCGGCGGCGCTGCGCGCCGCGCACCAGAATATTCCGAGACCACCCTACAAGACCGAACCAGACGCAAAAACATAAAGCACAAGGGCAGGAAACCAATGGCCGACAAGATTGCAGTGGTGACGGGTGCGGGCACCGGCGTCGGACGCGCGGCGTCGCTGGCGCTGATGAACGCGGGCTTCACGGTGGTGCTCGCCGGACGCCGCATGGAAATGCTGGAAGAAACCAAAAAGCTCGGCGACAATGTCGGCAAGAGCCTGTGCGTGTCCGCCGACATGACCGATCCCGGCTCGATCGCAGCCCTGTTCGCCAAGGTGATGGACACCTACGGCCGGCTCGACGTGCTCTTCAACAATGCCGGCATGGGCGCGCCGCCGGTGAACTTCGAGGACCTGAGCCTCGAGCAATGGCAGGCGGTGGTGAACACCAATCTGACCGGGCCGTTTTTGTGCACGCAGCACGCGTTCCGGATCATGAAGGACCAGACCCCGCGCGGCGGCCGCATCATCAACAACGGCTCGATCTCGGCGCATGCGCCGCGGCCGTTCTCGGCGGCCTATACCTCCACCAAGCACGCCATCACCGGCCTGACCAAGGCCAGCAACCTCGACGGCCGCATGTACGACATCGCGGTCGGCCAGGTCGACATCGGCAATGCCGCGACCCCGATGACCGACCGCATGGTCGCCGGCGTGCTGCAGCCCGACGGCCGCAAGATTCCGGAGCCGCGGATGGATGCGAAAGCGGTCGGCGACGCCGTGGCCTACATGGCCGGCCTGCCGCTCGACGCCAACGTGCTGTTCATGACTGTCATGGCCACCAAGATGCCGTTCGTGGGCCGGGGGTAAGCGCACTCTCTTGTCGTCCCCGCGAAAGCGGGACCCATACTCCGCGGCGCTGATTGGTTTAAGAGGCGTCTAACGCTGGTGCTCTCACCGAGAGGACACGGCGTATGGGTCCCGGCGTTCGCCGGGACGACATGTTGAGTGATCCAGCCCGGGCGCGCCGGGTTTCCACACCTTGCCATCGCTGCCATAATCCCCCGGGGCCGCGGGGGAATCATGCTGCAACTTCAATCGGCGTTCGGCGTGTTGGCATTGCTTTTGATCGCGTGGGCGTTCGGCGAGAACCGCCGCGCGGTGTCGCTGCGGCAGGCGGCGATCGGGCTTGCCGTGACCCTTCTCACCGCGGTGGCGCTGATCAAACTGCCGTTCGTGGTGTATGGATTTGGCGTCATCAACGACGCCGTCGGCGCCATCTCCGCAGCGTCACGCGCCGGAACCTCCTTCGTGTTCGGCTATCTCGGCGGGGCTGCGTTGCCGTTCGACCTGAAGGCGCCGGGCGCCGCCTTCATCCTGGCGTTCCAGGCGCTGCCGGTCGTGCTGGTCATGAGCGTGCTCACCACGCTTTTATTCTACTGGAAAATCCTGCCGCCGGTCGTGCGCGGCATGGCGTGGCTGCTGGAGCGCACGCTTCGAGTCGGCGGCGCGGTCGGGCTATCGACCGCGGCCAACATCTTTCTCGGCATGGTCGAAGCGCCGCTGTTCATCCGGCCCTATCTGGCGCAGCTGACGCGCAGCGAACTGTTCCTGGTCATGACCGGCGGCATGGCCGGGATCGCCGGCACCGTGCTGGTGCTCTACGCCACCCTGCTGGCGCCGCTGATCCCGGATGCCGCGGTGCATTTCGTCATCGCCTCCGTGCTCGGCGCGCCGGCGGCGATCCTGGTCAGCCTGATCATGGTGCCGGAGACGTCGGACAGGCGCACCGCCGGCGCGCTGGCCGATCCCCGGGGCGATCCCCGCGTGGCGTTCATCGATTCCAGGGTGGCGCAGGCCGATCCCGACATCCACGCCTCCTCCACCATGGATGCGATCGTCAAGGGCACCACCGCCGGGCTCGAGCTGCTGCTCAACATCATCGCCATGCTGATCGTGCTGGTGGCGCTGGTCTATCTCGCCAACGCCATCCTCGGGCTGTTGCCCAACGTCGGCGGCGCCGCGATCTCGATGCAGCGGATGCTCGGCTATGTCATGGCGCCGGTGTGCTGGCTGATGGGCCTGCCGTGGCCGCAGGCGGTCACCGCCGGCAGCCTGATGGGGATCAAGACCGTGCTGAACGAACTGATCGCCTATGTCGACCTGTCGAAGCTCGGCCCCGACGCGCTCGAGCCCCGCTCGCGGCTGATCATGCTCTATGCGATGTGCGGTTTTGCCAATTTCGGCAGCCTCGGCATCATGATCGGCGGGCTCGGCACCATGGCGCCGGAGCGCCGCGACGAGATCAATGCGCTTGGCCTGAAGTCGATCGTCTCGGGCACGCTGACGACCTGCCTGATGGGCGCGATCGTCGGGGTGTTGAATTAGTTATCGTCATTCCGGGGCAGCCCGCAGGGCTGAACCCGGAATCTCGAGATTCCGGGTTCGACGCTTCGCGCCGCCCCGGAATGACGGCTTACGCCGTCAGTTCGACGGTATCGAACTCCGCCGGCAGGATCACTTCCAGCAGTTCGACGTCGTCGGAATAATCCATGATCAGGTGCTTGATGCGGGGTGGTTGGATCCAGGCGCTGCCCTCCTCCATCAGGGTCTCGCCCTGTCCCTCCATGTAGGTCTTCACCCAACCTTTGAGGACATAGACCATCTGGAATTCGACATCGTGGAAGTGCAGTTTCGAAACCTCATCGGGATCGCACGGTCCGACCAGCCGGATCACATGCGCCTGCGCCAGGCCTTCGGTCGCATCGGCGAAGCCGAGATCGCGGTACATAGCGTAGGCGCGCAGGCCATCGGCCTTGAAATCCTCTTCGCGGTGATGGCTGACGGCGACGCGCTGCTTCGGGCGGGCGCGCTTGGCGGCAGGCGCCGCACGCGCCTTGGTCTTGCGGTCCTTGGCCTTGATGGCTTTTCGCGCGGTGGATTTGGCGGCCGCCTTTTTGGCGGCGGTCTTGCGCGCCGGCGATTTCTTCGACGCGGCGGTCTTCGACGCGGCGCGCGATTTCGGCTTCTTCTGGGCCATTGGTGCTCTCCCTTTCCGAATGGAGGAAAGAGGCTAGCACAATTTGGGCTTCGCGGGGTGGGCCAAAGCGCGCTCGCGCCGCGCCCACCCTGCCCCGTGTCAATGCAGCCGGAACACGCCGTCGACGGCGCGCAGCTCGGCGGGCTTGATCAGCTTGGAATGCGCCACCGTGACCGAGAACAACGGGCCTTCGAGCTTCTCCTGCCAGAAGACGAGAAAATCCTTCAGCGCCGGGAATTTCGGAAACAGATCGTAGTTCTGCCAGACGTAGGTCTGCAGCAGCGAGGGATGATCCGGCATCCGATAAAGGATCTGCGCCGTCGTCAGCCCGTAGCCCAGCACCTGTTTCCGAAAGTCGTCGGAAACGACTCCAACCCGCGAAACCATGCCAACCTCCATTGCTGGAGCGCATTCACGTGGTGGCCACCAACCGGAGCCAGCCCGGCGGAGATGCGCTCACATGAGAGAAATGTGACGCACGCGACCCGTCCATCACAAGCCTAAATGTTTAACGATTTGTTGAAAAAGGCCGCGTTAGCAGCAGCTTACCGCAGGTGCTAATACGGCTTTCCGCGGTTTGGCCGCCGGAATTAATGATGATGAACGATTTTGGCAGGCGCCATATTTGAGTGCCAGTTTTTCTGCTAGAAGCCCTTGTCCCCGCAACCAACCTGCCCTATGTCGAGAGCGCTCACGCTGGCACTCGCCGGCGGGGACTGCTAATTTTCTAAAAACTCGAACATCTTCAAAATCTTAGGAGGACTGCATGAAATTCCGTCCGCTTCACGACCGCGTTGTGGTCAAGCGCATCGACGCCGAAGAGAAGACAGCAGGCGGCATCATCATTCCGGACAGTGCCAAGGAAAAGCCCTCGCAGGGCGAAATCACCGCCGTCGGCCCGGGCGGCCGCGACGAAGCCGGCAAGCTGATCCCGATCGACCTCAAGGTCGGCGACCGCGTGCTGTTCGGCAAATGGTCGGGCACCGAGGTCAAGCTCGACGGCGAGGAGCTCCTGATCATGAAGGAGAGCGACATCATGGGCGTCCTCACCGACGTTCCCGCCACCAAGAAGAAGGCCGCGTAAGCCGCGTCCGTTCCCTCATCCTGAGGAGCCGGCGCAGCCGGCGTCTCGAAGGATGAGCCCCATGCTCAACTCATCTCATCCTTCGAGACGCCCTCCGGGCTCCCATGGGATGAGGATCCAGTTTCAAACGGAGACGAATAAATGTCAGCTAAAGAAGTCAAATTCGGCGTTGATGCCCGCGATCGCATGCTGCGCGGCGTCGACATCCTCGCCAACGCGGTGAAGGTCACGCTCGGCCCCAAGGGCCGCAACGTCGTGCTCGACAAGTCGTTCGGCGCTCCCCGCATCACCAAGGACGGCGTCACCGTCGCCAAGGAGATCGAGCTCGAGGACAAGTTCGAGAACATGGGCGCCCAGATGGTGCGCGAAGTGGCATCGAAGTCGGCGGATGCTGCCGGCGACGGCACCACCACCGCGACCGTGCTCGCGGCGGCGATTGTCCGTGAAGGCGCCAAGTCGGTTGCCGCCGGCATGAACCCGATGGACCTGAAGCGCGGTATCGACCTGGCTGTCGAAGCCGTGGTCGCCGACCTCGTCAAGAACTCCAAGAAGGTCACCTCGAACGAGGAAATCGCCCAGGTCGGCACCATCTCCGCCAACGGCGACGCCGAAATCGGCAAGTTCCTCGCCGACGCCATGAAGAAGGTCGGCAACGAGGGCGTCATCACGGTTGAAGAAGCCAAGTCGCTCGAGACCGAACTCGATGTCGTCGAAGGCATGCAGTTCGACCGCGGCTACATCTCGCCCTACTTCGTCACCAACGCCGACAAGATGCGCGTCGAATTCGACGACGCCTACATCCTGATCAACGAGAAGAAGCTCTCCAACCTGAACGAACTGCTTCCGCTGCTGGAAGCCGTGGTGCAGACCGGCAAGCCGCTCGTCATCGTCGCGGAAGACGTCGAAGGCGAAGCTCTCGCCACCCTCGTCGTCAACCGTCTGCGTGGCGGCCTCAAGGTTGCCGCCGTCAAGGCGCCGGGCTTCGGCGATCGCCGCAAGGCCATGCTGCAGGACATCGCTGTCCTGACCGGCGGCCAGGCGATCTCGGAAGATCTCGGCATCAAGATGGAGAACGTGACCCTGCAGATGCTCGGCCGCGCCAAGAAGGTGATGATCGACAAGGAGAACACCACCATCGTCAACGGCGCCGGCAAGAAGGCCGACATCGAAGCCCGCGTGCATCAGATCAAGGCGCAGATCGAGGAAACCACCTCGGACTACGACCGCGAGAAGCTGCAGGAGCGTCTGGCCAAGCTCGCCGGCGGCGTCGCGGTGATCCGCGTCGGCGGTGCGACCGAGGTCGAGGTCAAGGAGCGCAAGGATCGCGTTGATGACGCGATGCATGCGACCCGTGCGGCGGTTGAAGAAGGCATCGTGCCGGGCGGCGGCGTCGCTCTGCTGCGCGCCTCCGAGCAGCTCAAGCGCATCAAGACCCAGAACGACGACCAGAAGACCGGCGTCGAGATCGTGCGCAAGGCGCTGTCCGCGCCGGCCCGCCAGATCGCGATCAACGCGGGCGAAGACGGCTCCGTCATCGTCGGCAAGATCCTCGAGAAGGATCAGTACGCCTACGGCTTCGACTCGCAGAACGGCGAATACGGCAACCTGGTCACCAAGGGCATCATCGACCCGACCAAGGTGGTTCGCGCGGCGATCCAGAACGCAGCCTCGGTTGCGGCTCTCTTGATCACCACCGAAGCCATGATCGCCGAACTGCCGAAGAAGAGTTCTCCGGCCGGTGGCGGCATGCCCCCGGGCGGCGGCATGGGCGGCATGGACTTCTAAGCGACGAAGTCGTCCCGGACGCGGTGCAGCGCGAAGCGGTGCACCGCAGAGCCGGGATCTCGCTCCATAAATGCAAAACCCCGGCAGCGATGCCGGGGTTTTCGTTTGGCAGGCAAAACTCGGCCCGCGTATGATAGGTGGTTCTTGCGCCAGTCACTCTCCCGCCTATGCCTTCGAAAATTCCTCAAAGCAGTCGCGAACCCAGTCGATCACGGCGCGCGCCGCGGGATCGCGCTTGAGATGGTTCTGCACCAGCAGCCAAACGTCGCGGCGCCGCGGCAGCAGCGTGGCGCGCAGGCCGCGGTCCGACAGCAATTCCTCGCAGGAATGTTCGGGTAGGATGCCGATGGCCTGATGGGTCTGGATCAGCGTTTTGATGATGCGGACATTATCCGTGATGCAGCGCGCGCGCTGTTGCAGTCCCCTCCCCTTCAGGAACAGGGAATCCGGGGTGAGGTCGAGGTCATCGGGATAGCTGCAGATCACAGGCTCGAAATCGGGCGCGACGGCCGGCTCGAAAAAATACAGCCTGATTTCAGCAAGCTTCGAGATCGTGAAATCGCCCTTGTCGGGTTTTCGCAGGCGAATGGCGAGGTCGGCACCCCAGCGCGAGAATTTCACGTTCTCGCTGGAGGTGAGGAAATGCAGGCTCAGGCCCGGGTTCGGCACCAGCAAACGGCAGGCGCGCGGAGCCAACAGTTCCTCCGCAATGGCATTGGTGGACGCAATCCGGAAGCGTCCGGTCAGACCGGCCAAGCTCTCGCCGACCTTGCCGATGTCGGCAACGTGCGCCGCCATCGCCTCGATATGCGCGAGAACCGCCTCGCATTGCCGGGTCGGCCGGCGCACGCCGTCGACGGCCTCGAACAGTCTCAGGCCCAGCGCGCGCTCGATGCGCGCCAGTCGCCGGCCCACCGTCGTCTCGTCGATCCGCAGCCGCGCGCTGGCGCCGGCATAGGTGCCTTCGTCCCTGACTGCGGCAACGATGCGGAGATCATCCCAGTTCATGCTCTCCGTTATCACGACGGAGCCGCTTCCTGCAATATTGCAGCCATCGGCAGCAATTTTCCTGCGTGAAAGCCGGACTGCTTTCGCTATGTTTGGTCATCGGCAACCACAATCGGAAATCCCGCAACCATGACCGTCGCCAAAACCCTGCTTCAGCTCGCCGGCGCCGACCTCAGCCTTCCCAGGCTGAGCGACGCCTGCCTCGTTCTGATCGACCTGCAGAACGAATATCTCACAGGCCCGCTCGCTCTGCCCGACGCCCATGCGGCGATCAAAAACGCCGCAAAGCTGCTGGCGCGGGCGCGGAACAGCGGGGCCCCGATCTTTCACATCGCGCACAAGGGACGGCCCGGCGGCCTGTTCGATCGCGCCGCCGAGCGTGGCGCGATCGTATCCGCGCTGGCTCCGCTGGATGGCGAGCCGGTGGTCGAGAAGGAATTGCCCAATGCGTTCGCCGGGACCGATCTGCAGCCGCGCCTCGCCGCGACCGGGCGCAAGAACATCATTCTTGCGGGATTCATGACGCATATGTGCGTCAGCTCCACGGCGCGAGCGGCGCTCGACCTCGGCTTTCGCGTCACCATCGACGCCAACAGCTGCGCCACGCGCGACCTTCCCGACGGCCGCGGCGGGACGATTGCCGCCGCAACGGTTCACGACGTGGCGCTGGTCGAGCTATCCGACCGTTTCGCGATTATCGCGCGCGACGGCGATGCGCTGGCGTAGCCGGGGGGGCGCAAGCCATGCCCAAGGTGAAAAAATGGGGAGGCAGTCAGCCACCGCGAAAGTCCGCTTGACTAATCCGCGATACGTATCGCATACTACAGGGCATGATCCGCAGCTTTGCCGACAAGGCCACGGAACTGCTGTTTCGTGGCGGCCCCTGCCCGGCCCGCTGGCGGAGTATCGAGGCCGTCGCCCTGCGCAAGCTCGATATGGTGGACGCGGCGACCCGTCTGGACGATTTGCTATCCCCGCCGGGCAACCGGCTGGAAGCATTGAAAGGCGACCGCCGCGGGCAGCATTCCATTCGCATCAACCGGCAGTGGCGAATCTGTTTCCGCTGGACGCCCGACGGCCCCGAGGCGATCGAGATCGTGGACTATCATTGAGGGAGGCAGCGATGGCGCGGTTGCGGACTCATCCGGGAGAAGTGTTGAAAGAGGAATATCTGGTGCCGCTGGGCCTGTCGGCGCGGGTCCTGGCGAAGGAGCTGGATATTCCGGCCAACCGGCTGACCGAGATCATGCGCGGCGCGCGCGACGTTAGCGCGGACACCGCGATCCGGCTCGGACGCTACTTCCGCACCGATCCGCGCTTCTGGCTCAACCTGCAGGCCGCCTACGATCTCTCCAAGGCGGAGAACACCCACAGCTACAAGAAGATCGTGCCGCGCCCGGCGGCATGACGATCCCCCCTCACTCCACCTTCGCGACCACCGCCAGCCGCTTGATGCCGCGGTTGCGGTAGGCGTCGAGGAATGCGTAGTAGTCCTTGAACGACACGCAGCCGTTGGAATCACCGTTGGGACCGAGCATGTAGGTGTGCGCGAGCAGCCCGGTGCGGCCGAAGATCTTGTCCTCGCCGCCGATCGGATTGAGCCGCAGCGCCGGCACGCCGTGGAACAGCGCCTCGCGCGGGGTCAGTTCATAGATATGCGGCGGCGTCACGCCCTGCATCCGCACATGTGCGTAGCGCACGTCGTCCATCTTGGAGCCGAGCCCGGAATGCGCTTCCAGCACGGTGCCGTCGGGCAGATAGACCTTGCGCGCCGCAATGTCGTAGACCGCGGTCGAGCGATCATAGGGCGCCGATCCCCCGAGCATCGGGTTCTGTTCCCTGGGCAGGCTGCCGGTCGCGCTGACATCGGCGGAAGCGTAGGACAGCAGCGATCCGCGCGACGGCTCCTTGCCCCACAGTTTTTCGACCATGCTGGGCTTGCCGCCGGAAGCGATCGACATCACAGCCGCCTTGGCGCGCTGCGTCATGTCCTTGACGGAAGCTGCCGCGCCCTTCGCCGGTTTGGCTTCAACGGGATCGGCCGCCGGCGCGAGTGCCGCAACCTTGGCAGGCGCCGGTGCGCTTTGTTTAGGCTTCGCCGCTTCGACCGGTTGTGACGCTGAAGCGAGCTTCATCGTCTCGGCTTGCGGCTGCGGCTGCGGCTGCGGCTCGACCGACTGCGGCGCTGCGGCTGCGAAACGATCGCGGAACATCAGCGATGTGGCGGATGCGATCGCAGCAGGCGCGGAGACGACCGGCGCCGGTTCGGGCAAGGCGGCGAACACGGTGTTGACGATGGTTTGCGGGGTCGGGGCCGCGACGGCCTGCGGCCGCCGGATCACCGGCGCATCGAAATTTCCGCCGGCCATGGTCGGATAGATGCCGGCGCCGAAAACATGCGTATAGAGATTCCAGGCGCAGCCGACCACCAGGCACGCGACCGCGGCGCTTCCGAAAACATGGTTAGGAATGGCTTTACGGGATTTTTTTCGCTTCGAGGCCGCGAACTGACTGGACGCACTCGTACTGTAACTCATTCGCCTCGTACCCAGACAAGTTCCACTTTTTTCCTCTTCGCAGCACCGGATCGAAAGTTCCGGCAGAGCATTTCGCAGAGGCGCGGAGCGTCATTAAGGCGACTTTTAGTTAAATGCGGATTAAGTGCGGGCGGTTGTTGGGCATGGTTAACGACGCGGCCGATTCAGTGAATCGGCCGCATTTATGCGGGTTTTTCGACGTTCCGAATTCAATAATTCAGCTTCGGATACCAGTCGGCGCCGCGGCCTTCGGGCGTGACGTCAAGGATGGTCCATAGCGGCATCAGATCGGGCGCGCCGCGCGGATCCTGGCCGGGATCGGCGGATGCGCCGTTCATCTCGCCGCCCCAGAAATGCCTGATTGTGACACCGTTCCCTTCCCGGCGCCGCGTGAACACGTTGAACGCCGCATCGTCGCCGCCGTCCTTCGTCAAGGCGTGATAGTCGCGGCTGAATTCGCCGGACACATCGGAATAGAGCGGCAGATGATGCCAGCCGCGCTCGCGCTTGAATGCGACCAGCCGCGCGATCGGCGAGCGCGCGACGATGGCGAGCGCCACGCGCTGCGTAATATCCGGCACCTCGCCGTCCCATGCCGACAACAGCGAGGTGCACATCGGGCACGGCCGCTCGCGCTGCGGGCCGAACATGTAGCTGTAGACGACCAGCGAATCCTTGTCCCCGAACAGATCGGCGAACGACGCCTTTCCGTTTTCGCCCTCGAACGCGTAATTCTTCCTGACCTCGCCGCCCGGCGGCAGCGCGCGGCGCTGCGCGGCAACGCGCTCGATGTGGCGGCGGAGTTCGATCTCCTCGGCCAACAGCGTCTCGCGGGCGCGGCGATATTCGGCGCTCTCGTTGGGAAAACGCACGCCGCTGGCGCGCGCCAGCTCGGCGGCGGGTTTCAGGATGGAATGACTGGCGACCTTCAGGCTGGAACTGCTCATGGCACGATCTCCGTTGGAGTGGGGCTCGCCATAAGACGTTCGGGAGGGCATCGATCCGACGGGATGGAAGAAATATTTTCCGATCGTCATACGCGGGCTTGACCCGCGTATCCATCCGACTTCAAGAGACTCTTGCGAAGAAGATGGATTGCCGGGTCAAGCCCGGCAATGACGAGCCGCAAAAGGCCCCGTCCCCCGCCCCCTACTGCAGCTCCGGCGGCGGCGAGCGGTCGAGCACGCTGCCCTTGGGGAATTCGAGCAGCTCGAGCGAATAGGTTTCGACGGTGAGCGGGCCGCGCTTGCGCGTGAGTTCGGCGACCTTCTCGGCCCTGGCATAATTTTGCTGCAAGTACCGGCGGCCGGCGGGCCGCGCCTCGTCGACGAACAGCAGCTTGCCGGACAACTGCGCCTCGGACGGCTCGGGCATGTTGACCCAGCGGATGCGCTGGGTCGGCTGCACCACGCAACTTCCTTTCGGCAGATAGAAGGCGAGCCATCCGGTGGTGCCGTAGTCCGGCGCCAGCACGCAAGTCGCGCCAGTGCGGACGCGCACCGCCTCGATCTCGCCGGCCAGTTCGCGCCAGCCGACGCCGACGCTGCGCACGGTGGCGTCGCGGCGATAGCCCGTCAGCACGCCGGTATCGGCCTGCACGATCAGCAGCATGAACATGGGGATCGCCGATGGCGCCGCCCAGCGCAGGCAGAAATCGGCAAGGCGCTGGCGGCGCGGGTCCCATCGCGTCAGATGCGCGGCGACCGCGGCGGCGATCGCAAATGCCGGATAGACCGGCGCGAACCAGTTGGCCTCGACCCGGGCATGCAGCGAGTGCCAGATGAAATAGACCACGATGGTCCAGAACATCGTGTTGACCAGCATCCGCGCGGCGAACGCTCCGGCATCGCGCCAGACCAGGGCGTGAAGCCCCATCGCGCCGAGAATGAATACCAGGGGCGTCGCAAACGCGACCTGGGTCGGAACCAGCTCACCGATGAAGGCCGGCCTGAAATCCTCGATCCTGGCGCGGCCGATCTGCTTGATGAAGGAGACCCAGTGGTGATCGGCGTTCCAAAGGATCACGGGGGCAAAGATCGCCAATGCCACGAGCCCGCCGAGATAGGGCCAGGGCGAGACCAGCCAGCGCCGCAATTTCGGAACCGCCAGCAGCCAGATCAAGATCGCCGCGCCGAAAAACATCGCAGTGTATTTTGAAAGCAGAGCGGTGCCGACCGCGGCCCCGACGGCGAGCCACCAGGCGCCGCGCCCGGTCTCCAGCACCTTGGCGAGAAAGAACAGCACGAAGCTCGAGGCCACCAGCAGCGGCGCATCCGGCGTGACGATCAGGGTGCCGACCGCGGCCATCAAAGTGAGGTTGAGCAGGACGGTGGCGGTCGCCGCCACGCGCTGGCCGCCAAACAGGATGGCGGCGGTGCGGTACACCGCAAAACTCATCGGCAGCGCCAGCAGGATCGAGGCCAGCCGCACGCCGAGCTCGGTATCGCCCGCGATCATGGTGCCCGCGCGGATCACGAACGCCACCGCAGGCGGATGATCGTAGTAGCCGAAGGCCAGATGCTTCGACCACATCCAGTAATAGGCTTCGTCGAAGGTCAGCGGCGTCCAGGCGGCGGCGACCAGCCGCAACGCCACCAGCGCCAGCACCGTAAGCGCCGTGTTGCGGGCGAGTCGCGCCTCGTTCGAACTCATTTTCCGATCATCGCTTGCGCCAGACGAACAACCCGGACATCGCGTAATTCCATACCACGCCCATCAGCGCACCCGCCGCGCCCGCCAGCCACCAGATCGGCTCCTGATCGTAGACCGAGAACGCGACGCCGACATTGGCGACGAGGCCGACGCTGCAGACCAGATAAAACAGCAACAAGCCGCGCAGGATCGCAAAGCCCTTCAGCCGCTGGTCGCGATAGGTGAGAAAATTGTTCAGGACGAAATTGCTGGTCATGGCGACGACCGCGCCAGCCGCCTGCGCATGCGGAAACGGCACGTTGAAAACGTCGAGCGCGATCTTCAGCGTTGCCAGGTGCACGACGAGGCCGATCGAGCCGACCATCGCGAACAGCAGGAAGCGCAGCGATACGACGTCGTTGGTCAGCTTCGCCAGCACGAGGCCGAGGAAATCCAGCGCCACCATGGAATCGAGCTTGCTCTCGCCATGCAGCCGGGTGCCGAAGGTGAAGGGAACTTCCTTGACCCGCAGTTCGCCGTGCGCGGTGGCGACGATGTCGAGCAGGATCTTGAAGCCCTGCGTCGAGAGCTGCGGCGCCAGTTGCTCGAAGCGGTCGCGGCGGATCATGAAGAAGCCGCTCATGGGATCGGCGATCTTCACCCGCAGCACGCGCTTGGCGACTTCGGTGGCAAGCTGACTGGCCCCGGCCCGCTGCCGGTTGAAACTGTCGGCGCTGCCGCCTTCGATGTAGCGGCTGCCGACCACGAGATCGAATTCACCGCTTTGCAAAAGCGCCAACATCTTCGGCAATTGCGTCTCGTCATGCTGCAGGTCGGCGTCGATCACGGCGGCGCACGGCGCGCTGGAAGCCAGGATGCCCTCGATGCAGGCGCCGGACAGGCCGCGCCGTCCGATCCGCCGGATGCAGCGGACGCGGGTATCGGCCCGCGCCAGGCCGCGCACCACCTCCCAGGTTCCATCGGGGGAATTGTCGTCGACGAAGATGACTTCGAAGGGAATGCCGGCGAACGTCGCCTCCAGCCGCCGGTACAGCGTGGTGACGTTGTCGCGCTCGTTGAAGGTGGGGACGACGACCGAAATCCGGGGCGCAACAGCTGATTGCGGCAGGGTTTCGGGGCCCGGTCTGATGGCTTCATTCATGCCGCCAGCGTATATCCGATAGCGTCAGGGGAAGCCAAGGGAGGCCCAAGGGAAGCCAAGGGAAGCCAAGGGAAGCCCCAGGGCGACAGGCCGAAAAAGCGCGGTCCGGGGGCTCAAAACGGGGCAAAACAGGCCCAAAAATGCCAACGACCACGAACAGAGGGCGCGCGTACATCCGGCGCTACCTTACTATTCCGTGGTCGTCCCAGCGCCGGAGCTATGAAGCATCGACGTCGCCGTTGAGAGCTAGATAGGAACGGTCGGGCCGTTCCGCAAGGGGGCAGAGGCGCGCGCCAAGTCATGCGAATTTCCAAATGTCACCACGCCAGCGCCCCGCAAGGGACAATCCGGAACCGCGATTCCAGCGCAAACATGACGGACTTTGCGACTTTGGTTTGATTTGGAAAACGGGGGATCCAGGAAATGTCGAGTGCAGACCAGAACAAGTCAGGGGGCAAGTCCGGCCGGCGCAACCGGAAGGCGGAACAGCAGCGGAGCCAGAAACTGGAGCAGCAGCAGGCCGCCAAAGAGCCGATCGAAGCAGCAGCCACGCCAACCGACACCTCGCCGATCGGCGCGGTCGTATCGGCGGACACTCCCCCGATCGGCTTGCAGACGATCGCGACCGCCTACAGCGACTACACCATGAAATCCCTCGAAGAGGCCCGGTGCTTTGTCGAGAAACTCTCCGGCGTGCGCTCGCTCGACAAGGCGCTCGAGATCCAGAGCGAATTCGCCAGGCAGGCTTACGAGACCTACGCCGCGGATTCGCGGAAGATTCGCGAACTCTACAACGACCTCGTCATGAAGGCGTTCACACCTTCGAAGCCGCCGCCGGCAGCACGCTAGATCCCGCTGCGCCGCGGCCTTGCGGGCCTACTGCGGCACTTCCCGCACCACCGGCCCCCGGACCGCAGGCGCGGCCGGAGCCGCGGCCTTCGGCGCCTCGATCTTCTGCATCTCCTTGGCCGGCTTGCCCATCTGCCCGACCGGTCCAAAGACGAACGCGATCACCAGCACGACGGCTGCGATGATTCCGCCCAATAGTTTTGCGATAGCTTCCGAGTCCATCCCGCTACTTCCCTGGTCGCCTCACCGAGGCCGGCTGATCGGCAACGCGCGCCGGTCCTGCCCGCCCATCGCCGCCGCTATCTTAAGCCTATTTCTTTTGTTCCAGAAAGCGTCTCAGCCGTTCATTGACTTCGGCCGCCTCGCCCGCAGCCGCCCGGTCGTCGCGAAGTTTTCTGACCGCCTCGACGATCTCGGCGACCGTGTTTTCGATCCGCTCCAGCTGCTTGTCGAACTCGCCAGCCATCGCCCATCCTAGCCTGACGGAGCGGGCTTACAAGACGGGGGCCCTATGCCGACAGCGCGGTCCGCTCCGGTGAACTGGCCAATCGGGGCTCTTTTGAATAGACTCGATGCGACAGCTTTCTTCCCTCTTGCCCGACGAGACTCCCCGTGACCAAGGCCCCGAAATCCGCCTCCAAATCCTCCGGCCATATCTACATCGGCGTCGGCGGCTGGACCTTTGCGCCGTGGCGCGGGGTGTTTTATCCGGAAAAACTGACGCAGGCGAAGGAGCTGGAATACGCCGCGTCGAAACTGACCTCGATCGAGATCAACGGCACCTATTACGGCTCGCAGAAGCCGGAAAGCTTCCGCAAATGGGCGCGCGAGGTGCCGGACGGGTTCGTGTTTTCGCTGAAGGGGCCGCGCTTCGCCACCAACCGGCGGGTGCTGGCGGAGGCCGGCGATTCGATCAAACGGTTCTACGATTCCGGGGTGCTGGAGCTCGGCGACCGGCTCGGTCCGGTGCTCTGGCAATTCGCGCCGACCAAGAAATTCGACGAGGCCGATTTCGGCAAGTTCCTCGAACTGTTGCCGCGCAGCCTCGAAGGCCGCGCGCTGCGCCATGTGGTCGAGGTGCGGCACGACAGTTTTGCCGTGCCTGACTTCATCGCGCTGCTGCGCCGGTTCGAAACGCCTGTCGTGTTCGCCGAGCACGGCAAGTATCCGGCGATCGCTGACATCACCGGCGATTTCGTCTATGCCCGGCTGCAGAAGGGCAATGACGAGCTGAAGACCTGCTACCCGCCGAAGGCGCTCGACGCCTGGGCCAAGCGCTTCCAAACCTGGGCCGGCGGCGGCGAGCCGGACGAACTGCCGCGGGTCGATCCCAAGGCTGCGAAGAAGTCGCCGCGCGACGTGTTCGCCTATGTCATCCACGAGGGCAAGGTGCGCGCACCGGCCGGCGCGATGGAATTGATCGCGCGGGTGAAGTGATCCGCTTCAATCCAGCTTGATGCCGGCCTCGCGGATCAGTCTGGTCCAGGTCTCGTATTCGGAGGCGACGAAGGCATTGAGCTTGTCGTCCGGCAGGTCCCACACCTCGCCGCCGCTCTTCTCGAAGCGCTCCTTGAGGTCCGGCAACGAGGCGCGGATTTCCTTGCGCAATCTGGCAATCGCTTCCGGCGGGGTCTTGGCGGGGACAAATATGCCGAGCCAGGAGTCGACATCGAGCCCGGGCACGCCGGCTTCCGACATCGTCGGCACGTCGGCCGCGAGCGGGCTGCGCTTCGACGACAGCACGGCGATGCCCCTCGCCTGCCCCGACCGCACGTAAGGAAGACCCGCGGCGATCGAATCGAAGAACAGATCGATGCGGCCCGCCAGCAGATCGGTGAAGGCCGGCGGCGAGCCCTTGTAAGGCACTTCAAGGAACTTCACGCCGGCAGCCTTCATGAAGGCTGCCGCCACCAGATGCTGGCCGGTTCCGACGCCCGCGGTCGCCACCGTGATCGAGCCCGGCTTGGCCTTCGCCGCGGCGATGATGTCCTTGAGGCTTGCCTGCGGCAGATCCTTGCGGCCGACCATCACATAGCCGAACTTGTAGACCAGTGCGACCGGGACGAAATCCTTCAGCGGCTGGTAAGCAAGCTTCGAATAGAGCGCCGAATTGAAGGCCATGTTGGAAAGCCCGCCGACCAGGAGCGTGTAGCCGTCCGGCTCGCTCTGCGCCGCAGCCTGTGTCCCGACCACGGTGCCGGCGCCGGGCTTGTTCTCGACCACGAAGGTCTGGCCCATTCGTTTCGACAGCACGTCGGCGAGGTAACGGCCGACCAGGTCGTAGCTGCCGCCCGGGCCGATCGGGACGATGATCTTGACGGGACGGTCGGGATAGCTGCCTTGCGCCTGCGCCGCCACTGCACCGAGCGCGAACGGCGCAAGCACAGCGGCGATCCATGCCAGCGAGCGGCGAAATCGGATCATCGTATTCCCCCCGGAAAGAAACCGGCCTTCGACAGGCTCTTTTTTCGGAGCCGACTATGCGCCATGCCGCAGCCGGCGGCAACGGATCCCGGGCCTCGCATAACCTCCGCGGTTATGGAAATCTCGCGGGCGGCGGCATAGCCTTACGCCGATGACATCAAATGCCGGGACGCCGACATGGTACGCAAAGCTATGGCACGCAAGTCCAACCGCCTCTTCACCATCGGCTATGAACAGACGCCCGCCAAGGCGGTGCTCGACGAACTCGAGCAGGCCGGCGTGAAGCTGCTGGTGGACGTGCGCGCGGTCGCGGCCTCCCGCCGCCCCGGTTTTTCCAAGAACCAACTCGCCGCCGGGCTGGACGAGCGCGGCATCTCCTACCTGCATCTGCGCGGACTCGGCACGCCCAAGGACGGCCGCGACGCGGCGCGCAGCGGCCGGTTCGACGCGCTGCACAAGATCTACGCCAGGCACCTGAAGACGCCGCAGGCGCGGGAGGAGCTCGACGAGCTCTCGGCGCTGGTGAAGAAATCCGGGCCGGTCTGCATCCTCTGCTACGAGCGCGATCACCGCGAATGCCACCGGCAATGGATCGCCGAGATCATCGAGCAGCGCGACGGGGTCAGGATCGAGAATCTGGCGGCGAGGCAGGTTTAGCATCCACCACATCAGGCGCTATCCCAACTGCCACACCGCCATCGGCCGCTCATAACCCCGGATCGCGACCTCGCCGAGCGGCACCGCATCGCTGCCGTCATCGCCGAGCTCGTTGCGAACGTCGGCCGAAATCAGGAACTGCGAATTGAAGTCCTTGTTGAGCGCTTCCAGCCGCGCGGCGAAGTTCACGGTATCGCCGATCACGGTGTATTCCTTGCGCCGGGGCGAGCCGATATTGCCGGCGACGACCTCGCCGAAGTGAATGCCGATGCCGATCCGCAGCGGCCAGCTGGTTTCCCGGTTGATGTGCTCGTTCGCGGCCAGCATTTCGCGGGCGGCGGCGACCGCCCGGTGCGCGGCGTCGGGCGCCTCCAGCGGCGCGCCGAACAGCGCCAGAAAGCCGTCGCCGAGAAACTTGTTCAGGATGCCGCCATGGCGATCGAGGATATCGCCAGCACCCCGAACGCGCCATCGAGACGCTCAACCACCTCGCGCGGCGAGCGCGACCGTGCGCCGGCGGTGAAGCTGCGGAAATCGACGAACATGACGGCGACCTGGCGGATTTCGCTGTCGGTCCTGGCGCCCTCCGTCAGCAAGCGCTCGACCACCTGCGGCGAGACATGCTGGCCGAACAGGTTGGTGATGCGGTCGCGCGCGGTCGCAGCGACGATGCTGGCCTCAAACTGCCGGCGCAGCTGCATCCCCACCGCGCCCGCCAGCATGCCGCAAACCAGAATGACGAGGCCGCGGACGAGATGAAATGCGAAGTCGGGCGCCGGCTCGGCGGCGAATTGCTCCGGGCGATAGAACATCGCCATCGCGAACAGCTCCGCCGCCGCGACGAAGCCGGTGAAGGTCGAGAGCCAGAAATCGAGCCGCAGCGTCGAAAGGATGATGAAGATGAAATAGACCAGCGGTATCACGAAGGCCAATGCCTGCGCCGGCCCCATTGCCTTCATCTGCAGGTACAGCGCAACGGTGACCAGGCTGGTTTCGATCAGGGCGCCGAGATAGCGCCGAGCATGGGGCACGTCGCGGCCTTGCACCAGGCGCTGGCCGAGCACGCGCAGCACCGACAGCTCGAATAGCGCGAACACGACAAAAACGGCATACAGAGGCAGGATCGGGACATGGCCATGCCAGATCCGCTCGATGGCGTCGGGCGCGATCAGGTAGACCGCGGTCAGCATCACCAGCAGCAGCGAAATGGTGGCGAGGATCGCCTTGACCCGCAGCCGCTCGGTCAGCAGGATTTCGCGCGTCAGCGCCTGTTCAAAGTCGGCCGACACCGCCGATTGTTGTTTGTCCATCTTGCCCACGATGACGTCGCACCCATTTTCCGTTGTCATTCCGGGATGGTCCGCGGGACCGGACCTCAGATGCGCAATTGCGCATCGGGGAATCTCGAGATTCCGGGGCCGACGCTTTCGCGTCGTCCCGGAATGACCATCAGTATTCTGCATCAATCGAGCGTGCGGCGGAAGCGCAACACCGCGATCGTCATCGCCAGCAGCATCAGCGCCAGCAGCGCGATGGCATCGTATTGCAGATTCGGCAGCGTCGCGCCCTTCAGCATGATGGCCCGCACGATCCGCAAGTAGTGCGTCAGCGGCAGGCCTTCACCGATATATTGCGCCCATACCGGCATGCCGGCGAACGGAAACATAAAGCCCGACAGCAGGATGCTGGGCAGAAAGAACATGATCGACATCTGCATCGCCTGCAGCTGGTTCTGCGCGATGGTCGAAAAGGTGTAGCCGATCGCCAGATTGGTGGTGATGAACAGGGTCGAGAGCAGCGCCAGCAGCGTGAGACTGCCGTTGACGGGCACGCCGAATAGCAGCACGCCGATGCTGATGATCAGGATGGCCTGGATGAAGCCCACCAGCACATAGGGCAATATCTTGCCGAGCATCACCTCGACCGGGGTGATCGGCATCGACAGCAGGCTTTCCATGGTGCCGCGCTCGGTCTCGCGCGTCACCGACAGCGCCGTGAAGATCAGCATGGTCATGGTCAGGATGGTGCCGACCAGCCCGGGCACGATATTCAGCCGTGACGACGCCGCCGGATTGTAACGGGCATGGGTGCGGATCTCGAACGGCGGCAAAGACGGATCGCCAATGTGCAGGTCGTGCTGCAACGCCGTCTGCACCACCATGTTGAGCGCCGACATCGCCGAGCCCGCAGCCACCGGATCGGTGGCGTCGGCGGCGACCAATAGCGCCGGGTGATCGCCGCGCCGCACCGCGCGCTCGAAGCCGCGCGGAATTTCCACGCCGAACAGCACCTTGCCCGACAGCAACAGGTTGTCGAACTCGGCAACATCGTGCACCTCGCGGGTGAAGCGGAAATAGGCGGTGTTCTCCAGCGCCTTCAGGATCGAGCGCGCGAGATCGCTGTCCTCCTGCAGCAACACCGCGGTCGGCAGGTTGCGCGGCGTAGTGTTGATGGCAAAGCCGAACAGCAACAGCTGCATCACCGGGATCATAACGATCATCGCAAACGAGACGCGGTCGCGCCTGAGCTGGATGAATTCCTTGACCACCATCGCAAAGCTGCGCCGCCAGAAGCCGAACCTTGGCTCCTTGCTGTCGCGGCTGTGATCGGGGGCCTCGGCGACGCTCATTGGAAATTGTCCTTCGAGCGCGTCATCAGTTCGATGAACACATCCTCCAGCGACGGCTCGCTGTGTTGCCAGTTCAATCCCTTGTTGTCGCGGTACGGCGCGATGGTGGCCTCGAGCGCCGCCCTGTCGCGGCCGGAGACATGCAACGAGGTGCCGAACGGCGCCACCATGTCGACGCCGGGCTTGCCTGTGAGTGCCGACGAGAGCCCGTTGAGGTCGTCGCCCGACACCGTCCAGGTCGACAGCGCCGACTTGGCGATCACCTCATCGACGGTGCCGTGCGCCAGCAGATAGCCATAGGCGATATAGGCGATCTCGTGGCAGCGCTCCGCCTCGTCCATGTAGTGGGTGGAGACCAGCACCGTTAGCCCGTCGGCCGCCAGCGCATGGATCTCGTTCCAGAAATCGCGCCGCGCCTTGGGGTCGACGCCGGCGGTCGGCTCGTCCAACAGCAGCAATTGCGGATTGGGCAGCGTGCAGGCGCCGAGCGCCAGCCGCTGCTTCCAGCCGCCGGAGAGGTTGCCGGCGAGTTGCTCCTCGCGGCCGTTGAGGCCGAGCCGCTTGATCATGTCGGCCGCAGAGCCGCGTGCATCGGCCATGCCATAGAGCCGCGCGACGAATTCCAGATTCTCGCGCACCGACAGATCCTGGTACAGCGAGAAACGCTGCGTCATGTAGCCGACCTGGCGCTTGATCCGGTCGGCGTCGCGGCGGATGTCGTAGCCCAGGCAAGTCCCCTCACCGCTGTCGGGCGTCAGCAGGCCGCAGAGCATGCGGATGGTGGTGGTCTTGCCGGACCCGTTGGGACCGAGGAAGCCGTAGATGGTGCCGCGCCTGACCTGCATCGAGAGGTCATGCACCACCTCGCGGCCGCCGAAGGATTTGGACAGGCCGTGGACGTCGATCGCGATGTCGGCTGCGTGGACGGGCGCCGCGGTCATCGCTTGTCCGCCACCGGCGTCCTGGCGCCGAGATAGACGCTGATCGGCTGGCCGACGCGCAAGCTATCGGGCCGGCTCGGCCGCGCCTGGATCAGATAGACGAGCTTGTTGCGCTCCTCGAGCGAATAGATCACGGGCGGGGTGTATTCGGCCTGGGTCGCGATGAAATAGATCTTTGCGGTGAGATCGGCGGCGCAGTTGTCGCAGGTCACGCGGACCTCGTCGCCAACGGCAAGCTTCGGCAGATCCCCTTCCGGCACGAAGAAGCGCAGCTTCATGTTGCCGGGCGGCATGATCGACAGCACCGGCCGCTGCGCCGGCACCATCTCGCCCTCGCGGAAGTAGATCTGCTGGATGGAGCCGCCGACCGGCGCAAAGCCGCTGCGGCGCGCCAGCCGTGTCTGCGAGGTGTTGACCCGGGCTTCCGCCACCCGCAGCGCGGAGATGGCGGCGTCGAGATTGGCCTGCGTCCCCGAGCCGGTCTTGCTCAGCGAGGCGGCGCGGTCGTAGGTCTGCTGCGCGTTGGCGAGCGTGGCATTGGTCTGGTTGAGATCGGCCCTTTGCAGATCGTCATCCACGGAATAGAGCGGCGCGCCGGCCTTGACCTCGTCGCCCTCGCGCACGTTCAGTTTGGTCACGCGGCCGGATTCGTCGGGGCTGACGAAGATCATGTCGGCTTCGACCCAGCCCTGGTAACCGGGATCCCGGCGCTCGTTGCAGCCGGCCAGCACCGCCGCCAGCGCCAGCGCCGCCAGAATGGATAGGCTCGTTCGCGACGGGGTCATGCCGTCCTCCGTTCGCCAAAAATCAGGTCGAGATGGACCCGAAACATCTCGATCGCATCCAGCGGCGCGTGCCTGCTGAACAGGCTCTGCCAGATCACCGCGATCAGCGCGGGCGCCACCATGATCTGCGGAAAGCGCGCCAAATCCTTCTGCCGGATTTCGCCACGCGCAATGCCGAGCTCGATCAGCGCGCGCATGCCGGCAAGGCCGCGCGAAACCACCTCGCGGTAGTAGAAGTCGGCCACCGCCGGAAAGCGCGGACCTTCGGCGACGATCAGGCGCACGATGTCGCCGCGGCGCGTGGTCGCGACTTCGCGGATGAAATTCTGGGCAAAGCCCTCGATCATATCGCGCACCGAGCCGCCGATCGGCGGCGGCGCATGCAGCCGGTTGATCATCGGCACCAGCGCGGTCCGGATCAGTTCCTCGAACATCGATTCCTTGTCCTTGAAGTGCAGGTAGATGGTGCCCTTGGCGACCCCGGCCCTTCTCGCGACGTCGTCGAGGCGCGTTGCGGTAAATCCGCGCGCGATGAACTCGTCCAGCGCCGCCTCGATGATGGCCGCGCGCCGTTCCGCCGCGCGCTCCGCCCGGTTCGCTGGAGCCTTGGGCGGCGCGGTCTTTGGCGAAGCAGGCCGTGCGGCCTTCGACGCGGCGGCCTTCTCCCCGCGCCGGCGATGGGCCGGCTTCGGCGGGGTTCCGCGGCTGGTTCTCGGGATTGACATGGTCACGATATGACTGACCGGTCAGTCACTGTCAACTCCGATTGAAACCTTCGAATTTCACGTGCGCGTGAGTCCGCCCGTCAGGTTATTTTGCCGCAGCCGCGGTCGGCCGTAGGGCGGACACGGCGCGAAGCGACGCGCCCACCATCGCGAGCGGTTATCGGCGCCTTGCCTACCCTCGCTCTCTATCAACGTCATTGCGAGCGAAGCGAAGCAATCCAGCTTTGCCGCAACAAAGCTGGATTGCTTCGTCGCTTCGCTCCTCGCAATGACGCCCGCTAGGCAGCCGGGCGTTCGCGTATTCGGCAGGAGGTGAAACGTCAGCCCGTCGGCGATCTTCTCTTGTCCGCGCCGCGCTAGACGCACTTGCGGATATGGGGCCGGTTGATCTCCCAGAGTTCGTCGAGCAGGCTGCGCGCGGCGGCTACGGAATTGACGACGGGATCGATCAGCAGCGCCTGCAATGCCAGCTCCTTCGAGGCATGCACCGCCGCCTCGACGGCGAGTTGCTGCACGTTGACCTGAACGGTCATGAGTTTGGCGACCGGATCGGGCAGCGGGCCGAGCGAAACCGGATGAATGCCGGCCGTGTCAGCCATCACGGGAACTTCCACCGCCGCATTGGCCGGGAGGTTCGGAATGACTTGCTGATTATAGACCACGCCGGATTCGATCAGTTGCTTGCGGTTGTGCAGCACCGCCGCGATGACGGTGACGGCGCGCTCGCCCGATTCGGTCAACCACCACCAGGGAATCTCCGCCCTTCCCGCCAGCACGTCGTCGATCGTCTTTTCGGTTTTGGCCCGCTCGCCTTCGTCCCAATCGAAATTGAAGCCGCCCTCGCCGGCCTCCCAGCCATACGCCATGTATTCTCCGACATGGCCGTCGCCGCAGCCGAGCCAATAGCCGAAGGCCCGGAACAGATTGCGCGTCAGCGGCGAAAACTTCGGGTCGAAATCCCTCTCCTTTTCGCGCAGCAGCGGATAGAGGTCGGCGCCGGTCGCCCGATCGCGGATCTGCGTCAGGCACTGGAAATGATTGAGCCCCGCGCCCCAGACGTCCACCCGTTCGGGAAGTAGCCCAACGATCGAGGCGACCGCATCGCGCGCCAGAAAAATGCCGTGACAGAGACCGACGGTGCGGATCCTGCTGTACAGCCCGAGCGCCAGAACGATGCGGCCTTCCGGATTGGAAAAGTTGATGAACAGCGCGTTCGGGCAACGCCGCTCCATCTCGCGCACGAAATCGAACACCACCGGCAGGGTACGCAGGGTGAAGAACAACGCGCCCGGGCCGCCATTCTCGCCCAAGGTGTGACGGATGCCGTATTTGCGCGGCACCTCCCAATCGAGCCTCCACAGCCGGTTGCGCTCGATCGCGGTGGAATGGACGACGAACTCCGCGCCGTCCAGCGCGGCCCGCCAATCGGTGGTGCACTCGATCTTCAATCCCGCGCCGGATTTCTCGTTGAGCAACTTTGCGACGCGCCCGGCGCGCGCCAGCCGCTCGGCGTGCCTGCCGACCAGCACCAGGGTGCTGCCGGCCAGATCATGCGTGGAGAACAGGTCCCGGAACATGCTGATGCCGAACGAGGCACTGCTTGCGCCGATAAAGACGATTTTGGTGACCGCCGTCATGTTCCCTGCCCTGCCCACCGACCGTTCGGTTCATTGAATAAGTACGACACAGGCCCGGGGCGTCGGCTTGATCTAGATCAGCTGTGAAATTTCAACCCGTCGACGTCGATCACCTTGCGCTCACGACCGCGATCTTGGTGTCGAATTGCTTGGATTCTCCGCTGTCATTCCGGGGCGCGCATTAGCGCGAACCCGGAATCTCGAGGTTCCGGGTCTGGTCCTTCGGACCATCCCGGAACGACGGTTGTTGAATCTACCCCCTGGCGTCGCAGGCCCAGGCGCGGATCACGCATTCTTTGCCGCCGAATTCGTAGCACTTCCTGGTCGCCGCGTTCAGCGAACTTGAAATCCTCGGCTTGACCGCATAGCCGTGAGCGCCGCAGGGATTGGCCATGTCGACTGCAAATGCCGCGCAGGCGCGCTTCATGGTGACGGCAGTGCACGCGCCCTTGCATTGCTTCAGCGCCGCGGCGCGCGCCGCCGCTTCGGCGGGATAGTCAAAGGCCTGGCCATAGGCGCCGCACTTGCCGACTGCAAACGCGCCCGCCGCCCAACTCTCCGTCACCAGGCGCGATGCACCGACCAGCAGAGTCAGCACAAGAACGAACAGCGCCCGGCGTTGGGCTTTCGTAGTCGAAACGATCAATATCCCCTCCCCCGAGGCAATCGGCGGCGAATCTATCCGGGGGACGTTTCAACTTGGTGAACGGGAGGTTGAAAAAGAATTCGTAGGGTGGGCAAAGGCGCCCTTGCGCCGTGCCCACCATACCTCCGCGGGAAAAGGGATGGTGGGCACGGCGCGAAGAGCGCGCCTTTGCCCACCCTACGGATTCGCGCTTACCCCCGCTGCGCTTCCTCAAGCGCCTGCGGGGTATCGATGTCGAGGAAGGCGCCATGGCCCTCGACCGGGACTTCGGCCACCGCCTCGCTGTGTTTCGCGATCAGATGCCGCGCGCCGATATCGCCGTCGAGCGTCATCAATTCATTGAAGAAGCGGCGCGACCACAACACCGGATTGCCGCGCCTGCCGTCGCTGACCGGTACCGCGATCAGGTTGCCGCGATCGGGCGCGAAGGCCTCGATCAGCCGGTCGATCAGGTCGGCCGAGATCAGCGGCATATCGCCGAGGCAGATCACCGCGCCATCGGCATTTTGCGGCACCGCCGCGATGCCGGCCTTGACCGAACTCGCCAGCCCCTCGGCGAAATCCGGATTGCGCACGAATTTCACTTTCAGCCCGGCCAACGCCTTCTCGACCTGCTCGGCCTGATGTCCGGTCACCACGGTCACACCGGACGCCTTCGAGGCCAGCGCCTGTTCGGTCACGATCCGCACCAGCGGCTTGCCGCCGAGTTCGGCCAGCAGCTTGTTCGGACCGCCCATCCGGGTCGAGCGCCCGGCGGCGAGAATGACCGCGGCAATATTGCGATTGCTGTCGGTCACAAGGCTTTCGCGCGGCTGCGGCCGGGTGACGATTTCCATCAGCAGCCCGCCGACGCCCATGCCGGTGAGCTCGGCGCGCGTGACCTTGAGGCCTGCCAGGAGGCGCATCAGCACCCAGTCGAAGCCGTTTTCCACCGGCGAGCGCGCGCAGCCGGGGGCGCCCAGCACCGGCACGCCGCCGGCATTGCCGATCAACAGCAGATTGCCGGGATCGACCGGCATGCCGAAATGTTCGATGGCGCCGCCGATCCCCGATATCGCCGCCGGAATCACGTCGCGCCGGTCGGCAATCGCCGAGGCGCCGAACACGATCACGAGCTCGGCGCCGAGACCGAGCAATTCCTTGATCGCCGCCGCCAAGGCCGCCTCGTCGTGCGGCACGCGGCGCTCGGCCATGATGGCGGCGCCGGCCGGCGCCAGCCGCTCCGCCGTCACCCGCAGCGTCTTCTCGATCACCTTCGGCGCCAGTCCCGGCAGCAAGGTCGAGACCACGCCGACGCGCTTGATGACATAGGGCGAGATCCGCAGCGCGCCGCCGCCGGCCGCAGCCACCGCGGCATCGCGCAGTTTCGCTTCAACGCCGAACGGAATGATTTTCACGGTGGCGATCATCTCGCCTTCGACCACCGGCTTGAAGGCGGCCAGCGTCGCAAACGTAATGGCCTCATCGACGCTGTTGATGCGGTCGACCCTTGCGCGGTCCACCACCAGCACGCCGGCCTTGGCCGCAAACAGATTGGCGCGGCCGGTAAAGGCGCGTTCGACATTGACGCCGTCACCGGCCACCGCCTGCGCGATGCTGGCGGCAGCTGTGTCCTCGGAGACGTCGCCCTGCTCCAGCCGCACCACAACGATTTCCGCAACGCCGGCCTTGTCGAGCGCCTCGACTTCGGCGGGACCGATCGTGGTGCCTTTTTTCAGCACCAGCGATCCCTGACGCAGGGTGTGGACGGTGACGCCGCCGACCGCGTCGGCCGGACTGGCGGGACCGAACTTCATGCCGCGGCTTCTTTTTCTTTCGGAGGCAGCCGCAGTTGCGCGGTGATCTCGGCCATGATCGAGACCGCGATTTCGGACGGCGAGACCGCGCCGATCGATAGCCCGATCGGGGCATGGATGCGGGCAATGTCGCTATCCCGCGCGCCTTGCGCTTTCAGCCGTTCAACGCGTTTGGCGTGGGTCTTCCGCGAGCCGAGCGCGCCGATATAGAAACAGTCGCGTTCGAACGCGTGCAGCAGCGCCGGATCGTCGATTTTCGGATCATGCGTCAGCGCCACGAAGGCGGTGTAATGATCGATGTTGAGCGGCGGCAGCGCCACGTCGGGCCATTCGGCGATCAGCGGCACGTCCGGAAACCGCTCGGGGCTGGCAAAGGCGGTGCGCGGATCGACCACGGTCACGTCATAGTCGAGCGAGCGCGCCAGCGGCGCCAGCGCCTGGCTGATATGAACCGCGCCGACGATGACGAGTTTGGCGGTCGGCGCATAGACGTTGAGAAACAGCTTCCTGCCGCCGGCCTCGACCGTGCCGCTCTTGCCCATGCGCAACTGTTTTGAAAGCTCGGCGCGCAAGGGGTCGGCGGCGATGTCGGCGGCCTTGACCAGCCGCTGCTCGCCGTTCTCGGTATCGGTGATGAGGATGACCGGCCGGCGCGCGGCGCGCTCGGCGTTCACGGTCTTGAGCGTCTCAATCTTCACGACTGGCCTACCTTCTCGACGAACACGCGGATGGTGCCGCCGCAGGACAGGCCGACATTCCACGCGGTCTCGTCGGCGACGCCGAATTCGAGCATCTTCGGCTTGCCGCTGGCGATCACGTCCAGCGCCTCGGTGACCACGGCGCCCTCGACGCAGCCGCCGGAGACCGAGCCCAGGAACGTGCCGTCGTCGTTGATGACGAGGCTGGAGCCCGCGGGCCGCGGCGCCGAGCCCCAGGTCTCGACCACGGTCGCCAGCGCCACGCCGTGACCGGCCCTCTGCCAGTCCTCAGCCGCTTTGAGAATGTCTTCGTCGCGATTGAGCATGGAAGCCTCTTTCAAGCTGCGGATCGAATCAGGCTGCGGTGATGCGCTGGCGGCGCCGACGAAAGGGCCGCGATCAGCCCTTCGATCGAACTCAAATTATGTACCGGGCGGAATTCGTCAACATGCGGCAGCATCATTTTGATGCCCTGCGCCTTGGCCTCGAAGCCGCCGAAGCGCAGCAGGGGATTGAGCCAGATCAGGCGGCGGCAGGAGCGGTGCAGCCGGTCCATCTCGAACGCCAGCCTGGCGTCGGCCTCGCGCTCCAGCCCGTCGGAGATCAGGAGCACGATGGCGCCCTGCCCGAGCACGCGGCGGCCCCACAATTTGTTGAATGTATGCAGCGAGGTGCCGATCCGGGTGCCGCCGGCCCAGTCCTCCACCGTCGAGGAGCAACTCGCCAATGCCTCATCGGGATCGCGCGCCCGCAAAGCCCGCGTCACATTGGTCAGCCGGGTGCCGAACAGGAATACCGACACGCGCTTGCGCGCGTCGGTGATGGCGTGCAGGAAATGCAGGAACAGCCTCGTGTACTCGCTCATCGAGCCGGAGATATCGAGCAGCGCCACGATCGGCGCCGGCTTGTCGATCCGCCCGAGCCGATGGATGTCGATGATGTCGCCGCCGGTGCGCAAGGAGCCGCGCAGGGTGCGGCGCATGTCGAGCCGCAAGCCCCGCGCGTCCGGTTGGTAGCGGCGGGTGCGCAATTCGGCCTGCGGCAGCTTCATCTGCGCAATGGCGCGGGTGACTTCCGCGATCTCGGCCGCGCTCATCTGCGCGAAATCCTTTTTCTGCAGCACTTCCTTGTCGGACACCGACAGCCGCAACTCCTGCTCCTGGGCCTGCGGCGTCTCGCTCATCTGCGGCTGCGCCAGCGCCTCCTGGACCCGGCGCGACGCCGGCGGCGGCTTCTTCCTGGCGTGGTCCGGCAGCGGCACCGAATCCAGCATGTGCTTCCATTCTTCGGCGGCGCGGAAGAACAGATCGAACGCCTGCGCGAAAATCAGCGCGTGCTCGTGGCGCTTGACGAAGATCGCTTCCAGCGTGGTGAAGACGTCGCCGCGGTTGCCGATCTCGATCGCCTGCAGCGCATTCATGGCATCGATCACGGCGCCGGGCCCGACCGGAATGCCGGCGGCGCGCAACGCGCGGGCAAAGCCGATGACGTTGTCGGCCATTTGGCCGGTCGGGGGATTGAGGTGATTGATTGCGGCCATGGGTTTGTCGCCTCGTCATTCCGGGCCGCGCGAAGTGCGGACCCGGAATCTGGAGATTGCGGCGCGAGATTCCGGGTTCACGCTTCGCGTGCCCCGGAATGGCGGCTAGTCGCTCGTCGCTTCCTTCAAAACCTTCTGCAGCGTGTCGCCCTGCATCCGCGCGATGTCGTCCTGATACTTGAGCAGCGCGCCGAGTGTATCGCCGACCACCTGCGGGGTCAGCGAGCGGGCGTCGAGTTCGGTCAGCGCGGTGGCCCAGTCGAGGGTCTCGGCGACGCCGGGCGACTTGTAGAAATCCTGGTCGCGCAGCGCCTGCACGAAACGGACGACCTGCTGCGATAGTTTCGCTGATATGCCGGGCACGCGCGACTTGACGATCGCGAGCTCGCGCTCGGCAGAGGGATAGTCCACCCAGTGATAGAGACAGCGGCGCTTCAGCGCGTCGTGAATCTCGCGGGTGCGGTTCGAGGTGATGATGACAATCGGCGGATGCGGCGCCTTGATGGTGCCGAATTCCGGAATCGTGACCTGGAAGTCCGAGAGGATTTCCAGGAGATAGGCCTCGAACGCCTCGTCGGCGCGATCGAGTTCGTCGATCAGGAGCACCGGCGGGCCGGCCACATCGGGCTCCAGCGCCTGCAACAGCGGCCGCTCGATCAGAAAACGCTTGGCAAAAATATCCGACGACAGCTGCGCGCGGTCGGTATCCCCTGCCGCTTCAGCGAGCCGGATCGCGATCATCTGCGCCGCGCTGTTCCACTCATAGACGGCGGAGGCGACATCGAGGCCTTCGTAGCATTGCAGCCGGATCAGCTTGCGACCCAGCGCCGCCGACAGCACCTTGGCGATCTCGGTCTTGCCGACGCCGGCCTCGCCTTCGAGGAACAGCGGACGGCCCATCCGCAGCGACAGATAGGTCACCGTTGCCAGCGAGCGCTCGGCGAGATAGCCGCGCGAGGTCAGCAGTTCCAGCATCGCATCGACGGAGGTGGGCAGCGCCAATGCGGTCATGGGAACGCCAATCTCGATGCGTCAGGAATCGGCAATGTCAGGCTTTGCCGGTCGCCGCTTCAACGGCCCGGCGCGCCAGCACCGCGATCAGATGGGCGCGATATTCGGCGCTGCCGTGCAGGTCGCTGTTCAATCCGTCCGCAGGTACCGTCAGGCCGTCGAGCGCCTTCGCCGAGAAGCGCTTCTTCAGGGCTTCCTCGAACGAGGTGAGGCGGAACACGCCTTCGGAACCGGCGCCGGTGACGGCGACGCGGACATCCGACGGACGCTTGGCGACGAACACCCCGACCAGCGCATAGCGCGAGGCCTGGTTGCGGAACTTGATGTAGGCGGCCTTCTTCGGCAGCGGGAACATCACCCTGGTGATGATCTCGTCGCTCTCGAGCGCGGTCGTGAACAGGCCCTGAAAGAATTCCTCCGGCTTCAGCCGGCGCTTGTTGGTGACGATGGTGGCGCCGAGCGCCATGCAGGCCGCCGGATAATCGGCGGTCGGATCGTTGTTGGCGAGCGAGCCGCCGATGGTACCCTTGTGGCGCACTGCGGGATCGCCGATCAGGCCTGCGAGTTCGGCCAGAGCCGGGATCGCCTCGCCGACGATGGCGGAAGTGGCGACCGCGTTATGGGTCGCGGTGGCGCCGATCACCAGCGAGCGGCCCTTCATCTCGATGCCGTCGAGCCCCTCGATATGGGAAAGATCGACCAGATGCGGCGGGCTGGCGAGCCGCTGCTTCATGACCGGCAGCAGCGTGTGACCGCCGGCAATGACCTTGGCGTCTTCGTTCTTCACCAGCAGATTGGCGGCCTGCCGCACAGTCGCCGGACGGTGATATTTGAATTCGTACATGAGATATTCCTGATCGCCGTGCGGGACGTGCGTTACGCGAGATCGGACTTCGCCATCGCCTTGGCGCCGGCCGCGATCGATTGAACGATGTTCTGATAGCCGGTGCAGCGGCACAGATTGCCTTCGAGCTCTTCCCGGATGGTGTGGTCGGTCAGATCGTGGCCCTTGCGGTGGACGAGGTCGACCGCGGTCATGATCATGCCGGGCGTGCAGAAACCGCATTGCAGGCCGTGATGCTCGCGGAACGCCTCCTGCATCGGATGCAGCGGCGCGCCGTCGGCGGCCAGGCCCTCGATGGTCCTGACTTCGTGGCCGTCAGCCATCACCGCCAGCGTGGTGCAGGATTTGACCGCCTTGCCGTCCAGATGCACGACACAGGCGCCGCACTGCGAGGTGTCGCAGCCGACATGGGTGCCGGTCAGGCGCAGATTCTCGCGCAGGAACTGCACCAGCAGGGTGCGGGGGTCGACATTGGCGTTGACGGGACTACCGTTCACAACAAGCGAAATCTTGGCCATTCAGCACTCTCTTCATCTGCCCTGCTGCATTGCACAGCCAAACAGTCATTTAAAGTAATTCCAAAGCCATAATATGGGCCATCCCGGCAATGAGCAACCTCACCTTGGGCATGGCCAGATGTGACTTATGCGGACTTTGGCGGGACCCGCCTGTTGAGGGCTCGGGTCCTCGAGACTAATTTTGCACCGCCTTGGCGAAATTGGCGAAAAATTCATCGGCCAGTTTCTTGGCCGCGCCATTGATCAGCCTTTGACCGAGCTGGGCCAGCTTGCCGCCGATCTGCGCCTCGACATTGTAGGTCAACAGCGTGCCGCCGTCCTTCTCTGCCAGCGCCACGGTTGCGCCACCTTTGGCGAAGCCTGCGACCCCGCCCTCGCCTTCGCCTGAAATCTTGTAGCCATTGGGCGGATCGAGATCGCTCAGCATCACCCGGCCCTTGAAGCGGGCCGACACCGGCCCGACCTTCATCTTGGCGACCGCGCGAAAGCCGTTGTCTTCGGTCTTCTCCAGTTCCTCGCAGCCGGGGATGCAGGCTTTCAGCACTTCCGGGTCGTTCAACTTGGTCCACACCGCTTCGCGCAGCGCCGCAAGCTGGACTTCGCCGTTCATCGTCATGGCCATCGTGGTGCCTCCCCAGTCGCTTTGCCTGTTGTCCCCCAAGTAAAGCACGCCCGGGCCAAAAGGAAGAGGCCGGACCGATCACAACCGACGCATATTCGCAGCGCAACAGAGTTGCGCCGATGTCTCGGGATTGCCGGAGCCAGGCGGGAGGCCGAGGCCGCCGCGCCTTTGTGCGTGGAAAGAATCGCTGCATTGGTTGAACCGATGGCCTATCAAAGCTACTCGCAAGCCCGGCTGCCCGCTTCGCTCGCCGACGAGAAATAGGACCACTCCGGAGAATCCTGATGCCGATGATCGATGCCGACGGTTGCCTGCTCAATGTATCCGTCGAAGGCCGCGACGGCGGACCGACGCTGATGCTGTCGAATTCGCTGGGCTGCACCTTGCAGATGTGGGAGCCGCAGATGAAGGCGCTCACCCAGGTGTTTCGCGTGATCCGCTACGACCGGAGCGGCCACGGCAAGTCCAATGTGCCGCCCGGCCCCTATTCGATGGAGCGCTTCGGCCGCGACGTGCTGGCGATCCTCGACGACCTCAACATCGAGAAGGTGCACTGGTGCGGGCTGTCGATGGGCGGCATGGTCGGACAATGGCTGGGGGCCAACGCGCCCGAGCGGTTCGGCAAGATCATTCTCGCCAACACCGCCTGCCACTATCCCGATCCGACCAACTGGCTGAACCGCATCAAGGCGGTGAAGGAAGGCGGTATCGCCGCGGTGGCGGACACCGTGATATCAGGCTGGCTGACCGCCGATTTCCGCGAGCGCGAGCCTCAGATAACGGCGAACATGAAGGCGATGCTGATTGCCTCGCCGGTGCAGGGTTATCTCGCCTGCTGCGAAGCGCTGAGCACGCTCGATCAGCGCGCGCTGTTGCCCAGGATCAAGAGCCCGACGCTGGTCATCGCCGGGCGTCACGACATGTCGACGCCGATCGCGGCCGGCGAGTTCATCCGCAGCCAGATCCCCGGCGCCGCCTTAACGATTCTCGACGCCGCGCATATTTCCAACGTCGAACAGCCGCACGCCTTCACCGACGCGGTGGTCGGCTTCCTGACGCAGCGCTAGGCCGCGTCCGCCAGGGCGGCGTCAGCGGTTGTGGGGGAGTTGGGCCTGCTGGAGCGATAGAGCGGGCGCAGTCACGCTGTGATCGGTCTGCGGCTGTGCCGGACGTTCGATCACCAGCACGATGGCGGCGCCGAGCAACAGCAACAGCTCCGTCGCATGCAGCCTGAGGGCTGCGGTTTCGCCGACCTGCGAGGCCATCACCATGCTGGCAAAACTGATCACGCTGCCGATCGCGAGCGCGATGCCAAGCGCTTCGTCGCAGCCGCCGCTCTTGCGGACCGAAGGGCGGGTGAGAAGGACCACGAACAGCGCAAAAAATGCGGCGACCGTGAGCTTGCCCAACGCCACCAGCCAGGCAAAGCGCACCGTGTTCAGCGCCGCCAGCTGCAGGTAATCGCTGATGAACAGCGCCACCGATATGTTCGGCCGCTCGTAGAGGCCGTGGATCGGCGAAATCACGATCTTGAGGGCAACGATGGTCCAGGTCGGAACGAAATAGGCCGCCAGCAGCGCGCCGTTGAATGAACTGATCCGCCAGTTTGTGGACATGCCGCTTCCCGCTCGTTCCGCTGGCTCCGGACCGGAGCCGCGGCTTGCGGGCGAGGTAACTCGCTTAAACTGGGGCGGGCAATTTAAACCCTTTGTTTACCTTAATGGCGGGCGGCGGCGGACACAACGAGGCGGTAGCCGGGGGACAACGTCCGCACCGGGTAGTGTCTCAGGTTGAAATTTTGTCATGGGTCTGGACCATGCTCCACGCTGATTGCCCTGATTGCATCGACCGCAACCAGCGCTCAACAAAAGGCGAAAAACGTCCAACTGACGCCATCGGAAACGCCGTCATGATCGCCAAGATCGCGACCGGCGAGATCGAGGACATCACCACCAAGGACGGTAAGAACGCCGCCGCCGTGGCGCTGGGACGCATGGGCGGGAAAGCGCGGGCCGCGGGGATGACTGCCAAGAAGCGGTCGGAGATCGCAAAGAAGGCGGCCAAGTCTCGATGGAAAAGTGAGGCCTAACCAGATTCAACGATATCAAGGTAATCGAAGTTCCACGGCCTTGTAGATCGAAGTTGATGCAGGGAAATACTATCCGCAGAGACGGGCAAGCATACGCGCAACTCGATATTTTTCCATTTCTTGTCGCTGTAGTAATATTGCCTGAAGAGGCTCTTGATTGTGCTTGCGGCTTTATTCGCTGACGCCTGCGCCCTCCCGGGGTCTTCTGACACGTTGTAAACGAGAATTATTGTTAGAGCGTAAGGGTCGTCTGCCTCTCCATGCTTTTCGTCCTTGCCGGAGTCGATATCAAATAGAACGGCGATGAGGTCGGTACCCGTCGCCTTGATAGTGCTTGCTATCTTCTTATGGACTTCCGCAGGCCTTTCCTTCAATCGCCGATCAAATTCATCGGGGAAAATTGCCCGATGATAGCGGGCTGCCAACCAGGACTGCAGCGTAAAGTGTTCGTCTTGAGTGAGCCTGATCTCCGGGAGAGGTGACTCCGCGAGCAACAATTCCTTCTTTATGGACCTTTTTTCGGTTGCAAAAAATTCAGCTAATAGAGCAGTTGGCCCTGCTGAAAAATTCAGATGCAAGCGCCGTGGGCTCTTACCGTTGGCGTAGAGTCCATTAATAGCCTCTATCTTCCGTCCAATAAGAATCTCGCAGAACGGCTCGTTTGCAGCACTCTCAAGAACGTCACAATCATGCGAAACAAGGATAGCAACGGTATCCTCTCTTGTTTCTGGGTGAAGCAGCCCGAGCTTCTCAGCGCTGCTTACGCTGAGAAGCAGACCTTGCTCCCAAGGGGTATCAATTCTGGTCTCTTGCATTCTTCATGACTTATCGACCAACTCTGGAGTGCCGTGTCCGAGAAGGTTATGCGGTTTTCGATCGACTAACAGCCCATTAAGAGCAAGCCGCTGTTCGGCCTCCTCATTAGCCAACTTTACAAGAGACTGTGCGGCCTCTGTACCGCTTCCGCCCATAGCGACAGTTTCTATAAGCGTCTTACCACCCGGCAATTTGCGGTGAATAAAGAGTGCGCGTTCAGACAAGCTAGCGTCAGCAATGACGATTGCGGCTGATTTCAACTCAATCAGCTTTGCCAAGTTTTCGTGTTTGATGGATCCACCGTCAATCCAATTATAGAGCGCCTGCCGCGAGACACCCAAACAACGCGCCAGCTCTGCCATTGACAGGTGCAGCGTAGACTTCGTGTATTCAATATCTGCACTAACCGCGAACCCATTCGACTTAGGAGCGCTGTCTCGCTGCTTGCTGAAAACATCCCTGCTTTCACGGAGCGCATGATAGGCAGGCGTATAATCTCCTCCCGTACCTACCCCTCCCAAAAGAACAGTGAATGTCACAAGAGGGGCTAAGAAGGTGCCGTTGCGGTGATTTGGAGTTGTCCTATCCATTGTCTCAATCCCAGACTTTGAGAGCATGAGGAGTCACCATTTTTTCGAATGAACGGCCTATGTTCTTATGAAGCGAATCCAGCGTTGTTGCTAGACGGTCCAAGTCAAAATCCTGTCGATCTTCCATCCAGCCATCGGTATCAATGATCGCGTATTGCCCAGTGACTTGTGCAAATTTCGCTATTAGCGTGAGGTGTATCGGCTGCAAATCTTCTGGAAATGCGGCGCCGCGATCCTGTTGCGTATGCACAATAGCTCGACTTACCAGCGTGGTTTTGTCGAGCACAGTCCTTGTTTCGGAGAGCGTATGAACGAGGGATCTATCAGGAAAGCTACCAGATAGCCCTAGAACGCAAGGCTGCAGATAGTCAGTTACAGATTCATTCGCGTTAGGCAGTACCGCATCCAAATAACGTACCCCAACACGCTCCGAGTAGTTCAGGACCGCCTCTTTGTGTATCGCCTGCAAACCAAAAAGGAACGCCGACAGAAATGGTTCAAACGTGTCGTAATCTGTCGTTTGGTATGTCAACCAAGACTGGTCCAAAATGAAGCCGGCCGTCTTACGGGAATTCAAAAACAAGTACCGCGTAGCGACCGTTGTCTTTGGTACCGGAGCTCCGATTAGCTCCAAGTGTGCCAACTGGATGGTTTGAAAATCCGGGTATCCAGCCTTGCGCAGGTTTTCCTGGATTGCAGGCACGTAGGTAGCCAGCGCCGCCAAGGTATTAAACTTGACTTGCGCCAGCGCATAGTAAACCGGGGCATTATTCATTTTCTTGCCCATGACCCCCTCCACTTGGCAATCCATTACTTGGCACTCCAGTTGACACTTTACAAGTTACTTTACACTTGAGATAGGCGCTTAATGTCCAGCTTTCCCCCGAAAGTAACATTTTACCTACCCATCTGAATTCTCTGCGAGGGTCGTCCATGCGTTCGGTATCCCGGATCACTGGGGTATCCATCTTTCGAAGCTGCTGGTTGACGCGGGACTGGCTGGCACGGCCTACACTCAGACCTTATCAACACGTCTTTTGCCGAGCGCCAGCACGTCACAATGCACATATCAATGCGCTGGTTCACCCGGCTCACCGATGCGTTCAGCAAGAAATTCGAGAACCATTGCCACGCGCTGGCGCTCTATTTCGTGTTCCACAACTTCTGCCGTGCCCACAAGACGCTGGGCGCAACGCCTGCAATGGCGGCTGATTGGGATGATCGACGTACGGGAAACCCCGTGCTTCGCGGACCTTATAAGAAAAAGGCCAATGAAATTTCGAACTGAGACACTACCCGGACCCGGCACCGGCAAGGCGCAGGCGATCATTCGCTCTGGCGAACCGCTGCAGCTTCAATTGTCGGGGTTTTTTTGCCTGCAATCGCACCGGAAGGTCCGTCGGGCAGGACCATAAGCGTTCTACAAATTGCGTGATGGTGGAATAGTGCCGGTGATTTGCCCGACGTGTCAAATGTTTTCGCGGGATCGCTCAAAGGCGCTGATGCCAGCGACGCTAGGTTACTTTGCATGGGGTTGTTTTCGATATTTTAGTTTTGGGGCGAGCACCGCAAGAAAGGCCCGCCTCTCGGCGGACCCTTCCTGCTCGCGCTGACATCAAGTCCGAACTAGTGACCTGCCCGCTGGCCCGGGTTGGGGTTCGGGTTCTGGCCCTGACGGCCCGGATCCTGCTGCTGCTGGCCGGGCTTCTGGCCGCCGCCCTGCTGCTGGCCGGGCTTCTGACCCGGTTTCTGATTCTGCTGGCCCGGCTTCTGGTTCTGGTTGGACATCGGGATCTCCCTTGTTGAACCTAACCGGCGGGTAACTCGCAAAACCGATTTTGGTTGCGCTGGAAAGGCCGGTTCCGGCGGGATCATTGCCTGGCAGAGTCGCGTTGCCGCGGCCCCGCCGGGAACTCCGACCGTAAAATGACCACTGTACAAGCCCTTCGAGCCGCCCCCCGCGCTGTTGCCGCACCCGGTTCCCGCTGTTAGAAAATGACACGACGCGTCGTACCGGCTGCCGGGGCCACCGCCGCGTCATCGAAACAACGGCAGCGCATGGACTATTTCGCCCAGCAACTCATCAACGGCATCGTGCTCGGCTCGATCTACGGCCTGATCGCCATCGGCTACACCATGGTGTACGGCATCGTCGGCATGATCAATTTCGCCCATGGCGATATCTTCATGATCGGCGGCTTCATCGCGCTGATCTCGTTCCTGATCCTGGTCTCGTTCGGCCTCACCTTCGTTCCCGTGATCCTCCTGATCGTGCTGCTGGTATCGATGGCGATCACCGCGCTCTATGGCTGGACGGTGGAGCGCATCGCCTACCGGCCGCTGCGGCACTCGTTCCGCCTCGCGCCGATGCTGTCGGCGATCGGCATGTCGTTCGTGCTGACCAACTACTCGCAGGTGGCGCAGGGCGCCCGGGTCAAGCCGGTGCCGCCGATCATCACCGGCGGCTACACGCTGCATGAGGGCGCCGGCGGCTTCGTGGTGCAGCTCTCCAACATCCAGATCATCGTCGTCGTCACGACCGTCGTGCTGCTGGCGCTGTTCACCTGGCTGGTGGCGCGGACCCGGCTCGGGCGCGACATGCGCGCCTGCGAACAGGACCAGACCATGGCGGCGCTGCTCGGGGTCGACGTCGACCGCACCATCTCCATGACCTTCGTCATCGGCGCCGCGCTCGCCGCGGTCGCGGGCATGATGTACCTGCTCTATTACGGGCTGGTGGATTTCTTCATGGGCTTCGTCGCGGGCATCAAGGCCTTCACCGCCGCCGTGCTCGGCGGCATCGGATCGCTGCCCGGCGCGATGCTGGGCGGGCTCGCGATCGGCCTGATCGAGACGCTGTGGTCGGCGTATTTTTCGGTCGAATACAAGGACGTCGCCGCGTTCTCGATCCTGATCGTCGTGCTGATCTTCATGCCGACCGGCCTGCTCGGCCGTCCCGAAGTCGAAAAAGTCTGATGGGCGGCGTGACAGCACCCGCGCCCCGGGCGACGGCCATATCGCGGGGCCCCGGCGCAGCCTTCATCTTCAAGAAAGCCCTGATCAGCGCGCTGGTCGCGCTGGTGCTGTTCTCGCTGATGATCGGCGTGCGCACCGAGGCGGGCCCTTCCGGGCAACTGATCTACTGGACCCGGTTCGGCGATCTCGCCGCCATGGTCGCCACCGTGTTCGGCGGCAGCATCGTCGTCGAATTGCTGCGGCAGTGGTGGGGACCGGTCGGCACCGTCAGGAACGTGCCGCAACCCGTGCAGAGCGTGCTGGCGACCACAGGACGATGGATCGCGCCGGTGCTGCTGGTCTTCACCTTCCTGGTGCCGGTGATCTTTTACAACGAGCGCTACATCCTCGACCTCGGCATTCTGGTGCTGACCTATGTGATGCTGGGATGGGGATTGAACGTGGTGGTCGGGCTCGCCGGGCTGCTCGACCTCGGCTATGTCGCGTTCTATGCCGTCGGCGCCTATTCCTACGCATTGCTGGCGACGAATTTCGGACTGTCGTTCTGGGTCTGCCTGCCGCTCGCCGGCATCCTCGCGGCATTCTGGGGCGTGCTCCTGGGATTTCCCGTGCTGCGGCTGCGCGGCGACTATCTCGCCATCGTGACGCTGGCGTTCGGCGAGATCATCCGCCTCGTCATCATCAACTGGCAAAGCCTGACCGGCGGCCCGAACGGCGTCACCGGCATTCCCCGGCCGAGTCTGTTCGGCATTCCCCTGACGCCGGGAGACGACGGCCTTGCGGCGAAACTCGGCATCGAATTCTCGCCGACCCACCGCATCGTGTTTCTGTTCTATCTGATCCTGGCGCTGGCGCTGCTCACCAACTGGGTGACGATCCGGCTGCGACGTCTGCCGATCGGCCGCGCCTGGGAAGCGCTGCGCGAGGACGAAGTCGCCTGTCGCGCGCTCGGCATCAACACCACAACCACCAAACTGACGGCATTCGCGACCGGCGCCATGTTCGGCGGTTTCGCCGGCGCGTTCTTCGCCACCAGGCAGGGCTTCATCAGCCCGGAATCCTTCACCTTCCAGGAATCGGCGCTGGTACTGGCGATCGTCGTGCTCGGCGGCATGGGCTCGCAACTCGGCGTCGCGCTTGCGGCGCTGGCCATGATCGGCGGCTTCGAGCTGTTCCGCGGCCTCGACCAGTATCGCATGCTGGTGTTTGGACTGGCGATGGTGCTGTTGATGATCTGGCGGCCGCGCGGGCTGATCGGCCATCGCGCCCCGACCGTGTTCCTGCACCATAGCCAAGCCATCTCATCCGACCTCGTCAAGGAGGGGCATGGATGAGCGGCGACAGCATTCTTACAGTCGACCGCCTGTCGATGCGCTTCGGCGGCATCGTCGCCGTCAACGATCTGTCGTTCGGCGCCGAACGGCGCAAGATCACCGCACTGATCGGACCGAACGGCGCCGGCAAGACCACGGTGTTCAACTGCATCACCGGATTCTACAAGCCGAGCGACGGCACGATGCGGCTGCAACATGAAGGCGGCGCCGAGATCCGGCTCGAGCGGCTGAACGATTTCCGGATCTCCAAACAGGCCAAGGTCGCGCGCACGTTCCAGAACATCCGGCTGTTTCCCGGCATGACCGCGCTGGAAAACCTGATGGTCGCGCAGCACAACGCGCTGATGCTGGCCTCCGGCCTGACCTTCCTCGGATTGATCGGCGCACCGTCGTGGCGCGCGGCGGAAAAACGCGCGATCGACCTGGCAAAGCTCTGGCTCGAGCGCATCGGGCTCATCGACCGCGCCGACGACGCCGCCGGCAACCTGCCCTATGGCGACCAGCGCCGTCTCGAAATCGCGCGCGCGATGTGCACCGAACCCGCGCTGCTCTGTCTCGACGAGCCGGCCGCCGGACTGAACGCGCGCGAAAGCGCCGCCTTGAGCGAGTTGCTGCTCTCGATCCGCGCCGAACAAGGCACCTCGATCCTCCTGATCGAGCACGACATGTCGGTGGTGATGGAAATCTCCGACCATGTCGTGGTGATGGACTACGGCGTGAAGATATCGGAAGGCACGCCGCAACGGATCCGCGACGATCCCAAGGTGATCGCAGCCTATCTCGGCGCCGACGAGGACGAGGCGATCGCGGTGATGGAGAGCGGAACGTGACCGCGCCGTCCGCCACGCCCCTGCTCGCGATCCGGTCCTTGCGCGCCGCCTACGGCAAGATCGAAGCGTTGAAAGGCGTCGATCTCACCATCAACCCCGGCGAGATCGTCGCCCTGATCGGCGCCAACGGCGCCGGCAAATCGACGCTGATGATGACGGTGTTCGGCCGGCCGCGCGCCCGCTCGGGCCAGATCCTGTTCGACGGCCACGACATCACCGCGGTGCCGACCCACGAGATCGCGCGGCTGCGCATCGCGCAGTCGCCCGAAGGCCGCCGGATTTTTCCGCGCATGAGCGTGGCGGAAAACCTGCAGATGGGAGCCGACGCGACCGAGAGCAGCGAAACCGACCGCGCCGCCGGGCTGGAACGCGTGCTGACACTGTTTCCGCGGCTCAAGGAGCGGATGGCCCAGCGCGGCGGCACGCTGTCCGGCGGCGAGCAGCAGATGCTGGCGATCGGCCGCGCGCTGATGAGCCGCCCCCGCCTGTTGATGCTGGACGAGCCATCGCTGGGCCTCGCCCCCCTGATCGCGCGGCAGATCTTCGACGCCATCCGGACCCTGAACCGGCAGGACGGCCTCACCGTGCTGATCGTCGAGCAGAACGCCAATCATGCGCTCAAGCTGGCCCATCGCGGCTACGTCATGGTCAACGGCCTGATCACGCTGGAAGGTACCGGCGGCGAGCTGCTGCAGCGCCCGGAAATCCGCGCTGCGTATCTGGAAGGCGGCCGGCGGGGTTAGCCCCCGTGGCGCGGCCGGCTGCGGCAAGATGCGGCGAATGAATGGTGGATTTGCCCGAAAATCGCCGATGACTTCGGACCAAATTCAGCCGACAATGCCCCCCTCTTCTCGAACCCGGCGAGGGGCCGGGTCCCTACCGTAGCGATTATCGCGAGGACCAACCATGAAATCACTGAAACTCATCGGCCTGGCATTGGGCGCGACCTTCGCGCTGTCGACGGCAGCGCTGGCACAGGACATCTCCATCGGAGTGGCGGGCCCGATGACGGGCGGCGAATCCGCATTCGGCCGGCAGATGAAGAACGGCGCCGAGCAGGCGGTGGCGGATCTCAACGCCGCGGGTGGATTGCTCGGCAAGAAGCTCGCGCTGCAGGTCGGTGACGATGCCTGCGACCCCAAGCAGGCCCGTTCGATAGCGGAAAAGTTCGCCAGTGCGAAAATCCCGTTCGTCGCCGGCCACTACTGTTCTTCGTCGTCGATCCCGGCGTCGGAAGCCTATGCCGACGGCAACGTGCTGCAGATAACCCCGGCCTCGACCAATCCCCTGTTCACCGAGCGCAAGCTCTGGAACGTGGCGCGGGTCTGCGGCCGTGACGATCAGCAGGGCCTGGTCGCCGCCGCATTCATTGCCAAGAACTACAAGGGCAAGAACGTCGCCATCCTCAACGACAAGACCACCTACGGCAAGGGATTAGCCGACGAGACCAAGAAGGCGCTCAATAAGGCTGGCTTCACCGAGAAGATGTTCGAGTCCTACAACAAGGGCGACAAGGACTTCACCGCGATCGTCTCACGCATGAAGCGCGACAATATCGATCTCGTCTATGTCGGCGGCTACCATCAGGAATCCGGACTATTGGTGCGCCAGATGCGCGACCAGGGCCTGAAGACCACCCTGATGGCCGGCGACGCGCTGGCCGACAAGGAGTTTGCATCGATCACCGGCCCCGCCGGCGAAGGCACGCTGTTCACCTTCGGACCCGACCCGCGCAACAAGCCGACCGCCAAGGCGATCGTCGAGAAGTTCAAGGCCAAGAACATCGATCCCGAAGGCTACACCCTCTACACCTACGCCGCGATGCAGGTCTGGTCGCAGGCGGTGAAGAAGGTTGGCAGCACCGATCCGAAGAAGGTCATGGAGGCGATCAAGGCCGGCGCATGGGACACCGTGATCGGCAAGCTTGAATTCGACGCCAAGGGCGACATCAAGGTACTCGACTATGTCGTCTACAAGTGGGACGCCAAGGGCAACTACGTCGAGATCAACCCGAAGGGCTCGTAAGGTCTGACCGGTCCATCAAGACATCAAACGCCCCGGTTCGCCGGGGCGTTTTTTGTTGGTAGCGAGCCGATGGGAGCATCGCTGCGTGCGACGCGGTTGACCGCAGCGCAGCCCTGCGCTCATCTGCGCTCCGCAGGGAACGTCGCATGAAGAACCTCCTCACCGATATTGCCGGCGTCCGCGTCGGCCACGCCGACGACGCCACGCTGGCCTCCGGCGTCACCGCCGTGATCTTCGATACGCCGGCGGTGGCGGCGATCGATATCCGCGGCGGCGGTCCCGGTATCCGCGAGGGCGCGGTGCTCGACCTCGCCAATACCGTGGAGCAGATCCACGGCATCGCGCTTTCGGGCGGCTCGGCGTTCGGGCTCGAGGCCGGCGGCGGGGTGCAGGCCTGGCTGGCCGAGCAAGGCCGCGGCTTTGCGGTCGGCGGCGCGCTGATTCCGATCGTACCCGGCGCGATCTGTTTCGATCTGTTGAACGGCGGCGACAAGGCCTGGGGCCGCTTCCCGCCCTACCGCGATCTCGGCTACGCCGCCGCCGTGGCGGCGGGCGAAGACTTCGCGCTCGGCAGCGTCGGCGCCGGGCTCGGCGCCACCACCGCCACTTGCAAGGGCGGCATCGGCTCGGCGTCGGCGGCGACGCGCGGCGGCGTCAAGGTTGCGGCCCTTGCGGTGGTCAATGCGGTCGGCAGCGTCACCGTCGGCGACGGGCCGTGGTTCTGGGCCGCGCCCTTTGAAAGCGGCGGTGAACTGGGCGGCCGCGGATGGCCGCCGCAGTTCACGCCCGGGATGCTGGCGATGCGGATCAAGGGCGGCGCGGCCGCGACCGCGGTGGAGAATACGACGCTGGCGGTAGTTGTGACCGACGCGGCGCTGACCAAGCCCCAGGCCCAGCGGCTGGCGATGATCGCGCAGACCGGATTTGCGCGCGCGATCTATCCGGTGCATGCGCCGCTCGACGGCGACGTGGTGTTCGCCGCGGCCACCGGCGAAAAGCCGATCGATCCGCTTGCCGGCCTCACCGAGCTCGGCATGGTCGCGGCCAATGTCGTGGCCCGCGCCATCGCGCGCGGCGTTTACGAGGCAACAGCCCTGCCCTTCCCCGGCGCGCTACCGGCGTGGAAGGACCGCTTCGGTTAGCGGCAGGATTTCACCCGCGCGCGTTCAAGGGGGTCAGGCGCTGACCGAAAGCGAGGCGGTCGCCGCCGACGAAATCGCCTTGGCCTGCCGCGCAATCATCTGCTCGATGAAATTATAGGACGAGGTCGCGGCGCCGGATGCTGACGATGCCGCCGGCGACGTCATCGTTACCTTGGAACCGTCGGCATAGGTCAGTGACGTCGTGGTCGAACCGTCGCTGTTGGTGACCGTTGTGCTGGTTGCGCCCTGCAAAGTCTTCATCAGCGGGTCCGAACCCGAACCGCCCGCATCCGTGGCACCGCCGACCTGATGCTGGTGGCGGTGAACCTTGCCCTGCAGCGCCGACATTATCTCGTTGAGGCTGACCGAACCGTCGCCATCCTTGTCCATCTTGCTGAACACGTCGTCGGCCTGCGCGGTATTGGTTCCGCCGGCGCCGAGCGAATTCTCGAATTCCGATTTGCTGAGCTTACCGTCGCCGTCGGCGTCGATCTGCGCGAACAGGTCCTTCAGCGGATTGGATCCGCCTGCTGACGATGCGCCGTCGGACCCGCCTGTCGAGGAATCCGTCTGGCCGAGCGCAGCGAGCAAGGCGCTCATCAGTTCGGGCGACAGCGCGCCGGACTTCGAGGAGGAGCCCTTCGGCGCCGCACTCGAATTGGACAACAAACCTGGGCTTTCGGTGCGGCCGAAGAAATCCGGCGTTTGCCTGTTCTGCGTGACACCGGTGGTCGGGGTCGACTTCTTCGCAGTGAGCGACTGCAGCGCGCCGAGAGCCGATGACGCGGCGCCGAGACCTAGCAGCATGGCAGAACTCCGACATTGGCCGCATGGCGCGGCCCTTCACTTCCACGCCGAACAGTGAGCAAACGCCGTGCCATCGCGAAAACCCCACAAAACAGCGGCTTTTCGTCCCGAGCGATCCGCGGTTGCCCGGCAATTGATGCCGCCAACGGCAGAATTTTCCGCTTCCGAGGTGCCGCCAGCCCGCATTGCTCCCGGGCTTGGCGCGTGTTACGCGAAAACCGCACGCTTCCCGTTCTGCACGCTTGCAAAGTGGCCCGGAAAACAGCGCTCATGTCTCAACAATTTGCTCCCCGCCCCCTGGTCATCGCGCCGTCGATCCTGGCTTCCGATTTCGCCAGGCTCGGCGAGGAGGTCCGCGCCGTGGATACGGCGGGCGCCGACTGGATCCATCTCGACGTGATGGACGGCCATTTCGTGCCCAACATTTCCTACGGCCCCGACGTCATCAAGGCGATGCGGCCGCACACCAGCAAGGTGTTCGACGCGCATCTGATGATCGCGCCCTGCGATCCCTATCTCGAGGCCTTCGCCAAGGCCGGCTGCGATCACATCACGGTGCATGCCGAGGCGGGCCCGCATCTGCATCGATCGCTGCAGGCGATCCGCGCACTCGGCAAGAAGGCCGGCGTCTCGCTCAATCCGGGCACGCCGATCTCGGCGATCGAATATGTCATCGACCTCGTCGATCTGGTGCTGGTGATGTCGGTCAATCCCGGCTTCGGCGGCCAGGCTTTCATCCCCTCGGCGCTCGGCAAGATCCAGGACCTGCGCGCGATGACCGCAGGCAGGCCGATCGACATCGAGGTCGATGGCGGCGTCAGCGCAGATGTGTCCGGTCAGCTCGCCGCCGCCGGCGCCAATGCCTTCGTCGCCGGCTCCGCCGTGTTCAAGGGCGGCACCACGGAAAGCTACAAGGCCAACATTTCCGCGATCCGCAACGCGGCGGCGCTGGCGCGCGGCGAAGCGATCTGACGCACCCTGGTCGTTCCTGGTCGAACGCATTCCTGCGTTGCCGCGACCAACGAACATGACCATGGACGAATTGCGATCGACGTTGTTTTCGGCCGGGCTGCGGCGGCTGCTTTCGGAAACGCTTGAACCCGGCGAGCGCGTGCTGTGGCAGGGCCAGCCCGACGGCGTTGCCGACATGATGATGTGGCGCTTTCTGTGGTGGATCGGATTTCCCTGGCTGCTTGTCACGGCGATCGCGATCTCCCGGGGCTGGATCGATCAATCGACGCCATTCCTTCTGCTGTCCGGGGCCGTGATGGTTGCGGCGCCGCTGGTGATGCTGTTGCACGACCTGCAGACGCTGTGCGTGATCACCAACCGGCGCGCGCTGATCCTGCGCACGGCCTGGGGCAAGCGGACCGTGACCGCAACCGCCTTTGCGGACATGGACGCCACGTTCGAGATTCTCGACATCGGCCGCGGCGCCGGCCACCTGAATTTCGCCTCAGGGGTTTCGACCCGCTCTCCCGATACCGATTACACCGGCCGCTACGGGTTTCGCTGCATTCGCGACGCCTCGGCCGTGCGGGATATCCTCGAGCGGGCACGAGGACGCGGTCATGCCAGCGTATGAACGATCACCGGTCCGGCGATGGCTGTGGCTGGCCCGGTGAGCAGTGGCGTCAGATTCTGCTCGATCCAGGCGACACCGCGCCTGTTCGACTCCTCCGCGCCTGCGAAATTGTTGAAGATGCTGATCGCCGTCACCGTGTCGTCGGGCGCATAGACCACGTAATAGGCAATGAAGCCTTCGACATCACTGATGATTGGAATGGCGCCTTCCTTGATCCTGCGTGTCAGCTCTTCGGCCATGCCGGCCTTGGCCTTGCCCTGGCGAATGGCGGCGTACATGGGAAATCCTCCTTCACGAACAGCAGAACCCCCGCGCCGAACCTTACGCCATCCCGCGCAACCGCGCCATCCAGCGTTGGCCGACCAACCGATCGAGGGCAGCCGCTCGAAAGGGGAGCGCAGCTAGAACATTGCCTCCCCGGGCTCCTTGCCTGTTCCCTCCAGCTCCTGCAGCGGCGCCTGCCGCGGCGGCCGCACGACGGTCACGCTGCACGGCGCTTCCGCCGCCACCTTGGCGGAAACGCTGCCGAGCAGCGTGCGCACCAGCGAACTCTGGCGCGCGCCGATCACGATATGGTCGACATGATTGGCTTCGGCGAATTCGAGGATCGCGGAAGCGGGATCGATCGCTTCGAGGACATGGACGGTGAGCCGGTCCTCGTCGAGCTTGAGCGGCGACGCCCAATGCTTGAGCGCGACCATCCGCTCGATGTGCTTGTTGTTGCCCTCTTCGTCGAGGGTCCGGTCGATGGTGACGCGGCCGAGCTTCAGAACGTTCAGGCAGGCCAGCCTCGCGGAAGGCAGGGTGGCGAGAATCCTTTCGGCGGTGACGCGCAGCGCCTCGTTGAGCTGCTCCGATCCCTCCGTGGTGTCGATCGCGACCGTCAGGATCGGGCATGAAGCCAGTTGCGCCGCCAGATCCGCTTTCGGCTTCGGCTGGGTCAGGCCGCGGTTGAAACGGCGGCGCCAGACCGTGCTGAGGGGATCGCGCACCAGGCGCTCCGCTCGCGCGGTCAGCTTGACCTGGTCGGGATGGCCCAGATCGAACGCCAGATGCGACGCCGTCGGATAACGCCAGACCGGCTCGATCTCGAGGCACCGCAGCACGATCTCCTGCAGCCAGGGCGGATAGTCCGCCCGCAGCCGGCGCGGAGGGTGCGGATCTCGCCACAGCCGCCGCCGCATGCCGCGCAGGGTTTCGGTCTCGCCGAACGGCCGTTCGCCCGTGGTGAAGAAGTAGAGCAGCACCCCCAGCGAAAACAGGTCGCTGCGCGGATCGTCCCGCACCCCGAGTAGCCGCTCCGGCGCCATGTAAGGCGCGGTGCCGTAGGGCAGCCGGAATTCTTCCTGCAGCAAATCCGGCAACTGGTTGTGATGCGACAAACCAAAGTCGATCAGCACGGCTTCGCCGCTGGGACGAAACATGATGCTGCTCGGCTTGATGTCGTGATGGATGACGTTCTGCGTGTGCAGATCGGCCAGCGCGGTGGCAATCTTGCCGACGATCGCCCTCGCCTCTTCATAGGAGATCGGCAATTCGCTCAGGCGCTCGTACAGCGTCTTGCCCGGAATGCGCTCGATCACGACATAGGGCTGGCGGGCGAAATCGCCTGCCCCGAAGCAGGCCGGCACATGCGGCCCCGACAACCGCGGCAGGATCATCTGCTCCATCTCGAACCCGACGATGGCGGCGGGATCTTCCCCTTCGGAAATCCGCGGCACCTTCATCAGCATCGGCGTGTCGCTGTCGGGCCAGGTCACGCTCCACAGCGTCGCCATGCCGCCACTATGGACGCGCTCTCCGACCGTGAAGCCGTCGATGACGGCGCCGGGCTCAACCAGCGTCTTGACCATCGCCTACCTCCCGACCTTGAGCCGGTCGGCCAGCCAGAGCGGCAGCCCGTTTTCGCGAATCCGCCGCGCCGCCGCCTCGACGTCGTAGGGCACGCGGCAATAGGTGATTTCCCCGGTTGCGGTATCAAGCATCGCAAACGAAGCCGCCGGATTGCGGTCGCGCGGTTGCCCCACCGAGCCGAGAACGGCGAGCCAGCGCCTGCCGCCAAGCAATTGAACCGGCACCCCCGATGTCGGGATGAAACTCGTCATCTTCGCAGTTGCCGACATCGAGTAGAGCGACGGCTGATGGATGTGGCCGCAGAATGTGACGTGGGCGTCGGTCGCCACCAGGCTGCGCGCGGCGTCCGCCGTGCTCTGGATGTAGCGCCATCGAGCAGGCGTGCTGGCCTCGGAATGGACGTAGAGGCGATCGTCCTCCTTTTGCGTCAGCGGCAGTTCCGCCAGAAAGCGCCGCTGTGCCGCATTCAGCCGCCCGCGCGTCCATTCGATCGCGGCCTGGGCCTCGGCGTTCATGGTCTCGGAAGGCGTGCTGATGGCGTTGTCGTGGTTGCCGCGCACGGCTATCGCCCCGCTGTTGACGAGGTCCATCACCGTCTCGACCGTCCATTCCGGATCGGCGCCATAGCCGACGTAATCGCCGAGACAGGCGAAGCGTCGCGCGCCGCGCGCCCGCGCATAGTCGAGGCAGGCACTGAACGCCTGCCGATTGGCATGGATATCCGCAAACACGGCCAGCAGCACAATTTCCTCCATCCGCACGACACCGGCCGCGCCTCTGCACAGATTGACAGATATCAAACAACAGGGCGAGGCTGTCCCGCAATCGCGCTGATGGCAGCGATCGGGTCAGCAGAGACACAGGGGGTGTGTGGTGTGCTGCGGCGATTCGCGCGCAGAGATATTTATCGCTTGCCCGGCGCTTCCAGCCCCTTGAGCAGCAGCGCCAGCACGGCGTCGATTCTTGCTGCGAGCCCGGCATCGTTCCATTCCTCGGAATGGGCGGGATGATGGAAACGGATGGTGGCGTCGAACACCGCACGCGAAGTGGCCTTGACGTCGGCGATCTCGAACGCGCCCTGCTTGACGCCGTCGGCCAGAATACGTTCGACCTGATCGCAGAGGCATTCCTTGTGCGAACTCACCGCCTGACAGGCCTCCTGGGCCAGCGCCAGATAGGTCGCGAACATCTCGGGATCGTCGGACAGCTTCTTGTGCTTGTTCGCAAACAGCGTGCGCAGCCAGCGCTCCAGCCGGGCCGGCGCCGGCCCCGACGCGTCCACGATCTTCTGCAGTGGCGCATTGAAGCGGTCGAGCCAGCGTTTGGCCACCGCCTGGCGCAGCGAAGCCTTGCTCGGAAAATGCCGGTAGACGCTGCCATGGCTGACATCGAGCGCGCGGGCGACGTCCACCACGGTGGCCTTCGCCAGACCGTAGCGGCGCAGCACGTCCTCGGTGACTTCGAGGATCCGCTCGGGGGTCAGAACTACATTCTCGTTCATGCGCGCACCGTCTGCTTCCAGTCGTTGTGGCGGGCGGCCACCGCCGCCCTCTTAACGGGCTAACCGGCTGGCCTGCGCTTCAAGGTGGCGGGCAACCTGGGCATTAAGCCATCGTGTGATTTGTTGGGTCAGATGAAAGATCTCGATCGTCATGGCGAAGTCCTCTGCAAGTCTGCTGGCCCGCGGTCGATCGGCCGGCGGGCGAAGCTGACGCCGCAATGTTGGCGTCGAGGGCTATATAGCCCATCGCGATGACAGATTACAATATCTGTCAGTCAATATTTCGTGAGCGGGTTCGTCCGTGGCCAGCCGGCGGCGCAAGGCCGCCGGGACGGCGTTTGTCTCACCGGGGCGGCTCTGCTAAAGCGCGGCGTAACCCCTGAACCGTCAGAGTCGTCGATGATCCCCCGCTACACCCGCCCGGAAATGGCCTCCATCTGGGAGGCCCAGACACGCTTCAAGATCTGGTTCGAGATCGAGGCGCATGCGGCGGACGCGCTGGCCGAACTCGGGGTGATCCCGAAGGAGGCCGCCAGGACGATCTGGGCCAAGGCCAAAAATGCGGCCTTCAACGTCGATCGGATCGACGAGATCGAGCGCGAAACCAAGCACGACGTCATCGCCTTCCTCACCCATCTCGCCGAGATCGTCGGCCCCGAGGCGCGCTTCGTGCACCAGGGCATGACCTCCTCCGACGTGCTCGACACCTGCCTCAACGTGCAGCTGACCCGGGCCGCCGACCTCCTGATTGCCGACGTCGACAAGGTGCTGGCGGCGCTGAAGAAGCGCGCCTTCGAGCACAAGATGACGCCGACCATCGGCCGCTCCCACGGCATCCATGCCGAACCGGTGACGTTCGGGCTGAAGCTCGCTTATGCCTATGCGGAATTTGCCCGCGCCCGCGAGCGGCTGGTGATTGCCCGCAAGGAAGTCGCGACCTGCGCGATCTCCGGAGCGGTCGGCACCTTCGCGCAGATCGATCCGCGCGTGGAGGCCCATGTCGCCAAGGCGATGGGACTTGCGGTCGAACCGATCTCCACGCAGGTGATCCCGCGCGACCGCCACGCGATGTATTTTGCAACCCTCGGCGTCATCGCCGCTTCGGTCGAGCGGCTCGCCACCGAGATCCGGCATCTGCAGCGCACCGAAGTGCTGGAGGCCGAAGAATTCTTCTCCGAGGGGCAGAAGGGTTCCTCGGCGATGCCGCACAAGCGCAACCCGGTGCTGTCGGAAAACCTCACCGGCCTGTCGCGCATGGTGCGTGCCTATGTGACCCCGGCGATGGAGAATGTCGTGTTGTGGCATGAGCGCGATATCTCGCACTCCTCGGCCGAACGCATGATCGCGCCCGACGCCACCGTCACGCTCGACTTCGCACTCAATCGCCTCGCGGGCCTGGTCGACAAGCTGCTGATTTACCCCGAGAACATGCAGAAGAACCTCGACCGCCTCGGCGGCCTCGTGCATTCGCAGCGGCTATTGATCGCGCTGACGCAAAAGGGCTGCAGCCGCGAGGAATCCTACAAGCTGGTGCAGCGCAACGCGATGCCGGTGTGGCGCGGCCAGGGCGATTTCCAGACGCTGCTGAAAAAGGACGCCGAGGTGAAGAAGTACCTCAGCGATACCGAGATCTCGGAACAGTTCGACCTCGGCTATCACTTCAAGCACGTCGACACGATCTTCAGGCGGGTGTTCGGCGAAGCGTGACGCGAAGCGTCGCCACGAGCAGCGTGATCGCGGACGGCGACGTGCGGCGGGGTGATGCGATCCGCATCGAACTGCCGAAAGCCTGCGCCGGAATTTCAGCCGTGCGCCGGCTCCGGCATCGCCTTGGCGGGCGAGCCGTAGATCCGCATCAGCACGAAGGTCACGAGCAGGATGGCCAGATAGACCACAAGCTGCATCGCGGTGGGCTGATCGGTGTAACCGATCAGGGTGTGCAGCGCGCGGCCGAGGAAACTGGAATCCGACAACAGCCAGCCGGAGTCCCAGACGATGGTGTCCATCGCCGTCAGCCAATTGGCCTGTTCGAGAAAGTGGGTCGCCTGCGCCGCCATGCCCGCGGCCAACAGCGCGATCAGCACCGTTGTGGTGGCGAACAGCGCGCGCATGGGAATGCGGATCAGGCCGACATAGGTCAGCACACAGATGAGCGCGCCGAGCAGAAGTCCGCCAAAGCCGCCGAGCGCCACGCTCCAGGCCGAGTCGCCCCCCGCCGCCAGCACGCCGTACAGGAACAGCACCACCTCGCTACCCTCGCGCAGCACGGCGACACCGACCACGACCGCGAGCGCCAACAGCGACTTCGCCCCCTCGACCACCGCCTGTCCGGCGGAGCGCAGTTCGCCGGCGAGCTCGCTGCCGTGACGCGCCATCCAGACATTGTGCCAGGTCAGCATCACGACGGCGACGGTCAGGATCGCCGCGTTGAACAGCTCCTGCCCCATCCCCGCGAACAGATTGGAGAGCGCGCCGGCGAACGCCGCGACCACGCAGGCGGCCAGCACGCCCACCAGCACGCCGCCGCCGATCCATCGGTTGCGGTGCGGAACGGTACGCGTGACCGCGAGCACGATACCGATGATCAAACCGGCCTCGAAAACTTCGCGGAATACGATGATCAGAGCAGCGAGCACGACGCCCCTTTTACTTTACGACCAGCGCGCCGCGAGCCGTCTTCTCGTTGTATTCGTCGAAAAACTCATAGCGGCCGGGCTTTTGCGCGCGGACATTGATAATCGCATCGCTGCCGCCGGCAACCACTTTCTCCACCTTCAGGGTCTTGCTCTCGAATTCCATCGCCTTGGCGTCGAGATTTTTCAGCTTGATCACGACAGGCGTGTTGGCGGGGGCGCTGATCTCCGCCGGCTCGAACTTCTTGTCCTTGTAGCTGAGCTGGATCTCGGTGGCGGTCTGCGCGACGGCCGTCGACATGGCAGATACTGATGCAATGCCCAGCGCGGCGATAAACGCGGTCTTCGAAAGCATAAGCGAGGCAAACATGATCGTTCTTTCATGGAGTGCTGATATCAGGCCGCTGTTAGCCGCTACGCGGCTATGGCGCAAAGAGACTCGCTCTAATTTGGAGCGATTCTAAGGATTTAGCCGCAACCCGCCGGCGGCTTTGGCCCGCCTCCCCGACCCGCGCCGTGCCCTCCTCACAGCCATGCAATAACAACTGAATGGTAACCCCGGATCGGCTAGGATCCCGGCCGTGTCAGCGCCTCCGACGATTCTGGTTTTCGATTCCGGCCTTGGCGGGCTCACGGTCTTGCGTGAGATCGTCCGGGCGCGGCCCGACGCCCATTATGTCTATGTCGCCGACGATGCGTTCTTTCCCTACGGGCACCACAGCGAGGAGCAGATCATCGCCCGGGTGGTGCCGCTGATCGGCGAACTGATCGCCGCGCGCGCCCCCGACCTGGTGGTGATCGCCTGCAACACCGCTTCCACGCTGGTGATGTCGGATCTGCGAGCTGAATATCAGGTGCCCTTTGTCGGAACCGTGCCCGCGATCAAGCCGGCCTGCGCCAGTTCCAGGACCAAGCGGGTGTCGGTGCTGGGCACCAAGGGCACCGTCCAGCGCGAATACACCAGGGCGCTGATCCGCGACTTCTCGCAGGGCTGCGAAGTGACACTGGTGGGGTCGCCGGAGCTCGCCTCATTGGCGGAAACGGCGTTGAGCGGCGAAGCGGTGGGCGACGCCGCGATCGCAGCCGAGATCGCGCCATGCTTTGTCGGGGCCGGCGCAAGCGATCCAGCGCGCACCGACACCGTGGTGCTGGCCTGCACCCATTATCCCCTGCTGCTGGATCGCCTCAAAAGGCTGGCGCCATGGCCGGTGGACTGGATCGATCCCGCCCCCGCGATCGCGCGGCGGGTGTCGGACTTGCTCGGGCCTCCCGGCAGCGAGGCCGATCACGCCGGCGCCGAAATGAATTTCACCTCCGGCCGTCCGCACACTCTGAGCCGGGCGCTGACGCCGTTTTTCGGCGGCCGCGTCCCGGCGTGATCAAGATGGAGTTTCGCATTTGACGTCTCCGACGCCTGCGCCCCTGAACCGTCTCCGCAAGCTGTGGCGGGAGGGACGTCCCACCTTCGGAGCCATTGCGACCATTCCGAGCATCCAGACCGTGCAGATCATGGCCCGTTCGGGGCTCGACTGGATCATCGTCGACCTCGAGCACGGCCCGATCGATCTCGGCTCCGCGCATGCGATGATCACGGCCACCTCGGGCACGCCATGCATGCCGCTGGCGCGGATTGCATCCAACGAGCCCTGGCTGGCGAAGGCGCCGATGGACATCGGCGCGCTCGGCATCAATTTTCCGATGATCTGCAGCCGCGAGGGCGCCGAAAAAGCCGTTCGCAGCGTTCGCTATCCGCCGCGCGGCGACCGGCTGTCGGGGGCCGTTCCACGCACCGTTCCGCTGGGGCGTCTCGATGCCCGACTACATGGCGACCGCCGACGACGACATGATCTGCATGGTCACGATCGAGCATGTCGATGCGGTCGAGCGCATCGACGAGATCATGGCTACCCCCGGCATCGACGTCGCGGTGATCGGCCCCGGCGACCTCGCCACCTCCATCAACAAGCGCGGCCGCATCGATGATCCCGAAGTCCAGGCCCTGATGGCGCGCGCCGAGGCCGGCATTCTCAAAAGCGGCGTGCCGATCGGCGGCGTCGCGCGCACCGCCGAACAGGCCAATGCGATGATCGATCGCGGCTATCTGGCGCTGGCGCTCGGCTTCGACTGGTCGCTGTTTCAGCGCGGCATCATGGCGAATTTCGAAGGCATCAAGCGCTGAAACGCGCCGTACCGGCCAACACATCCCACGCGCTTTCCCTCAACCGCGGCGCTGCTAGTACCCGGAATCATAAGTCACTAAGACGGCGTCCTTTGACGCGGCGCTGGTGGACTTTGGATTTTGTCCAGATGAACGGCTCCGCATGTTTGTTGTAGGCTTTGACGAAGGCATTAATGTGCTGCTTGAGTTGCTCGACCGAGGTGAATGATGCGCCGGTCAGCGACTGGCCCTGCAAGATGGAGAACCAGCCCTCGACCTGATTGAGCCACGAGGCGCGTGTCGGCGTAAAGTGGAATGTCACAAGCGGGTGGCGTTTCAGCCATTCGTCGTTCTTCTGGTGCGTATTCAGATTGTCGAGGATGACCTTGAGCCGTGCCTTTGGATAGGCGGCGACGACGTCATCCATGAAGTCGAGGAATTCCTTGCGGCGACGGCGTTTCTTGTGTGTGGCCCGGACCTTGCCAGTGGCGACCTCAAAGGCGGCAAACAGGGTTGTCGTGCCATGCCGCTTGTAGTCGTGGCTTTGCCCGGTCAGGGCGCGCCCGTTCGGCAGTTTCAAGTAACCCTGCGCCCGTTCAAGTGCCTGGATCGACGGTTTCTCATCGACGCACAGGACGATCGCGTTCTTCGGCGGCGCCAGATAGAGGCCGACCACATCGGCGGCCTTTGCCGCAAAATCCGGGTCGTTGCTCTCGCACCAGCTTTTGCGTCCGGCCAGATCGATCTTCTGCTTGCGCAGCGATCGCCAAACATACTGCACATCGACGTCGCCCAAAGCCCGCGCGATCAGTGGCCCGTTCCAGCGTGCAAAACCCTTGGGCGGCGGCTGGTCGAGAACCTTGCGAATGCGCTGGTCGGTCGCCTCGTCGTAGATCGGCGGGGTGCCGGACCGCAGCCGATCCTCCAGCCCATCAAGGCCTTCGCGCGCGTAACGGATACGCCACAAGCTGACCGTGGTCGGCGTCGTCTCCAGCTCGCGGGCGATCTCCCGTGTCGCGTGCCCGCCGGCCGCCTCCAACACGATCCGTATCCGCAACAGCTGCCGCTGCTCGGTGCTGCCGGCGCGCAACCGCGCTTCAAGGATCGCGCGATCTCCCGGCCGCAGCCGGACTTTCATGGCATCGCTTATCATGCCATCTTGAATCACGCCGCAACGCCGCACGATAGTGCAAATATGACTCAGTCACTTCGGATAGTGGGTACTAGTCTCCCTGCACAGGGAGAAAAGAAAACATGATCAAGAAAATCGTATCAACCGGCGTCATCATTCCGGCGAACGAACCCCCGCCGGGACGATGTTGTTTCCGGACAGCAGACCGAGAACGCGTTCGGCGACGAGCTTGTGGCCCGGACCTTGAGGTGGACCGCGGACACGAGCCGGGCGAGCCATAGATGGCGCACCAGCCAGTCTTCCTTGATGACCTGCAGGCGCGACTTGGGCACCGGCTGTCCTCGGAGCACCAGCTAGCCATCCGCAGCCGCGACGAAATAGGGCTTCTGATAGCCCTCGTAACGAATATTGGTGCTGTTATCCTGGCGATCGTTCTGGGTGCAGAAAATCAGCACCACCACGGCCGGCTGGATCTTCGGCCATAGCCGCTGCAGCAGCAGATACTCCTGGTCGGTGCCGAATCCCGAAACACCCGCGGCGACGATGTTGTGACCGGGGATGCGCTTTCTCAGCAAGTCGCTGAAGCGCTGATCGGCCTCGGCATCCAGCCCCCAAACGAAGGAATCGCCGAGGAACATAATGGTCGTTCGGGAATCGCGAATGAACTCGATGTCGCGCAGACCAAGGCTGTTGTGTTGGACGCGGCGATAGCTCAGCGAACGCTCGTTGACGCCCTCGCGCAACTCCCGGAAGTCGGCAATGCGGAGAAAGCTTTCCAGCGCGGCCAGGGTCGCAGTCGTCACCGCCAATGCAACGACGGCCGGACGGAGTATTTTCCGGGGTCGCCCAGCCTTGGCGAGATCATTCATCGTTTCACCGGCACTCTCGGTCAAGATGCAGGCGCAGTGGCTGGGCCAAATCCAGATTCACCCCGGATCGGATGCGGCACACTCGCCCTGGCGCCATCGTCCGACGGTCCAACAAAACCGGACCTGCAGGGGTGCCTGCAATGTGCCTGAGGCTACAGGTCCACGCCAGAATCTCAAGCACATTCAAGGTATTTATGATAAGAGACGCCGAGGCAGCTTTGATTGATTGATAGCAAGGACTGGCGTCAGCTCCGTCTGTTCGTGCTAGATGGTGGCTTGGCGGACGAGGTAATCCGGCTCCCCTTTGCTGTTGCGGAAATCTGAGTGGAACGATGCGCGGAACGGTTCGAAAAATTTCAATGCCGCGCCGCCTCGTCGCTGACCTCATGCACGCATCGATCGGCGTACCCTTTGTTTCGCTCACCCGCGCCCTCGACGTCAGGCCATTGCTGGAGGCCCGCGCGCTCGCGATGCAGCCGCCCGGCTGGGCCGCGATCTTCGTCAAGGCGTTCGCGCTGGTGGCGAAGGATGAGCCCGTCCTGCGCACGCTCTACGCCAAATGGCCGTGGCCGAGTTTTTACGAACTGCCGCGCAGCATCGCGATGGTTGCCATCGCGCGAGTCGAGGACGGCCACGATTGTGTCTTGCCGCAAAAGGTCCCCTCGGCGGACGTATCGCCGTTGAGCGAAATCGATGCGCAGATCCGGCACGCCAAGAATGCGCCGGCCGGCGAGGTACCGGCCTTTCGCAAGATATTGCGGGTGACGCGGCTGCCGCTGCCGCTGCGGCGGTTCATGTGGCTGGTGGGGCTGAATTTCGGCCGCCAGCGCGCCAACTGGTTCGGCAGTTTTGGCGTGACCTCGGTGGCCGCCTACGGGGCGGGTGAGCTGCACGCGCTGAGCCCGGGGCCATTCATCCTCAGTTACGGCGTGGTCGAGCCTGACCAGACCATCAATGTCGCGATCCGCTGGGATCACCGGATCACCGACGCGGCCCTGATCGCCAAGGCCCTGACCCGCCTGGAACAGGTGCTGAACAGCGAGATCGCAGCCGAATTGCGCGGCCAGAGCCAGCAGGCCGAGCAAAAGCCGGTTCGGGCGGTCGCGACCTGACGGCCGGAAAGGCCGTCATTCCGGGATGGTCCGCAGGACCAGACCCGGAATCTCAAGATTCCGGGTTCGTCGCTACCGCGACGCCCCGGAATGACGGTTCCATTACCCAAACAGGCTCCTTCCAATTGACATAGCAGCGGTTTCTCCCTAGAAAACGCCTGCTCGCGGGCCGGTTTCGGCCCGCGTTGCGTTTCGCGACCCGTGGCCCATCCCTTCAAGCTTTGGGGGTTGGGCCTGTCGGCACCGGGAACTTCCCGGCGCACAGGAGGGCGCGTTTCCTCAAAACTCAAACCTTCAAAGAGGACGCGATGACTAAGCGCAGTGAGGCGAAATACAAGATCGATCGCCGTATGGGCCAGAACATCTGGGGCCGCCCGAAGAGCCCCGTGAACCGCCGCGAATATGGCCCCGGCCAGCACGGCCAGCGCCGCAAGGGCAAGCTCTCCGACTTCGGCGTGCAGCTGCGCGCCAAACAGAAGCTGAAGGGCTACTACGCCAATATTTCCGAGCGCCAGTTCCACGGCATCTACGTCGAAGCCGGCCGGATGAAGGGCGACACCGGTGAAAACCTGATCGGCCTGCTGGAGCGCCGTCTCGACACCGTGGTCTATCGTGCCAAGTTCGTGGCCACCATGTTCGCCGCGCGCCAGTTCATCAACCACGGCCACATCAAGGTGAACGGCCGCCGCGTCAACATCGCGAGCTACAAGGTCAAGGTCGGCGACCTCATCGAGGTCAAGGAATCCTCCAAGCAGCTCACCGTGGTTCTCGAAGCGAGCCAACTCTCGGAGCGCGACGTGCCCGACTTCCTCGAAGTCGATCACGGCAAGATGACCGCGAAGTTCGCCCGCATCCCCGCGCTCTCAGACGTGCCGTTCGCGGTGCAGATGGAACCGCATCTGATCGTCGAATTCTATTCGCGCTGATTTTTTCCTCGGCGTCACGTGAAAAGGCCCCGGTTTTGCCGGGGCCTTATTGTTTCGTCATGCCGGGCTTGTCCCGGCCATCCACGTCTCTATGGTCGCACCGGCAAGCAAGACCGTGGATGGCCGGGACAAGCCCGGCCATGACGTTGAGTTGAAGAGAACCCGCCATGACCTATTACACCCCAGCCCCACCGGATCCGAAAGCCCCGCCGGTCCGCATCAACCTGCTGTCGGATACCCAGACCCGCCCGACTTCAGGCATGCGCGAGGCGATCGCGCGGGCCGAGGTCGGCGACGAGCAGATCGGCGACGATCCGACCGTGAACCTGTTGTGCGAGCGGGTGGCGGATCTGCTCGGCAAGGAGGCCGCCGTGTTCCTGCCATCGGGCACCATGTGCAACGTCACCGCGACGCTGGTGCATTGCCGGCCCGGCGACGAGATCCTGGCGCATGAGAGCGCGCACATCATCGCCCGCGAAGGCGGCGCCCATGCCGCGCTCGGCGGTTTCCAGATCACGCCGCTCAAGGGCCCCGATGGTCAATTTTCGCCCGACGCCCTTCGTGCGGCGCTGCACCCGCGCTCGCGCTACCAGCCGCCGCAGACCGTGGTCAGCGTCGAACAAACCGCCAATATCGGCGGCGGCACGATCTGGAAGAAAGCCGACCTCGACGAGGTCGTGCAAATCGCCAAATCGAACGGCATGGCCACCCACATGGACGGCGCGCGGCTCTTGAACGCCTGCGTCGCCACCGGCATCAATGCGCGCGACATGGCGGCGGGCTGGGACTCGGCCTGGATCGATTTCTCCAAGGGATTGGGCGCACCGGTCGGCGCCGCCATCGCCGGCAGCAGCGACTTCATCGACGAGGTCTGGCGCTGGAAGCAGCGGCTCGGCGGCTCGATGCGCCAGGCCGGCATCTGTGCCGCAGCCTGCGTCTACGCACTCGACCACCATGTCGACCGGCTGGACGACGATCACGCCAACGCCCGCGCGCTGGCGCGGGGCTTGTCGCAAATCCAGGGCGTCGAAGTGCAGCAGCCCGAGACCAACCTCGTGTTCTTCAAGCCCGACGGCGCCGGCGTCACCGGCGACGACATGGTCCGTGGCTTACGCCAGCGCGGCGTGCTGCTCGCGATGATGGACGGCCGCATCAGGGCCTGCACCCATCTCGATGTTACCGCTGAGATGATCGAGGAAACCGTAAGCCTGGTGCGCGAGATCGTGCGGGGGGCGTAGGCAAGCGGCCCTATTCGTCGTCATTGCGAGGAGCATCAGCGACGAAGCAATCCACCCTTCTTGCCGTAGCGGCAATGGATTGCTTCGCTGCGCTCGCAATGACGAAAAGATAAGCCTGCGTGCCGAACACTGGCTATCCTTCACCCCTTCCGCGTATGCCCCCAGGTCTCGTCCCAGTCCTGGCCAGCCGCGTCGATGACGCGGCCGTCGGCTTCGAAGAACTTGTTGGGGACCTGAAAGATCGCGAGCATCAGCCCGCCCTGCGGACACCAGGCGACGTGGCGGCTGCCCTCCTCGCGCCAGATGAATTCGCCGGCCTTGCACTCGATGCCCTTGGCCGGGCCTTCCTTGTCGACCAGGCTGCCTTCGAGCACGTAGGTCTGCTCGATGTTGACGTGCTCGTGGTCGGGCAGCACCGCGCCCGGCGCGAACCGCATCAAGGCGGTCATCAGGCCTGTCTTGTGATCGAACAGCAGCGTCTTGGCTTCGCAGCCGGGGAAGCGGGTCTTCTGCCACTCCATGCTGTCGGGACGAACGAGATGGGAATGCGTGTCGGCGGTCTGCGGGCCCTTCGACGTCACGGCGTCCATGGCGATGCTTCCTTCCGTTTATTGTTATGGCAGCAATGATAGCAGCTTTGCCCGCACCCGCCAGCCGGGCGCTGGCGCGAAACCCGATCCCGCTTCGCATCGCAGCAGAGCGCGATGCTGCCCTCATCCGGCGGGCTTGCGCGCGGCATGTTCCTCCTCAACCACGATCAATTCTTGTGTGCAGATTGTCCGTTGCTAGACGCAGCGCCGTGAGCATCGACGTGAAGAACATTGTGAATAGCATGGTCACGACCGCGGATTCACGCAGATCCTGCACGCGCCAAATATGGTTGGTCGCGTCGACCACTTCGCCACTTTGACCTATCAGCCATGGCGTAACATGAGTGAGGCCCGCGCTGAGATAGAACAAGATTGCCACAAGGGTGAGCGCGCGCCTTCGCCCAATCGTCGGCACCGATACGATGCGCCGGCTGAGATAGATTGCGAACGCCTGATAGAACAGCCATGCAGTTAGCAGCCAGCCGAGGTAATTCGATAGCGGCACGCCGAAATGAGCCCCGCCGTCATGCCATATCCAGGCCCTGGAGATTGTCGCCTCGGGCGGGTCCATAACCACGTCCCATTGCGCCATCACGAACGCTGCAACGATGGGCAGTGCGATAATTTCGAATTTTCTGTTCAAACGCAGATCAGCGCCGCCAAGCAGAGCCGCGGCAATGATCCATGAGAAATACCCCATGCCGAACCACAGCGGGCCGACGATAATCGGGACGGCACCGACATGCGTCAGGTCGGCTCCGACCTCAAAATGGTAACGGCCGAAGGGTATACCCGTGGTGACACCCAAGTTCTCCATCGTGAATGCCGTAACAACGCAGATAGCCAGCAGGGCCGCTGCATCCTTCCAACCATAGAAAAATGCCGCGTGAGCACAGGCACCGGCAATTCCGATCGCAGCCAGACATTGCGCAAGAGGTGTTGGATTCCACGCGAAGCCGATCACCAGAACGAGATAGATAGCCAGAGCGAGCCACTCTGCGATAGCAAGTTTCGGAAAGCGACCCTTTCCGTCGAGTTTCGTTGTCTCCAACGCTGGCACGGCAAGTTCCGGCTCGATCATTTTCCGAGCGCCTCGTAGATCAGCGTCTTCAGCGCCAGTTGAATCCGTCCGCTCTGCGACGGCGCCTGCACCATGAAGATAGCGAACATATCGTCGCGCGGATCGATAAAGAAGAAAGTGCCGCCGGCGCCGTCCCAGCGAAATTCACCCAACGGCCAAGACGTGTTCGGCGGCACCGACGTGCGCACCGCAAAGCCGAGCCCGAAGCCGGAGGTCTCGCCGGGAAAATAGAACTGGTCGCGGGCGATGCCGGTTTCCGGGCCGATATGGTCCGACGCCATCAATGCGATGGTTTCCGGCTTAAGGTAGCGCCTGCCGTCCAGAGTGCCGCCGTTCAGCAGCATCTGTGCGAAACGGGCGTAGTCGCCGATCGTCCCGACCATGCCGGCGCCGCCGGATTCCCAGCGCCGCTGCAACATCGGATCGCGGATGCCGGCGACGGGACCGCCAAAGCGATCGTTCGGCATCGGCTGGGCAATGCGCGGCCGCTTCGACTCGTCGGCGAGGTAGAAAGCGGTTTCGGTCATGCCCAGCGGATCAATCAGCCGCTGCTTTTCAAACGCAAACAGCGATTGCCCCGATGCGACCTCGATGACGCGACCGAGCACGTCGGTCGAATGGCCGTAATCCCACGACGTCCCCGGCTGTTCGGCGAGCGGCAGCCTGGCGATACGCTCGGCGAAGGCGGCATTGTCGAAATCGCCGTCGAACAGATCGGAATTCGCATAGCGTTTTCGCACCGGACTGTCGCCATAGAAGCCATAGGTCAGGCCCGAGGTGTGGCGCAGCAGATCCTTGACGGTGATCGGCCGGTTGGCCGGCTCGAGCGCCAGCATCGGCTTTCCGCTTTCATCGCGCCTTTCGACGCCGACCTTCACGTCGGCGAAGCCGGGGATGTATTTTGACACGGGATCGTCGAGCCCGAGGTTGCCGTCCTCGACCAGCAGCATCGCCGTCACTGACGTGACGGCCTTCGACATCGAATAAATCCGGAAGATGGTGTCCGCGGTCATCGGACGCCTGCTTTCGACGTCGCGCACCCCGAAGCTTTCGAAAAAGACGGGACGGCCGTGTTGCTGGATCAGCATGACCGCGCCCGCGATCCTGCCGGTTGCGACCTCGTTGCGGATGAAGTCGCCGATGCGCGTCAGTTTGTCGGGCGAGAAGCTCGACCGGACGACAGGCGATGATTCGGCAGCGGCGGTGTTCGGCCGAACGACGGCCGCGAGAAGCAGCAGCGCAAGCACGGCTGCAACCGGGCGCCTCCGCCCGAAGCCGTCAGTTCTCCGTCGCGTCATGGATCCGTTTCTTCATCGCCGGCCGATGCAGTCTACCGGCCGTCTCAATCGGCACAAGGGCTGCCGAAGTCAGCCATCGCCTGCGCATGCAGGGCGGCGCTCTGCCCGGAAAAGCAGCAGAAGATGATGCGGCTGAGCGCCGGCGCCGCCGGCAGCGCCGCGACCGTCGCGGAGACGGCGATGCGCGCCGCGCGAGCAGCGGGGAAACCATAGATGCCGGTGGAAATGGCAGGAAAGGCGACCGAGGCAAGGCCGTGGGCGTGGCTGAGTTCGATCGCGCTGGTGTAGCACGACGCCAGCGCGTCATCTTCGCCGGCGTTGCCGCCGCGCCAAACCGGGCCGACGGCATGAATCACATGCCGCGCCGGAAGCCGATAGCCTCTCGTGATTTTGGCGCCGCCGGTCTCGCAGCCATGGAGGGTACGGCATTCGGCGAGCAGCTCGGGCCCCGCGGCGCGGTGGATCGCGCCATCGACGCCGCCCCCGCCGAGCAGGGATGCATTCGCGGCGTTGACGATGGCGTCAACACTCAAGGTGGTGATGTCGGCGACGATGACTTCGAGACGTGCCGTGCCGATCTGGCGCGCGGCCAAGCTCAGGCCTAGGCCGCCGCGTTAACGGTGACACCCTTGTCGGCAAAAAGCTGCTGCAGCTCGCCGGCCTGGAACATCTCGCGGACGATGTCGCAGCCGCCGACGAACTCGCCCTTGACGTAAAGCTGCGGAATGGTCGGCCAGTTCGAATAGGCCTTGATGCCGTCACGCAGGTCGGCGGATTCCAGTACGTTCAGGCCCTTGTAGCCGACCCCGACGTGGTCGAGGATCTGCACCACCTGACCGGAAAAACCGCACTGCGGAAACTGCGGCGTTCCCTTCATGAACAGTACGACGTCGTTCGACTTCACTTCGTTATCGATGAATTGCTCGATGCTCATATTGGCGTCCTTTTGCGGCATAACCTTCCCGGGCCGGCGTCGACCCGTAAACCCGACACTACTTATATATGTATCCCAAACCGTTGTGCATCCAAAGTAAAATGGCGGGGAGCTGGCATGCGCAGGCTATCCGCATCCGGATATCCCCAAGGCGCGCCGGAGGGGGGCCATAGCCGGAAGGCAGCAACATCATAGCCCGTGGAGGCTTTTATCCCCGCCGGAAACCCCTATCTAGGACGGACTGTTCCCGGGGAACCGCTCTGCCAGTTCAACGTTCTCTAACCAACCGGAGACACCAGTGACGAAACCAGCATCCGCTGCGGCCGCCATCGCCGCCCCTTGCCCGTCATTATTCTCCGATTCAGGCAGCCTCACCCAGAATCTGGTGGAAGCCTATCTGATGGTCCGCAACGAGACCGAGCGCCGGGCCGCCCCGCTGTCGCCCGAGGATCAGCAGATCCAGTCGATGACGGACGCCAGCCCCGCGAAATGGCACCGCGCCCATACCACCTGGTTCTTCGAGCAATTCGTGCTCGGCGAACACTGCGATGGCTACGAGCCCTTCCACCCGGACTACGCCTTCCTGTTCAATTCCTATTATGTCAGCGCCGGCCCCAGGCACGCCCGCCACCAGCGCGGCCTTCTGACCCGCCCCGGCGCCGACGACGTCACCGCCTACCGCCGGCATGTCGATGCGGCGGTGGTGAAATTCTTCCACGAGGCCGGCGAGGACGCGCTGCGGGCGCTCGTGCCGCTGGTCGAGACCGGCCTCAACCACGAACAGCAGCATCAGGAATTGATGCTGACCGACATCCTGCATGCGTTTGCGCAAAACCCGATCCCGCCGGCTTACGATCCGGTGTGGCGCTTTCCCGCTTCGACCCGCGGTGGCGACGAAACTCGCGCCGGCGACGAATGGGCGACGCTGAACGAGGGCATCCACACCGTCGGACACACCGACGACAGCTTTCACTTCGACAATGAAAAGCCCGCACATCGCGCCCTGGTCGGGCCGGTCAGGCTGGCGCGCAACCTCATCACCAATGCCGAGTGGCTCGCCTTCATGGAAGACGGCGGCTACGCGACGGCGACGCTCTGGCTGATGGACGGTTTTGCTACCGTCGAGAAAGAGGAATGGCAGGCGCCCGGCCACTGGCGTCAGGTCGACGGCGAATGGAAGATCATGACCTTGGCCGGACTTCAGACGATCGATCCGTCAGCGCCGGTCTGCCACGTCAGCTATTATGAGGCCGATGCGTTTGCGCGCTGGCGCGGCCGGCATCTGCCGACCGAAATGGAATGGGAGGTCGCAGCCCGCGCCGGGCAGCTCAACGACGCCTTCGGGATCGTGTGGCAATGGACCCGCAGCGCCTACAGCCCCTACCCCGGTTACCGCGCGATCGAGGGCGCGCTCGGCGAATATAACGGCAAGTTCATGGTCAACCAGATGGTGCTGCGCGGCTCCTCGCTTGCAACTCCTGCCGGCCATAGCCGTATTACCTATCGCAACTTCTTTTATCCGCATCATCGCTGGCAATTCACGGGACTGCGGCTTGCCGACTACGCCACCTGATTTTTCAAATTCAATCGCGCCGGAAAGCGCGTTCTGGAGAACATCATGAATGTGCACGCCGCCGCTTTGGCCAAAGCGCATCGTTTCGACGAACAGACCTCGGCATTCGCTCAGGACGCCATCGAGGGCCTGTCGCAATTTCCGAAGCGGCTGTCGCCGAAATATTTCTATGACGCCACCGGCTCCGAGTTGTTCGAACAGATCACGGTGCTGCCGGAATATTACCCGACGCGCACCGAACTCGGTATCCTGCGCGACCGCGCCGGCGAGATCGCTTCGATCATCCCCCAAGGCGCCGCACTGGTGGAATTCGGCGCCGGCGCGACCACCAAGGTCCGGCTGCTCCTGAACCAATGCGCGCTCAGCGCCTACGTCCCCGTCGACATATCCGGCGATTTCCTGAAAGCCCAGGCCGACGCGCTGCGCCGGGATTTTCAAGCGCTGTCGGTCTATCCGGTGACGGCCGATTTTACCGCGCCGTTCGCGCTGCCCGACGCGGTCAAGGATATGCCCAAGGTCGGGTTCTTCCCGGGCTCGACGCTCGGCAATTTCGAGCCGCACGAAGCAAGCGCCTTCATGCGCAGCGCCCGCGAGATTCTCGGACAAGGCGCGCAGATGGTGATCGGCGTCGACCTCGAAAAGGACGAGCGCGTGCTGTACGACGCCTATAACGATGCCGCCGGCGTCACCGCGCGCTTCAATCTCAACGTCATGGTTCGCATCAACCGCGAACTCGGCGGCAACTTCGACACCGGCGCGTACATCCATCGCGCGATCTACAATCGCGAGCGGCATCGCATCGAGATGCACCTGATCAGCAAGAAGGCGCAGTCCGTCCGGGTGCTCGGCCGCAGCTTTTCATTCCGCCCCGGCGAAACCATCCATACCGAGAGCAGCTACAAGTACAGCCTCGACCGCTTCAACGCGCTGGCGCGCGGCTCGGGCTGGACCCCACTGGAATCCTGGACCGACGCGGATGGCATGTTCTCGGTTCATGCGCTGGTGGCCTCGGAGTGAAAGCCTCAGTCCGAAGCACGCCGACAGGCCGGTGATGAAGATCTGCCGCATCCGCATTTCGGCGGTGCCGATGCCCGGATTGACGTACGTCAAGATGCCGGCTGCGGGGTGGTGCAGTAGAGAATGATCAGGGCGGTGTTTACTGCCACATTGGTCATTTCGTGCCTTACGACGTCGAATCGCAAATCAAACGCCAAATTCTCGGGCGGGTGAAGACCGGCGGGATACTCCTTGGCGGACTGGCCATCCTGGCGGCCGTTTCGGCGTTGTTTGCAAATCCGCTGCGGGTCTTCTTTCGACTCATCGCGGTCGCCAGCATGGCGATGCTGATCCTGTCGATCGTGACGATGGTGCTGACCTTCCGCAAGGCCAAGGCGATCGAAGCGGTGGCATTGCTGCTGTCGCTTGCCGTCATTGTGATCGGCACCCTGGTCAGTCTCTGGTTCGGCGGGCGTCCGCCGCCTCTATCGATGTCGCTCGCCGCAGGTCTGGCCGGCGTATTGCAGCATGGACTGGGATGCGGCTATTCACTATGCCGAAGCCAGCCCCGCGCTGCTGGCGTCGATCAAGACCGCCAGCGATATGGAATTGACGCTGGCGGGCGGAAGCTACGCCGTCAGCCTGTCCGGGCTCACTTCGCGATTGGCATCGTTCCAGCAGTTCTGCGAAAAAGGCGTCATTGCCGACCCGGCGCATTTTAGGGAAGACTGACGCGCGATCTGCGCTGGCGGCTTACGTGCTGCCGGCTTCGGAGTGAGGCTGTTCACGCCGGGGCTTGGCGGCCTCCGATTTCAGCGAGATCGACTCCCACGCCGCGACGATGATCATGATCGCGGTGGTCACGATCGAGAGCAGCAGCGGCGACATCTCGCCGGCGAACCAGACGAGAACGCCGAGCGCAATGATGCCGACGCCGTGCGAGAGCTGCAGCCAGCCGCGAATGGTGTGCTTGAACAGGATGGTCCCGAGCAGGAACAACAGCGGTCCGCCGATCGCGCTCAGCACCGTCTTGAGATCGGAATGGCCGCCGGGATGTTTCAGCACGAGTTCGTCGGCGACCGCCGAAAGAATGATACCGGCCACGATCGGCATGTGCAGGTAGGTGTAGGCGAGCCGCGCCAGCCGCCCCGGCTCGCTCGATCTCGAAATCAGCTCGGACCCCGCCTCCGCGCCACGGTGGAAATAGATCCACCACATCGCGAGGCTGCCGATGAAGCTTGACGCGAAGGCGCCGAGTGTCTCGGCGGTCCAGGTGAGATCCGCAAAGGTCGCGCCGGTCACGACGATGGATTCGCCGAGCGCGATGATGACGAACAGCGCGCAGCGCTCGGCCATGTGGCCGCCCTCGACGGTCCAGTCCTCGATCGAGGACGCGCCGTATTTCGGGATCCAGAACCGCACCGCGGGCGAGAGATATTCGATTCCCAGCGCCACCGCCCAGAATGCCAGCCGCGCTTGCCCTTCGGCAAAGCCGCCCGCGATCCAGAACACGCCCGAGACCGACAGCCATGTCGTGATGCGGATTGCATTCAGGCGCGCCAAGGTTCGGGCGGGCGGCGTCGATACCAGCAGAAACACCGTCTTCGAAACCTGCATCGCGGCGTAGGCGACGGCGAACCAGAGCCCCCGCGATTCGAACGCCTGCGGAATCGAGGTCGAGAGCACGAGTCCGCCGAGCATCAGCACGAACAGCATGACCCGGACCGGCGTCGTTTCCGGATTGAGCCAGTTGGTGATCCAGGACGTGTAGACCCACACCCACCAGACCGCGAGAAACAACAGCGTCGTCTGCGCCGCGCCAAGCGGGGTGAAGCGGCCGAGCAGCGTGTGCGAGATCTGCGTGACCGCGAACACGAACACCAGGTCGAAGAACAGTTCAGCGTAGGTGACGCGGCTGTGCTGGTTCGGCACGAGCGGGCGAAACAGCGCGCCGTGTTGATCGTCCCCCGCCATGGCAGTGCTACCCCGGGCCTAACCTTCCGGTACCCCGGGTCCGCCAGGTACCCCGGTCTGCAGCGCCAGCGCGTGCAGCACGCCGCCCATCTGACCGCGCAGCGACTGATAGACGATCTGGTGCTGCTGGACCCTGGATTTGCCGCGGAACGACTCCGAGATCACGGTCGCGGCATAGTGGTCGCCGTCGCCGGCCAGATCGCGGATCGTCACCTCGGCGTCGGGAATTGCCGCCTTGATCATCGATTCGATATCGTGGGCGTCCATCGGCATCCAAAATCTCTCCAAATCCGGCGTTTCGAATCGCCGCCAGCTTCGCTGCGGCGGCACCGGAACTTAGCCCGGCCACCCTTCTACGTCACGCCCTGTGGCACTATATTCCCGATCCAGTCGCTGCAAAGCCCTTGATATCGCGGCTCGCGATCACAACCGGCTGACCGAAAAGGCTACCCCTCGATGAAACTCCCCGGCCCCGACCACCCCATCACCATTACAGCGAACCCGAAGCGCGTCCGCATCACCGCCGGTGGCGTCGTCATCGCCGACACCACCCAGGCGCTGACGCTGAAGGAAGCGCGCTATCCCGCCGTGCAATATGTGCCGCGCAGCGACGCCAATATGGCGCTGCTGGCGCGCACCGAGCGGGTAACGCACTGCCCCTACAAGGGAGATGCGAACTATTTCAGCATCAAGGCGAACGGCGCGACGCTGGAAAATTCGATCTGGACCTACGAGACGCCATTCCCCGCCATGGAGGAAATAACAGGCCATCTGGCGTTCTATCCGGACAGGGTGAAGATCGAGGAAGTGGGCTGAGCCCCAGATCATCCGTCATGGCCGGGCAAAAGCGCGAAGTGCGTCTTCGCGCTGGATGACTCCGCCGGCTCGCTGCAGCACCAGTCGCATTCTGATTGGGCCTTGCTGAATCCGGTTCCCGGCGGCAACATCTTGGCGATCATCATCCTTGCCGGGGCGCGCATGACCACGATCTCCCACACGGGGGCGGCCGCCGAAGTCCAGGCGGCGCCACAAGCCAAGGCGCGCGACGCCTCGCTCGACCGCACACGCACCTTCCTGACCCTTGTGGTGCTGGTCCACCATGCCGTCATTCCCTACACCTATTTCGGTCATACCGACGCCAAGTCGTTCATCGGCTTCGACATGATCGTGCTCGCCACCGACAGCTTCTTCATGGCGATGTTCTTCTTCCTGTCCGGACTGTTCGTGTGGCCGGGCCTCGGGCACAAGTCGCCAGCCATCTTCTTTCGCGACCGCCTGCTCCGGCTCGGCCTGCCCTTCGCAGTCGCCGCGTTCACGATCATCCCGATCGCCTACTACGCCATCGCGCTGCGGCAGAATCCCGACCTCGGCTTCTCGGCATTCTGGTGGAAGACGGTCACATCAGGTCCCTGGCCAAGCGGCCCGGTCTGGTTCATCTGGGTGCTGCTGGCGTTCGATCTTACCGCGAGCCTGTTGTACCGGATCTCGCCAAGGATGGTTGATCCGATCAATCGCCTGTCGCAACGCGGCTTCGAGCGGCCGGCCGACTTCTTCCTGTTTCTCACCGTGGTCACCGCCATCCTCTATATCCCGGCGCGAGTCCATTTCGGACCGGGCAAGTGGTTCGAGTTGGGACCGTTCGACATCCAAGCCAGCCGCGTGCTGCTCTATGCGGCCTACTTCTTCATCGGCGCGGGAGTGGGGGCTGCGAATTTCGAGCACGGCGTGCTGAGCGAGGACGGACGGCTGGCCAGGAGCAGCTGGGGCTGGATGGCCGTGACGCTGGTTCCGTATTGCCTGTTGTGGGGACTGATCGCCATAAAGCGCGAAATACTGGACAATCCCGTCGTCCTGCCCAATTGGTACGAAGCTAGTTACGGCCTGCTCTTCGTCGCCTTCAGCGCGGCCATCCTGTTCGCGATCCTGGCGTATTTCCTGCGGTTCAAGCGATCGGGCTGGAGCATGCTCGACCCGATGCAGGCTGACGCCTATGGGATGTTCCTCGTGCACTACCCGATCGTGCTCTGGCTGCAATACTGGCTGTTCGACTACGACCTGCCCGCGGTCGCCAAGGCGCTGATCGCGTTCGTGCTGACCGTCGCCTTCAGTTGGGCGGCGACGCGGGCGCTACGGCAGATCCCGGGCGCGTCGAAGGTGCTATAAAGCGAAGCAATCCATCCATCAGCACGGCTGGAATGACGTGTGGATTGCTGCGCTCCTCGCAATGACGATAAACGGTGAGATTAGACCGCGCCGTTCATGTAGGCCGGCAACCAGCTTTCAAAACGGTGCTCGAGGCCCTTCACCGTCACCGGCGCCTCGCCGACGATGCTGATCGCGTCGCCGCCGGTGGTGCCGATCCGCGCGCAGGGCACGCCGGCGCCCCGCATCTTCGCCAGCACCAGGCCGGCCTGTTCCTCCGGCACCGTCACGATATAGCGCGCCTGGTCCTCGCCGAACCAATAAGCATGCGGCACGATCGCGCCCGGCGCCGCCAACAGCTTCGCGCCGATGCCGCTCGAGATCGCCATTTCCGCCAGCGCGATCAACAGCCCGCCGTCGGAAAGGTCGTGGGCGGCGGTCGCGGTGCCGGCATGGATCATGCCGCGCACCACGTCGCCATTACGCTTTTCGGCCGCGAGATCGACCGGCGGCGGCGCTCCCTCTTCTCGGCCGCAGATGTCGCGCAGATAAACCGATTGCCCGAGCCAGCCATGGGTCTCGCCGATCAACAGGATCGCTTCGCCCTCGGCCTTGAACGCCAATGTCGCGGATTTGGTGAAGTCGTCGAGCAGCCCGACGCCGCCGATCGACGGCGTCGGCAGGATGCCGCGGCCGTTGGTCTCGTTGTAGAGCGAGACGTTACCGGACACGACCGGGAAGTCGAGCGTGCGGCAGGCTTCCGAAATGCCCTTCAGGCAGCCGACGAACTGGCCCATGATTTCCGGCCGCTCCGGATTGCCGAAATTGAGATTGTCGGTGATCGCCAGCGGCCGCCCGCCGACCGCGGTGATATTGCGCCAGGCCTCCGCCACCGCCTGCTTGCCGCCCTGATAAGGATCGGCCTCGCAATAGCGCGGCGTCACATCAACGGTCAGCGCCAGCCCCTTCGGCCCGTCCTGCACCCGCACGACAGCGGCGTCGCCGCCGGGGCGCTGCACGGTGTTGCCCAAAATAACGTGATCATACTGCTCCCACACCCAGCGCTTCGAACACAGCTCGGGCGTGGCGATCAGTTTTTCCAGCGCAGGCATGATTCCGATCGGCGGCGTCACGTCGCGCGCATGGATCACAGGCAGCGGTTGCGACGGCACGTGCGGCCGGTCGTACAGCGGCGCTTCGTCGCCCAGTTCCTTGATCGGCAGATCGGCCATGACGTCGCCGCCATGCTTGACGACAAAACGCTTGCTCGGCGTGGTGTAGCCGACCACGGCGAAATCCAGCCCCCATTTCTTGAAGATCGCCTCGGCCTGCTTTTCCTTTTCGGGCTTCAGCACCATGAGCATGCGCTCCTGGCTTTCCGACAGCATCATCTCATAGGCGCTCATGCCGGTTTCGCGGGTCGGCACCGCGTCGAGATCGAGATCGACGCCGAGGTCGCCCTTGGCGCCCATCTCCACCGCCGAGCAGGTCAGCCCCGCCGCGCCCATGTCCTGGATCGCGATCACGCAATCGGCTTCCATGATTTCGAGGCAGGCTTCCAGCAGCAGTTTTTCGGCGAAGGGATCGCCGACCTGCACCGTCGGCCGCTTCTCGGCGGAGTCGTCGTCGAATTCGGCCGACGCCATCGAGGCGCCGTGAATGCCGTCGCGGCCGGTTTTCGAGCCCAGATAGACGATCGGCATGTTCACGCCGGAGGCCGCCGCATAGAATATCTTGTCGCTGTCGGCGAGGCCGACCGCCATCGCATTGACCAGGATATTGCCGTCATAGCGGGTGTGGAAACGCACCTGGCCGCCGACCGTGGGCACGCCGAACGAATTGCCGTAGCCGCCGACGCCGGCCACGACGCCCGACACCAGATGGCGCGTCTTGGGATGTTCCGGCGCGCCGAACGAGAGCGCATTGAGGCAGGCGATCGGGCGCGCGCCCATCGTGAACACATCGCGCAAAATGCCACCGACGCCGGTGGTCGCGCCCTGATAGGGCTCGATGTAGCTCGGATGGTTGTGGCTCTCCATCTTGAAGACCACCGCCTGGCCGTCGCCGATATCGATCACGCCGGCGTTCTCGCCCGGCCCCTGGATCACCCAGGGCGCCTTGGTCGGCAGGCCCCGAAGATGGATACGTGAGGACTTGTACGAGCAGTGCTCGTTCCACATCGCCGAGAAAATCCCGAGCTCGGTGAAGGTCGGCACCCGGCCGATCAGCTTGAGAATGCGCTCATACTCGTCGGGCTTGAGGCCGTGGCTGGCGACGAGTTCGGGGGTAATCTGGGGCTGGTTCATGAGGCTCTTTGGGCGATTGAGGTCCCCTTATTAGGGAGATCGGAGGGGCCGGAAAAGGCCTTTTTAGGCGCATTTTCCCGCTGTCCATAGATTTGCGGGCGGTCCATGCATTGTCGGGGTTTGCACATCAGTTCTGGATCGGATTTAAGGATTCAAACCCTCAATTGAAGGCCTTTTCACTTGGACGACATCACCAAATCCGCATTCCTCCACCGTCCCGATCTGCACGTCGAAACCGAGGGCGAATTCGCCGGCTGGCGCACCTGGATCCGCGACCACTTCGAATCCCATACCGGGCCGTTCTGGCACCGGATGGAGGACGACGGCAGCGTGCGTTGTGCGTTCCGGGTCGAGAAGAAGCACCTCAACGGCATGCGCAACGTCCATGGCGGCTGCTTCATGACGTTTGCGGACTACTGCCTGTTCGCCTTTGCCGCACCCGTGCTGCAGGGTCCGGGAGTGACGGTATCGTTCGGCTGCGAATTTCTCGACGGCGCGCGCGAAGGCGAGCTGGTCGAGGGTACCGGCGAGGTCATGCGGGCCGGCGGCTCGATGATCTTCCTGCGCGGCGTGCTGAAAGCCGGCGAGCGGACGCTATTCACCTTTTCCGGCACCATCAAGCGGGTGAAGTGGAAGCCGCCGGCAAAGGCGGGCGCGGTTGCCACCTGATTCGACCCGGCCTCTCTCAATCCCCGGCGTTTCCTGACTTGTGAGCGGCCGGCGCGCCGGGAGAATTGAGTTGCTCAAGAAAATGGCAGCGATAGAAGGCGACCCACCACCCGCGCCACCGGATCCAGCCCGGTCTCCAAGGGCCCCTCACCGCTGGCGCGATTACGCGCTGCTGCTGGCGCTGGCGTGCTGCTGGAGTTCGACCTATCCGCTGACCAAGATCGGCCTCGGCTCGATCCCTCCGATCACCTTCATCTCGGCGCGCTCGCTGATCGCCGCCGGCTTTCTGCTCATGATTTTGCGCGCGCGGGGCATGCGAATTCCGGCCGATGCCAGGGCCTGGAAACTGTTCGCCCAGCAGCAGACCATCAATTCGACGATTCCGTTCCTGATGATCACCTGGGCGCAGCAATATGTGGCGGCGGCGCCGACCGTGGTGCTGGCGTCGACCACGCCGATCTTCGCCTTCCTCATCACCTGGGGCATCACCCGGCATGAACCGGCCACGCTCCTGAAACTCGCCGGCGCCGTGCTGGGGCTCGCCGGAACCGCCGTCATCATCGGCCTCGACTCGCTCGGCGGACTCGGCGGCAATATCTTCGCCGAGATGGTCATCCTGGTCGCCACCGTCTCCTTTGCCTGCGCCACGATCTTCGGGCTGCGGCTGACCGAGTACGACCCGATGGTGGTGGCGGCGGGCTCGCTGCTGTTCGGCGGTCTCATCCTGCTGCCGGCGGCGCTGATCGTCGAGCACCCCTGGACCTTGCGGCCGACGCCGGAAGCGCTCGCCGCCACCGTCACCATGGGAATTTTCTCGAGTGCGCTCGGATTGATGCTGTTCTACATGTGCCTGACGCGATTGGGCACGCTGACCACCAACGCGCAGGGCTATTTGCGCATTCCGATCGGCGTCGGCCTGTCGGTCGTGCTGCTCGGCGAAACCGTACCGTCGAACCTGGCGCTCGGATTGCTGCTGGTGATGGCCGGCGTCGCCGCCATGACCGTCCCCGGCGGCGGCTACGGACGAAGGATCGACCAGTTCCGCGCAAGACTGAACGGACGCAAGTCCGGGCCAGCCGCGGAGCAATGAGGCGGACGCCAATCATCCCCGGCGGAAGGCGCCGAGCAGGCTGCCGATGATCTTCTGTCCACGCTCTCGCAGTTTCTTGGGGTGGTCCGCCTCCGGCAGCATGAGCGCCATCTTGCAGATCATGGCGTCTACCATGCGGCTGAGAAGATCGATGTCCTCGAAATCGAGTTCGCCCTCGCGCTTCAGGGCGTTCAGGGTCGCGGTGAGAAGCGCCATCGGATAGGCCTCTTCGATTTCCCGATAGCGCTCGTTGCCAAGCACCGCCGCCGCCTCCTGGATGACAATGCGCCCGTAAGCCGGCTCGAGACAGGCGTCCAGATACGCGTCGATCCCCACGCTCAGACGTTCCCATATCTTCCGCTGCGCCCGGGCCCGTTCGCCGATCTTGGCAGCCGCCTCCGATTGCAGGGACACGACGACGGCATCGAACAGGGCCTTCTTGTCATCGAAGTGGTGATAGAAGGCGCCTCGCGTCACCCGCGCCGCCCGCGAGATCGTCTCGATTCCAGCCGCCTGATAGCCCTCCTTCGCAAATACATCACGGCCGGCCGACAGCAGCGCCAGTCGGGTTGCCTCCGTGTACTCCTCGCGCCGACTTCGCTCAGGTTTGCTCTTGTCCATGAAGGCAACATACCGCTTGACGTCGTTTAGTCTCTCAATATATTACATACATTCGGTATGTTAAAGACATCTCGAATGTTTGTACGGCCGACTGCCACCCAGGCATCCGGAATGAGCGTGACATGCCGCAGATCGGAGGATCACATGAACGGCAATCGGATGTTCGAACTGGCGCAGGCGCTGGCGGTCGCCAAGAGCCGCCAGGACCTGCCTGCGGCTTTAAGACTTCTCCACTCCGAAATGCTGCTTGAGAGCCCGGCCTTCGGGACGATGGCGCGGGGCCTCGCCGAGAACGAGAAGGCGCTGACCAGGTTCTTCGCGTCCTTTCCTGACTACAACGTCGCCCTGCAAGGTCGCGCCAGCAACGACGATGCGTTGATCTGCTGGGGCACGGTGCACATGACCATGACCGGCGATCGGTTCGGCGTAGTCCCCAACGGCAGGCGCGCTGAGCTGCCGGTATACATCCAATTCGCCTTCAAGGACGACCTGATTGCCGGCGAACGGTTCTTCTTTGACCTGTCGGCGCTCTGCGCCCAATCCGGCGTGTCCACCGACGCGGTCCGGCGAAAGATCTTCGGAGACGCCGCCGCTGCACAGCTCGCGGCCGAATAGCGCGCGGCATCCGCATCACCCTCCCCGCAATTGAAGGCAACGACTCATGACATCAGACCCACGCGTGAAGGCCATCGGCGACATCGAGACCACCCACCTGTTCGACATCGTCATCGATTTGAATCCGCGGCTGAATATCGGCGACGGCCCGCTGGGTCGGCGGATTTTGTTCGGCGCTGCCGGCGGCACCTTCGAAGGCCCCAAATTGCGTGGCGAGGTTCTCGCTGGCGGCGGCGACTGGGCCTTGTTTCGTGCCGACGGAGCTATGACGCTGGACGTGCGATTGACCCTGCGCACCCATGATGACGCTCTGGTGCACATGACCTACGGCGGCCGCTGGATCACGCCGCCCGAACTGCGAGCCGACATGGCCGATCCGGTCAAAAGATATCAGGTCGATCCTGCTCGCTACTACTTCCGGACCAACCCTCTGTTCGAAACGGGAGCGAAGCAATACGCCTGGCTGAACGACATTGTCTGCGTAGGGTCGGGATATCTGATCGAAGGCGGGATTGCCTACAAGGTCTCTCAGGTCACCTGAGGACAGATGGCATGGCCGGCAAGATGCAACAGCGATACGCCGAGGTCTTTCATGGCATCGGTGTTGCGGAGACGACCAATGCGCGCGGCGCGGTCCAATTGATATCGCTCCGGCGTCGCCTGACGGCGGAGGCGCTCGGGACGGGATTCCTGCTTGTTGCGGTGGTCGGCTCCGGAATTCTGGGAGAACGCCTTTCTGCCGGGAATGCCGCGATCGCGCTGCTTGCCAACGCGCTGGCGACAGCAGCCGCGCTGTTCGCCTTGATCGAATGGTTTGCGCCGCTTTCAGGCGCGCACTTCAATCCGCTGATCACATTTGCGATGGCGATCCGCGGCGATATCTCGCCCCGCGCCGCTGTGGCCTATATGCCGATCCAGATTGCCGGGGCCGTGATCGGAGTGGGTGTAGCGCACCTCATGTTTGACGTGCCGGTGTTTTCCCTGTCGAGACATGTGCGAAGCGGGCCATCGCAGCTGTTCAGCGAATTCGTGTCGACCTTTGGCCTGGTGGGCATTGTCTGGACATGTTCGCTGACGCGCCCTTCTTCGGTCGCGGGCGCGGTTGCCGCCTATATAGGCGGAGCCTTCTGGTTTACGGCGACCGACTTCGCAAATCCCGCGGTGACCGTCGCCCGGGCCCTCACCGATACGTTCGCCGGCATCCGACCGTCGGATGTTGTTGGCTTCGTTGCCGCCGAAGCCGCAGGCGCACTGGCTGCGATAGCCGTTTTCCGGTGGCTTGTGCCGAACGCAGGCATAGCCATCTGCCAGCCGGGTTTGACGGCAGGATCAGGCATTCGCTAACCTGGCAGCAACCTCGGTTGTCTGCCTCGATGACGAGGCCGCTACGATGGAGCATGGTCATGAGCACATTCGCAATCGAGGGCGGCTGCACGTGCGGGAACGTCCGCTACCGCATGACGGAGCGTCCCCTCTTCGTTCACTGCTGTCATTGCCGATGGTGCCAGCGCGAAAGCGGCGCATCGTTTGCGCTCAATGCCATGATCGAAGCCGACCGGGTCGAACTACTCTCCGGCGAGCCTGAAATCGTCGTGACTCCTTCTCTCAGCGGCAAGGGCCAGAAGATTTCACGATGCCCCAAATGCCGTATCGCGGTCTGGAGTAACTTCGCGGGTTCGGGCGATCGCTTCCGCTTCGTTCGCGTCGGTACGCTCGACACGCCGGATGCGCTACCGCCGAACGTTCACATTTTCACGATGTCGAAGCAGCCATGGATCGTGTTACCCTCCAACGTGCCCGCCGTCGAAGAGTTCTATGACAGGGAAGAGATCTGGCCCGCGGCCAGTCTCGCGAGGTGGCGGGCGATGACCGGTTCTGGCCCCAGCTGACAGAGTGATTGCCTTCGAAAAACGATTTACCTCTTCTCCTCCAGCAGCTTGCGATACTTTTCGACGTCTCGCGTCACCAGCTGCTGCAAGACTTCCGGGGCGTGCTCGTTGGCATCGGGTGCGACCGTCGACAGATCGGCAAAGCGCTTCTTGACCTGCTCGCTCTCCACCGCCGTGCGCGCAGATGCGTTCAACTTGGCGATAATCTCGGGCGGCGTGCCCTTCGGCGCAAACAGGCCGTTCCAGCCTTGCGCCTCGAATTCGGGAAGGCCGGCTTCGGCCGAGGTCGGCAAATCCGGCAACGTCGAAAGCCGCACGGTCGAGCCGACCACCAACCCCTTCACCAGTTTGTCGCCGATCGGCTGGGAAACGGAAGCTGCGGCGTCGCAGACGCCGTCGATCTGGCCGCCGATCGCATCCGTCAAAGCCGGCGCAGCACCACGATAGCCGACCAGTTGCACATCGATGCCTGCCGCCCGCACGAAGCTCTTGCAGATCAGGAAGTTCGACGAGCCGACGCCGGCATGACCGAGATTGATCCTGCCGGGATTGCTCCTGGCGTAGGCGATGAACTCCTTGAGGTCTTTGGCCGGAAAGTCCTTGCGCAGCGCCACGATGCCGAAAGTCTTCGCCACCATGGCGATCGGCGCGAAGGAGTCGGGCGTGAACGGCAACTTCGGGTAGATGGTGTAGGAGGCGGCGCTGGTGCCGGCGTTGCCGATTGCGATGGTGTAGCCATCCGCTTCCGCGCGCGCGGCCCGTGTCAACGCGGTTGAGCCACCGGCACCGGCGATATTCTCGATCACGATGGTCTGTCCGAGCGATGCGCCCATCTGTTCGGCGACCGTGCGCGCGATGACGTCGGAGGTGCCGCCGGCCGCGAACGGCACGATCATGGTGATGGGACGCTTCGGGTAGTCCTGAGCCTGGGCGGCAGCGGCAAACGAAAGCACCGCGACGACTGCAAGCAGCCGCGCCCTGACTTTATTTTGATGCGTTTTCTTCACGCGAACCGGTCCCCACTTCGCTTGAAAACGCTATGGCGTTCACGCCGCGCGCTCCAGATGCGCCACCAGCCCTGCGAACAGGCCGCGGCCGTCGGTGCAGCCCATGATGTCTTCGACGTGATTTTCCGGATGCGGCATCATGCCGAGCACATTGCCGCGCTCGTTGACGATGCCGGCGATCGAGTTCGCGGCGCCGTTGATGTTGGATTGCTCGTCGACCACGCCTTCGGCGGAGCAGTAGCGATAGAGCACCCTGCCCTCGCCCTCCAGCCGCTTCAGCGTCTCTTCGTCGGCCTCGTAATTGCCCTCGCCATGGGCGACCGGCACGCGGATGATTTGGCCGGCATTGTAGCCGCGGGTGAACGGCGTGTCGGAGCGCTCGACCCGCAGATGCACGTCATGGCAGATGAATTTCAGCCGCGCATTGCGCATCAGCACGCCGGGCAACAGCCCTGCCTCGCAGAGAATCTGGAAACCGTTGCAGACCCCGAGCACCAAGCCGCCATCGGCAGCGAAAGCACGCACCGCGTTCATCACGGGCGCGCGGGCAGCGATGGCGCCGCAGCGCAGGTAGTCGCCATAAGAAAACCCGCCCGGCACTACGACCAGATCGGTGCCCTTCGGCAGCGCGGTCTCGGCATGCCAGACCATCGCAGCTTCATGGCCCGATACGAGTTTCAGCGCGCGCGCCATGTCGCGCTCGCGATTGATTCCGGGGAAAACGAGAACAGCGGATTTCATCGAGGTATCGGCCTAGAGAAGTTCAACCCGGTAATTCTCGATCACGGTGTTCGCCAGCAGCTTGTCGGCCGCGGCCTTCAGCGCGGCTTCCGCCTTGGCCTTGTCGGAGCCCGACATCTCGATGTCGAATACCTTGCCCTGGCGCACGCTGGCGACGCCGTCGACGCCGAGCGATTTCAGCGCCCCTTCGATGGCCTTGCCCTGCGGATCGAGAATGCCTGATTTCAGTGTAACGGTGACGCGCGCTTTCACTTCCGACCTCTAGCTCTTGACCAGCACCGGACCGGAGCCGACCGGCCGCTCGTTTTCCATCAGGATGCCCAGCCTTTTCGCGACCTCGGTATAGGCCTCCAAAAGGCCGCCGAGATCCCGGCGGAAGCGGTCCTTGTCGAGCTTCTCGTTCGACTTGACGTCCCATAGCCGGCACGAATCGGGCGAGATCTCGTCGGCGACGATGATTCGCATCATGTCGTTCTCGAACAGCCGGCCGCATTCCATCTTGAAATCGACCAGGCGGATGCCGATGCCCAGAAACAGTCCGGTCAGGAAGTCGTTGACGCGGATGGCCAGCGCCATGATGTCGTCGATTTCCTGCGGCGTGGCCCAGCCAAACGCCGTGATGTGCTCTTCCGAGACCATTGGGTCGTTGAGCTGGTCGTTCTTGTAATAGAACTCGATGATCGAGCGCGGCAGCTGGGTACCTTCCTCGATGCCGAGGCGCTGCGACAGCGAGCCCGCCGCCACGTTCCGCACCACCACCTCGAGCGGCACGATCTCGACCTCGCGAATCAGCTGCTCGCGCATGTTGAGCCGGCGGATGAAGTGGGTCGGCACCCCGATGTCGTTGAGGTGCTGAAACAGGTACTCCGAAATCCGGTTGTTGAGGACGCCCTTGCCCTCGATCACCTGGTGTTTCTTGGCATTGAACGCGGTCGCGTCGTCCTTGAAGTGCTGGATCAGGGTTCCCGGCTCCGGGCCTTCGTAGAGGACCTTGGCCTTGCCTTCATAAATGCGGCGTCGACGGCTCATTGGGATGTACCGTGTGTTGTTGAAATCCATGAATTTGGTGTGCTCCGGATGACATAGGGATTGCGACCCACGACGGAGCTGCCGTGAAGGCCAGGAACGGGAAACAGAACAAGAACCGGGCCCAAAGGCAACCTATCCGATTGGCCTATCGAGTACAATCGATCCGGTCCGTTTGGGGCGAGTTTTACCCCTCTCCCTGCGGCTTAAAGCCGGTTGTTTTAACGAATGGCTACCGTTATCTAAGCGCGCGAGCCGGCGACCGCAACGTGGCCGTTTTAACCATTTTTGGCACAGAGATCGGAACCCTGGGGTATGAGCACATTCGACAAGCGTGAGGAAGGTTTCGAGAAGAAGTACGCCCTCGACGAGGAACAGAAGTTCAAGGCCGAGGCCCGCCGCAACCGGCTGCTCGGAATGTGGGTAGCGGAGAAGCTCGGACTGACGAGCGAGGCCGCGACCGCCTATGCCAAGGAAGTCGTGGCCTCCGATTTCGAGGAAGCCGGCGACGCCGACGTGGTCCGCAAGGTGCTGGCCGACCTCACCGCCAAGGGCGTCGCCATCACCGAGCCGCAGCTTCGCGTGAAGATGGACGAGCTGATGGCGCAGGCCATCCAGCAGGTGAAGGCCGGGACGTAAGGCCAAGCGAATAGGGAGTGGCGAATAGCGAATGGGGAAATTTCCATTCGCTACTCGCCATTCGCGTCCTATCCTTCCTTGAACCCGTATTCCGGCACGTTGCCGCTGGCGCCGTAATATTTGTACGGCAGGAACTTGCCGGACATCGTGATCTTGACGCGGTCGCCCTTGGGGTTGGGCAGGCGCTCCATCACCATGTCGAAATCGATCGCCGACATGATGCCGTCGCCATACTCTTCCTCGATCAGCGCCTTCCAGGCCGGGCCGTTGATCATCACCAGCTCATAGAACCGGTAGATCAGGGGATCGGTCGGCGGCATCGGCGTGCCCTCGCCGCGCATCGGCGTCTCGTTCAGCATTGCGACTTCCGATTTCGACAACCCGAACAGCTCGCCGGCATTGGCGGCCTGCGGCTTGGTCAGCTTCATCTGGCCGAGGATGGCGCCGACGATCAGCACTTCGGAATAGCCGCCGATCTTCTCGCAGATGTGCTTCCAGCTCCAGCCCTTCTCGCGCTTGATGTCGAGCAGCTTCTCGGTGAGGTCGGATCGTTTCATTGTGGTCTCCTTATTACGATCGTCATGCCCGGGCTTGTCCCGGGCATCCACGTCCTTGCTAAGTTGATTAGGAAGACGTGGATGGCCGGGACAAGCCCGGCCATGACGTCTGTCGGGACTCGTCGCGCGACGCGTCGGGATCGGACGCGATCATCAGTTCGGGTTTACCGATCCGAACCACCGGCACATTGCGTGGATCGTGACCGGGCACGTCGGCGGCAAAGGTCTTGCTGCGGCTGACCAGGAAATCCACGATGTGATTGCGCAGCGCGTAGTACAGCGGATGCCGGTGCAGGTCGGCGCGGCCGCGATCCTTCGGCAGCGGGTTTTCGACGATCTCGGCCAGCACCGCGCCGGGGCCGTTGGTCATCAGGAAAATCTTGTCGGCGAGATAGATCGCTTCATCGACATCGTGGGTGATCATGAATGCGGTCTGGCCGGTCTCCAGGCAGATGCGGCGCACCTCGTCCTGCAGCGTGCCGCGGGTCAGCGCATCCAGCGCCGAGAACGGCTCGTCCATCAGCATGATCTTCGGCGTGATCGAGAGCGCCCGCGCGATGCCGACGCGCTGCTTCATGCCGCCGGAGAGTTCCGACGGCCGCTTATGCTCGGCGCCGGTGAGACCCACGAGATCGATGAAGGTCTGGGCGTGCGCCTTGACTTTGGCGCGGTCCCAGTCGCGCCATTTCGAGGTTACGGCGTAGGCGACGTTGCCGAGCACGGTACGCCACGGCAACAGCGCGTGGCTCTGGAAGATCACGGCGCGGTCGAGGCTGGTGCCTTCGATCGCCTGGCCGTCGACGATCACGGTGCCCTCGCTCGGCTCGTCGAGCCCGGCGAGAATGTTGAGCACCGTGGTCTTGCCGCAGCCGGAATGACCGATCACGCAGCCGAACTCGCCGCGACCCATCGACAGCCAGAGATTATCGAACACCGCGATTTCGCCGCCGCCCGCGCCGGGATAGCGCTTGGCGATAGCTTCGATGGAGATGAATTTTTCGGTCATCGCATCACTCCGGGAAGGTGACCATGCGCGTGAACCGCGCGAGGATCTGGTCGAGCAGCATGCCGACCACGCCGATCAGGAGGATGGCGATGATGACGTTGGTGATCGAGAGGTTGTTCCACTCGTTCCAGACGAAGTAACCGATGCCGGTACCGCCGACCAGCATTTCGGCAGCGACGATCACCAGCCAGGCGATGCCGATCGAAATCCGCATGCCGGTCAGGATCGTCGGCGCCGCGGCGGGCAGGATCACGGTGAAGGCACGCCTGACGGTGCCGACCTCCAGCGTGCGCGCGACGTTGATCCATTCCTTGCGCACGGCGGCGACGCCGAACGCGGTGTTCAGCAGCATCGGCCACACCGAGCATATGAAAATCACGAAGATGGCCGACAGCCCGGAATCCTTGATGGTGTAGAGCGCCAGCGGCATCCAGGCGAGCGGCGAGATCGGTTTCAGAATCTGGATGAACGGATCGAGCGCCTTGTTGATCAGCGGCGACATCCCGATCAGGAATCCGAGCGGGATGGCGACGATGACCGCGAGCAAATAGCCGAGCCCTACGCGCGCGATCGAATAGCCGAGCTGGATGCCGAGGCCCTTGTCGTTCGGCCCGTTGTCGTAGAACGGCCGCTTGACGTGTTCCCACAGCTTGGCGCCGACGTCGAGCGGGCCCGGCATCGCCGATTTGCCCTGCGTCGCCGTCAGCCCCATCAGCTTGGCGTATTCCGGGCTCATGGTGGCGACGGCGCCGGTGCCGCGCGTGGCGATGTGCCAGATGCCGATGAAGGCCAGGAACAGCGCTATCGACACGATTGCGGCACGAAGCCGGAGCGAGGCCGACATGGTCAGCTGGCCTTCCTGATCTTGAAGCTGTTGAGATATTCCTCGGGCTTTGCCGGATCGAAGGTCTTGCCCATCACCGAGAAGCTCTTGGTGGTAGTGGTCGGCGGCGTCAGCCCGGCCTCTTTCATCAGCCTGGTGGCGTCGGTGGCGAGATAGACTTGGGAAGCGATCCCGGCGTAGTCGATGTCGCCCTTGACCTGACCCCAGCGCTTCATCTGCGTCATGATCCAGATCGCAAACGACTGCCAGGGGAACGGATCGAAATCGACGCGGTTCGGCTGCTTCACGATATTGCCGAGGCCGTCGGCGAAGGTGCCGGTGAGGATCTGCTCGAGCACGATCTGCGGCTGGTTCAGGTAGTTCGCCGGCGCGATGGCTTCGGCGATCTGCTTGCGGTTCTCGGCCTTGTGCGCGAATGCGGTCGCCTCGATGATGGATTTCAGCAGCGCGCCATAGGTGTTCGGCATCGAGGTGATGAATTCCTTCGATGCGGCGAAGGCGCAGCACGGATGGCCTTCCCAGATATCCTTGGTCAGGATGTGGATGAATCCGACGCCGTCATAGACCGCGCGCTGGTTCATCGGATCGGGCCCGAGAAAGCCGTCGATGTTGTCGGCGCGCAGATTGGCGACCATTTCCGGCGGCGGCACCGCGCGGATCTGCACGTCGGCATCCGGGTCGATGCCGTGCTCGGCGAGATAGTAGCGCAGCAGGTAGTTGTGCATCGAATAGTCGAAGGGAACCGCGAACTTGAAACCCTTCCAGTCCTTCGGGTTGCGCTTGTCCTTGTGCTTGACCGCCAGCGTGATCGCCTGGCCGTTGATGTTTTCCACCGCCGGCATGGTGTAGGGCAGCGGGTTGGAGCCGACGCCCATGGTGATGGCGAGCGGCATCGGCGACAGCATGTGGGCCGCGTCGTATTCCTTGTTGATGGTCTTGTCGCGGATCACGGCCCAGCCGGCGGTCTTGATGACTTCGACGTTGAGGCCGTTCTTGGAATAGAACCCCATCGGCGCCGCCATGATGATCGGCGTCGCACAGGTGATCGGAATGAAGCCGACCTTGAGGTCCTTCTTTTCCAGCGGTCCGCCTTGCGCGAAGGCTTCGGTCGCGGTCTTCAGCGGAAAGAATTGCGACAATGCCGCGGCGGCGGTGGCGGCCCCGACCGATTTGAGGAAGGCGCGACGCGCCACATCCTGCGGAAACATCGCGCGCATGATCGCGGAAGCAACCACGCCCTCGTAGCGCTTCTGCTCGCTCTCGACCGACGCCTGGATCTGCAATTGGGCCGCGGCCTGATGCTCGGCTTCGCTGCCATGCTGGCCGCAGCTACAGCCACCGGCGCGAAGTCTGCGGTCGGGATCGAACGGATTGTCGAATGTGGACATGAAGCCCTCCTGCCTAAAGCTGAGGCAGAAGCAGCAAGGAATATGCCACATGCCGATTTCCGCGATTGCCTAATTGGCACAAGCATTTCGCTGGATTATTGGCTATTACGAAAATCCGTGATATACGAAAAATCGTAGGTGAATTACGAATTTTCGGAGTATTTTCGCATGGAGCTGGCGCCGCAACCTTTTGCCGGAGCCGTCCGCGACGCCGATCTGCGCACCCTGGCTTTCGACTATCTGGTCGAACCGACGCTGCTGCTCGATCCGCACGCCGACCAGATCATCGATGCCAATCCGGCCGCCTGCGCCCTGCTCGGCTACGACCGGGCCTTGCTGCGGGAAACCAAGATCAGCGCCCTGCACGCCGGGCAGTTGCCCGCGCTCATCGTGTTCACCCAGGCCGTGCTCGACAAGGGCGCGTACTGGACCAATGCGCTGACGCCGCGCCACGCCACCAGCCAGCCGCTGCGGCTCGAATATATGGGATCGCGGCTGCCGCATGACGGGCGCTCGCTGGTGCTGCTCACCATGAGCGATCTCGACCTGCGCCGCCGCCGATATGTCGATGCCACCGCCGAGGACCACATGCGCAGCGGGCTCGCCGCATGGCAGCGGGTGGAGCGGGTGTTCCAGGATATCGAGCGGGAGAACCAGCTGATCCTGCGCGCGGCCGGCGAAGGCATCTATGGCGTCAATGCCGAGGGCAAGACCACCTTCGTCAATCCCGCCGCGGAGCGGATGCTGGGCTGGGCCGCCGAGGAACTGGTCGGCAAGACGATCCATCCGATCGTCCACCACAGCCACCATGACGGCAGTCATTACCCCGACGAGGATTGCCCGATCTATGCGGCGTTCCGCGACGGCGCCGTGCACAACGTCGACGGCGAGGTGTTCTGGCGCAAGGACGGCTCGCCGGTGTGGGTCGAATATACCTCAACGCCGATCCGCGACCGCAGCATGGTGGTCGGCGCGGTGATCGTGTTTCGCGACGTCAGCCAGCGCCGCGAGGCCGATGAAAAGCTGCACGCCGCGCTCGCCGAAGTCGATCGGCTGCGCGAGCGGCTGGAACTGGAAAACGCCTATCTGCAGGAAGAAATCCGGATCGAGACCAATCCGCGCGGGATCATCGGCCAGAGCGCGGCGATCCAGAAGACGCTGCGCCAGGTCAAGCTCGTCGCCCCGACCGCCGCGGCTGTCATGATCACCGGCGAGTCCGGGACCGGCAAGGAGCTGATCGCGCGCGCCATTCACGAGGCCTCGGGCCGCCGCGACCGGCCGCTGATCCGCGTCAACTGTGCGGCTATTCCGCGCGAACTGTTCGAGAGCGAATTCTTCGGACACGTCAAGGGCGCCTTCACCGGCGCGGTGCGCGACCGCATCGGCCGGTTCGAGCTCGCCGACGGCGGCACGCTGTTTCTCGACGAAGTCGGAGAAATCCCGCTGGAACTGCAAGGCAAGCTGCTGCGCGTGCTGCAGGAGGGCAATTTCGAGCGGGTCGGCGAAGAGCGCACCCGCACCGTGGATGTGCGCGTGATCGCCGCCACCAACCGGAACCTCAAGCAGGAAGTGCAGCGCGGCCGGTTTCGCGAGGATCTCTATTTCCGGCTCAACGTGTTTCCGGTGGAATCCGTGCCGCTGCGCGACCGCCGCGAGGACATTCCGCTGCTCGCCCAGCACTTCCTGACGAGCGAGAGCAAGGAGTTGAAATCCGACCTGCGGCTGTCCGAAGGCGACGCGCGGCGGCTGTCGCGCTACGACTGGCCCGGCAATGTCCGCGAACTGCAGAACGTGATCGAGCGCGCGGCAATCCTTGCGCAAAATGGACGGTTGCGCATCGATCTGCCGGACATGCCGGGACCGCACGCGCCATCCGGTTCCGGCCGGCAACAGGCGGAACCCCCGCCGGCCGTCATGACGTCCGCCGAAATGCGCGACCACGAGCGCGCCAACATCCTGGCCGCCCTCGAGGCCTGCAACGGCAAGGTGTTCGGCGCAGGCGGCGCCGCCGCGATGCTCGACATCAGGCCGACCACGCTGGCATCCCGCATGAAGGCGCTCGGGATCGCGCCTGCCCGTTCGCGGCAGGCAGGTGTTTGAGCCGCGCGCCGTTCATAGCGTTTTCGAGCGAAGTGGGCACCGGTTCGCGTAAAGAAAACGCGTCAAAACAAAAGACTAGCTAGCACACGAGAAATCGCGTGTCCTTTACGACGACTTCCTGATCTTGAAGCTCGCGAGATAATCGTCGGGCTTCGCGGCGTCGAAGGCCTTGCCCATCACCGAGAACGACTTGTACGAACTTGCCGGCGGCGTCAGGCCCATCTCCTTCATGACCTTGGCCGTATCGGTCGCAAGGAAAACCTGCTCCGCCACCGACTTGTAGTCCACGTCGCCCTTGATCTGGCCCCAGCGCTTCATCTGCGTCAGCATCCAGACCGCGAAGGATTGCCAGGGGAACGGATCGAAGTCGACGCGCTTGGGGTCGGTCTTGATGCCGCCGAGTCCGTCGGCATAGGTGCCGGTGAGAACCTGCTCCAGCACGGTGACCGGGGCGTTGATGTAGTTCGCCGGCGCAATGGCTTCGGCAATCTGCTTGCGGTTTTCGGCCTTCGAGGCGTAGGCGGTGGCGTCGACGATCGCCCGCGTCAGCGCCGCGAAGCTGTTTGGCGATTGCGTAATGAACTCGCGGCTCGCCGCGAAGGTGCAGCAGGGATGGCCGTCCCAGATTTCCTTGGACAGGATGTGCAGGAAGCCGACGCCGTCATAGATCGCCCGCTGGCATATGTTGTCGGGCGCAAGGAAGCCGTCGATATTGTCGGCGCGGAGGTTGGCGACCATTTCCGGCGGCGGCACCGAACGCAGCTGCACGTCGGTGTCGGGATCGAGGCCGTGCTCGGCGAGGTAATAGCGCAGCAGGTAATTGTGCATCGAGTAATCGAACGGAATGGCGAATTTCATGCCCTTCCAGTCCTTCGGATTGCGCTTGTCCTTGTGCTTCATGGCGAGCGTGATGCCCTGCCCGTTGATGTTCTCGATCGCCGGCACCGTGAACGGGATCGCATTGGCGCCGAGACCCAGCGAGATCGCGATCGGCATCGGCGCCAGCATGTGCGCGGCGTCGTATTCCTTGTTGATGGTCTTGTCGCGGATCACGGCCCAGCCGGCGGTCTTCACCACCTCGACGTTGAGACCGTATTTCGAATAGAAGCCGAGCGGTGCGGCCATGATGATCGGCGTCGCGCAGGTGATCGGGATGAAGCCGACCTTGAGGTCTTTCTTCTCGGGTGTGCCGGCCTGCGCGAAAACCTCGGTCGCGGCCTGAAGCGGAAAGAATTGCGAGATCGCGGCAAGCGCGGTCGAAGCCCCGACCGATCTCAGGAAAGCCCGCCGCGCGGCGTCCTTGGGAAACATCGCGCGCATCACGGCGGAGGCCACGACGCCCTCGTAGCGCTGTTCCTCCGTCGGCGCCGGCTCGCAGCGCAGCGTCAGCGCATCGTGCTCGGCTGCGGAGCCGTGCTGACCGCAGACGCAGCCCGACCGTGACAGCTTGCGATCGGCATCGAACGGATCATCGAAGGTGGACATGCCCATTCCTTTTTGTGGGTACCGGGATAATCAAACAGCTAGCGCCGCCCTGGGCGCATTCATCGCCCGGCCGCTTGCGCGCGGCCGGGCGATGCGAAGACTTGCAGGTTCTATGCCGCCTTTTCCGTCAGCCTGACTTCAGTCGGCAGGCCTTCCTCGATCGGGAGCGCCGGATCGCGCGACCATTCGTTCCACGACCCGAAATACATCCGCACGTCCTTCACCCCGGCATTCTTCAGCGCGAGGAAGGTGTTGGAGGCACGCGCGCCCTTGAAGCAATAGAGGTAGACCGGGGTATTCTGGGTGATGCCGACGGTGGCGCATTCGGCCAGGATCTCGTCCTTGGACTTAAAGCGCGGGCCCTCGGCGGTCGGCTTCATCATGCGATACCATTCGAGCCAGACGGCGCCGGGAATGCGTCCCTTGCGCGGGCAGAAATCCTTGCCATAGGGCGAGGAGCTGTCGCCGATCCATTCATCGACATCGCGCACATCGAGCAGGGCGATGCCGGGCTTGCCGACCGCGGCCAGCATCGTCTTGGCGTCGATCAGGATGTCGCCGGCTTCCGGCACGACGCTGAATGAAGCCGGCTTCGGCGCCGGAACTTCCGTCGTGACCGGCATCCCCTTGGCAGCCCAGGCGTCGAACCCGCCATGCAGCACCTTGACCTTGGGATAGCCGAGCATGGTCAGCAGGAAATAGCCGCGGCAGGACTGGCCGAAGCCGGAATTCATCGACTGTTCGTAGATGACGGCGGTTTCCTTGCCGGAAAGCCCGGCCTTGCCGAAGGCGTCGGCGAACTTCGTCTTCAATTCACTCATGCCCTCGGGCGTGGAGGTGGCAAGGTAGGTGAAGATCTCATGCACATTGACGGCATTGGGGATGTGTCCCGCGCCGTAGGCTTCCGGATTGCGCGTGTCGATGATCACGCACGGCTCCCTGGTGGCGAGATCGGCGAGTTCGCCGGCAGAAATCAGAACGTCCGTCATGTCAGGCCTCTCCTGTTTTCGTCGTTGAAAGTTAGGGTCGATCCGATGTCTCTAAGAATCTGTCTGCACACCTCTCTTGCAACACTCTCCTGCAAAGCTTGCCTGCAAGACTCAGGCCTCTGCCATCATCTTGCGCAGCTGCTTGGTGGCCGGCGTTACGATGGCGACGAAATAGGCTTCGCGCAGCCTGCGCTGGGCGCGATGGCTCTTCAGGTAACCCCGCGCGCCGCAGTGAAGCATCGCCGCATGCGCGGCGGCGACGCTCGCATCGCCCGCCCTCAGGCGCAGCGCCACGACGCGGCGCCAATAGCTGTCGTCGGCGTTGTAGGGATCGCGCGCCAGTTGCATGGTTTCCAATTCAAGCTCGGTCAGCAGCTCCTGGAAATTGACCGGTTGCTGCGGCAGGAAGCGATTGACGTGGCCAAGCGGTGCTGCGACTTCGTTCATGATGGCAATGCAATCCCGGATCAGGCCGGTCGCCATGCCCGCTTGCAGCAGGATGAAGCCGGCGCGGATCTTCTTCACGAACGGACCGGCGGGTGCGGCAAGGATCAAATCGTCGGACACGAAGGCATCACGAAACTGCACGCCATAGGTGCCGGTGCCGTCCATCGCAAGAAACGGCTTGCACGGCGTCAACGTGACCGCGGGATCGGAGCAGTCGGCGAGAAACATCACGATCTCGCCGGGCTGATCCTCGATCTCGAAGATCGTGCCGAAGAGATGATCGGGTCCGAGATTGGACACCCAGGGCAGCGCGCCACGCACGACATAGCCGCCGTCGACTTTGCGTCCCTTCAATTTCAGCTTCTCGATTCCGTAGAAGGTCTTCATCGGATTGGATAGGCCGGTGCCGCCGAGAATTTTGCCCGACGAAACGCCGTCGGCGAGCCGCGCGACCAGCGCGGGATTGCCGGAATTGGTCACATACCAGGCCAGCGTGTTTTGGCACCACGCCATGAAGGCGGTGGCGCCGCACACCTCGCCGAGCGCCGAGATCGATTGAATGGCGCAGCATAGATCGGCCGCGCCACCCTTCGGGCGGTGACTGCCCCAGGCCCCGGCGTCGCCGAGACGCCGGAGCAGTTCGGCCGGGTAGACCGTACCCTCGTCGATCGCAGAGGCGAGCGGCGCGAGGTCCTTGCGTGCAATCGAAGCAACCGCTTCGACGACCGATGCCGGCGAAGGGTCGCCGACTTCGTCGACCGGCAAACGTGATACAGCCACTGGACTCATCGGAATCTCCGCACCGGTTTTCTGGGAAGCGATTGCACGCTGGTTGCCTCTACGCGCTGACTTCGAGATTGACCGGCCGGGTGAAGGTGTTGGCGACCGGCGACCATTTCTTGACGTGTGTAACCAGCGCGTCGATCTCGGCTTGCGAAACGCCCTCGCAGACCATGTCGACCTTGACCCGCACGTCGGTGAAGCCGACCGGCTTCTCGCTGACGTCGCCGGTGCCCCACACCGCGGTGATGTTGAGGTCGCCCTCGAGCTGCAGTTCGAGCTTGTTGACGATCCAGCCGCGATGCACCGCGTTGGCGTGCAGGCCGACCGCGAGGCAGGAACCGAGCGCCGCCAATGAAGCCTCCGACGGATTCGGCGCGGTGTCGTCGCCGAGCAGGCCCGGCGGTTCGTCGACGATGTAGGGCGGCAGGTTGCGGATGTAATTGGCGTGACGGAACTTGCCTTCGGCCACGGTCTTGCATTTCAAGGTCTTGATGACCTTCGGGTTGGCTTTGCTGGTGACGATGAGCTGTTCCAGCCCGTCCTTGTCGATCGGGGCAAGGCAGCCCGTCAGTACTGTTTTTTGAGCGACCGCGGTCATTGGTTTTCTCCCTAGAGGGTCAGGATACCGAACGGTCTGTTTCCTGCACGAAGCGTGCCACACGGCGCATCGAGCCAAAATCCGAATTCCTGAAACCGCTTAAGCCGCACGGCCTCGAAAACCGATCGGTAGCCTTCTGCTCAAATCGGATGCAATTGCTGCCTCGTCGCGGATATTTTGAGCAGCACGAGATGCGGCTTGATGATCGCGCCGCATTTCGATTAACTGAGCGCATGCGCAAACCTGCTTCGAAGAAGCGTTCGACCGCGGCAAGTCTCGCAGCCGGCGACGACGAGTCGGCGCGCGGACGCCTGCTCAGCGCCGCGACGCGGCTGTTCTGCAAGAACGGCATCAACGCCACCGGCATCGACGCCATCATCAACGAGGCCGGCACCGCAAAGACCACGCTCTACAAGCTGTTCGGTTCGAAGACCAATCTGGTGCACGCCGTGCTGGAGACCGAAGGCAAGCAGTGGCGCGAATGGTTCATCGGCGCGATGGAAGCTGGCGGCGGCGACCCGCAGACCAAGCTTTCGCGAATGTTTCCGGCGCTGAAGGACTGGTTCGGCGAGGAACGCTTCTACGGCTGCCCCTTCATCAATGCGGTCGGCGAGCACGACAAGGACCAGAAGCAGTTTCGCGCCATCGCGATGCGCCACAAGAAGGTGGTGCTGGCGCATCTGGAGAAACTCGCGGCCGAGATGGGCGCGGCGGAGCCGAAAGTGCTCGCCCATCAGCTCGCGCTGCTGATCGACGGCGCCATCGTCGCCGCGATGGTGTCGCGCAATCCCGGCGTCGCCGACACCGCCGCCCTTGCCGCCGGTTCGCTGTTCGGGCCTTCGAAGGTGAAGAAGCCGAAACGCGAGGCAACGGCGCAGCTGATGGCGGTGTGAGCGAAGGCTCCGCCCTGCCGTCATTGCGAGGAGCGAAGCGACGAAGCAATCCATACGGTGCCGATGGATTGCTTCGCTTCGCTCGCAATGACGACAACCCTACCGCGCTTCCGCCACGCTCGACTCCAGCCGGCCGAGTTGCGCGGCCAGATCGCCCTCGATCTCGGCGGCGGCCATGTTCACGACCCGGTAGCCGCGCGCCTCCAGCCATTGCTGCCGCATCGCGCGGTCCTTGGCGATCACCTCGGTCTCGTCGGGGTTGACCAGTTCGATCGCGATCCGGTGCACGAAGGAGACGAAATCCGGAATGTGCCGGCCGACCGGAGTCTGGCGCTTGAACTGGCCGGCGAAGCGGCGGTCGGTGGTCAAGGCCTGCCACAAAATGCGCTCGGCGTCGGTCGGGTTTCGCCGCAGCAGCCGCGCCAGCCCCCTCACCGTGCCGCTCTCCGAGGGCAGCGCGCCCTGCCCGTGCTCGGCGAGCAGCGCGCGCAATCGCGTCGCCTGTTCGCCGTCGAGCACGCCGCCCTTGGCGGGACCTTTCCGCCCCTCGGCGATCGCCATCACCACGCCGTGCAGCGTGTGCATGTCCTGCTTGGTCGGGTCCATGCGGGTGAAGATGTTGCGCAGGTTGACCAGCATGGTCTCGCGCTTCTCGGCCGGGCGCAGGAACTCGACCTTGTCGAGTTCGCGCACCAGATTGTCGAAGAACGCCTGCATCTGGTGCTGCGAGGCGGGCTCGGAGCGCTCGGGCATCGCGAACGGCAGCGTGCCTGCGGTCGAAAGTTTGAACCATTCGTAGCCGATCAGCAGCACCGCCTGCGCCAGGTTGAGCGAGGCGAAGCCCGGGTTGACCGGAAAGGTGATGATGCGGTTGGCGAGCGCGACCTCCTCGTTCTGCAACCCGTAGCGCTCGCGGCCGAACAGGATGCCGACCGTGCCGCCGCCGGCAATGCCGCCCACGATCTCCCGCGCGGCGGCTTCCGGCGCCACCACCGGCTTGGCCTGGTCATGGGCGCGGGCGGTGGTGGCGAACAACAGTGTGCAGTCGGCAACCGCCTGCTCGACGGTGTCGTAAAGTTCGACATGGTCCAGGATATGGTCGGCGCCGGAGGCGGCGCGGCGGGCGTGAACGTTCGGCCAGCCGTCGCGCGGATTGACGATTCTCAAGCGCGTCAGCCCGAAATTACCCATCGCGCGCGCGGCCATGCCGATGTTTTCGCCGAGCTGCGGCTCGACTAGGATCACAACAGGACCCGCAAGGTCATGGCCGGTTTTAGTCTTGTCGGTGCCCGAACCGGACATCTCACTTCACTTTCTGATTCTACATCTGAAGGTTTTGGACGAGGTTCCGGGGAACCTCACCCAAGACCTCACGATCAATCGTACTGGATTGCCTGACGGGCAGGATTTCTCAAGTCAAATAACAGGGTTAGCGGCGTTATCTAACTCTCGGCCAAAACCTCAGGTAGCATCGGCATCGCCGCATCTTGCGCGCGTTCCGGTTTCGGATAGGCTATCAATCACAATCGAAACGAACCGCAAAGCCGTCGAACGGCCAGGGCACAAGGGAGGCTCCAATGCGCAGCAGATGGTCGCTGGCGATTGCCGGCGTGGTGCTGATTCTGGCCGGCGGCTTGCTCGCGCACTTCACCCAGACATCAGGCGGAATCAAGATCCAGGACGTCCGCTTCAAGGGCGCCAAGGGCAACACCATGAGCGCCCTGCTCTACATCCCGCCCAATGCAACCGCGCAGACCCCCGCCCCCGGCATCCTCGCGGTCCACGGCTACATCAATTCGCGCGAGACCCAGGACGGCTTTGCCATCGAGTTCGCCCGCCGCGGTTATGTCGTGCTCGCGCTCGACCAGACCGGCCACGGCTACAGCGATCCGCCGGCTTTCGCCAACGGCTTCGGCGGGCCGGACGGACTCGCGCACCTGCGCAGCCTCGACATCGTCGACAAGAACAATATCGGGCTCGAGGGCCATTCGATGGGCGGCTGGACCGTGCTGGCTGCCGCCACCGCAATGCCCAACGACTACAAGTCGATGGTGCTGGAGGGCTCCTCCACCGGCAAGCCGTTCGCCGCCGAGGGCACCGCGAACTGGCCGCGCAATGCCGCGCTGGTGTTCGCCCGATACGAGGAGTTCTCCAATTTGATGTGGGGCGTCGAACTCGCCCGCGACGTCACCAGGAGCCCTAAACTCTGGGCGCTGTTCGGTACCCAAGGGCCGGTCGAACCCGGCAAGGTCTATGGCGACATCGCGCAAGGCACCGCGCGGGTGCTCTACACGCCCGCGATCACCCATCCGGCCGAGCATATTTCGCACGAGGCGATCGGCTACAGCCTCGACTGGTTCGCCAAGACATTGCAGGGCGGCACGCCGAAGCCGGCCGACGACCAGATCTGGTTCCGCAAGGAGATCGGCACCCTGATCGCGTTTCTGGGTTTTGTCGCGCTCGTGATCGGCGCCTTCGACGGCCTGCTGGAAGCCAAGATGTTTTCCCGCCTGAGATTGCCCGAGATCGCCGACGGCACCATGCCGGCGCATGCTGCCGCTTCCGGCCGCCGCTGGACCATGGCGTTCATCCTGTCCGCCTTCATTCCGGCCTTGACCTATTATCCGGCGTTCGCGCTGGGCGGCACCTTCGTCAAACCGTCGGCCTGGCTGCCGCAGGGCATCACCAACCAGATCCTGGTCTGGGCCGTCATCAACGCGCTGATCGCGCTGGCGCTGATGCCGTTCGCGCCGAAGCGCGCCAGCCGCGGCGGCATTGTCCTGCAGTCGGTGGTGATCGCGGTCCTGACCATCATCGCCGGCTATGCCGCGCTGTGGCTGGCCGATCTCCTCTTCAAGATCGACTTCCGGTTCTGGATCGTCACCTTGAAGCTGATGAGCGCCAAGCAGTTTCTGATCTTCCTGATCTATCTGGTTCCGTTCACGGCGTTTTTCGTGATCGCTCTGCACGTGCTGCACCGGAATTTCTCGACCATGGCTTTGGGCCGCGGCGCGCTCTACCTCACCAATATTCTCGCGCTCACGCTCGGCTTCATCGTGCTCCTGGCCCTGCAATACGGCCTGCTCTGGCTCGGCGGAAAACTGTTCAACCCGCTGCCCGATCCCGGCTTCGTGCCGCTCTCCACCATCGTCGCCATCCAGTTCGTGCCGCTCTTGGCGATCGCAGCCGTGATCGCGACATTCACCTGGCGGCGCACTGGCTCGAGCCTGCCCGGCGCCCTGATCTGCGGCATGTTCGTTACCTGGTACGTGGTGGCGGGAACGGCGACGCAGACGGCTTTCTGATCGCCCTGATACTGGGCGTGAGGCAGCCCTCGCCGCGAACCGCATCTCCTCTCGCTGCGACAAAGCATCATGTCTTCGCAGCAACAGCGCTATCCACATACACCCTCGCCTTCGCGTGCGTCCCTTACGGGCCGTCGGAGGGCGGGACAGCTGGCGCCGACCGACACCGGGAAGGCGCTGCAGGCCGCGCGCGCCTGCCCCGATGCGTGGTATCGCGTCCAGGCTCTCGCCTCGGTTGCGGAGCACGCGGACCAGCGCCTGGTCTTGTCGATTCTGGAAGAAGCCGCGCGTGAAGCGCAATCATGTCCAGACGCCTATGGCACGGTGGCCGTGATGGCGTGGCCGCTTCGCGTGGCATTCAAGCAGGGACATCTCAACTTCGCCGAGCGCGAACTCAAAAAGTGCCTTGCGCTGGCATCAGGGATCGAGCCCCGCGCGTCCCAGGCCTATGCGCTTGAGATTCTTTGGAGCGCCTGCTTCGCGGCGGCCCCCAGCAATGCCAAACCGGTCTGGGACAGAATTCTGGAGCTTTGCCACCCGGACCACAACTGGCGTGCCGCCCGGCTCTATCTGCACATCGCGGAAATTCAGAACGGACGGAATCCCAGTGGCGCTGCCGCGGTGATCCGCGCCATGCCGCCTGGCGAGGCGCGAAGCTGGCTGGAACGGCGTTTCGGCCTCACCTGAAAACCAGCCGGATCTGTGCTGCCATTCGCCTTCCAGCCCGCGTTTCCGGGTGCTATAGCGACCCAGCTACCTTCCCACCCCATCCGAAACGCGCTGTTCCGAAAAGGCCCGACCTGCCATGGCAAAAATCAAGGTGACCAACCCCGTCGTCGAACTCGATGGCGACGAGATGACCCGGATCATCTGGCAATACATCAAGGACAAGCTGATCAACCCGTTCCTCGATATCAACCTGATGTATTTCGACCTCGGGATGGAACACCGCGACAAGACCAACGACCAGGTCACCGTGGACGCCGCCAACGCCATCAAGAAGGTCGGCGTCGGCGTCAAATGCGCCACCATCACCCCCGACGAAGCCCGGGTGAAGGAATTCGGTCTGAAGGAAATGTGGAAGTCGCCGAACGGCACCATCCGCAACATCCTCGGCGGCGTGGTGTTCCGCGAACCCATCATCTGCAAGAACGTGCCGCGGCTGGTGCCGGGCTGGACCAAGCCCATCATCATCGGCCGCCACGCCTTCGGCGACCAGTACAAAGCCACCGACTTCAAGTTCCCGGGCAAGGGCGTGCTGACGATGAAATTCGTCGGTGAGGACGGCAAGGTGATCGAACGTGAGGTTTACCAGGCCCCCGGCGCCGGCGTCGCGCTCGCCATGTACAACCTCGACGATTCCATCGCCGATTTCGCCCGCGCCTCGCTGAACCAGGGCCTGTCCAAGGGCTATTCGGTCTATCTCTCGACCAAGAACACCATCCTCAAGGTCTACGACGGGCGCTTCAAGGACATCTTCCAGGAGATCTACGACAACGAGTTCAAGGCCAAGTTCGAGGCGAAGAAGATCACCTACGAACATCGCCTGATCGACGACATGGTCGCCGCCGCGATGAAGTGGTCGGGCGGTTACGTCTGGGCCTGCAAGAACTACGACGGCGACGTGCAGTCCGACACCATCGCGCAGGGCTATGGCTCGCTCGGCCTGATGACCTCGGTGCTGATGACGCCGGACGGCAACACGGTCGAGGCCGAAGCCGCCCACGGCACGGTGACGCGGCACTACCGCGAGCACCAGAAGGGCAAGGAAACCTCGACCAACTCCATCGCCTCGATCTTCGCCTGGACCCGCGGCCTGTCGCATCGCGCCAAGCTCGACAACAATGTGGAACTGGAAAAATTTGCGCTGACGCTGGAAAAGGTCTGCGTCGATACCGTCGAAGCCGGTTTCATGACCAAGGACCTCGCGCTTCTGGTCGGCGCCGATCAGCGCTGGCTGTCGACCACGGGCTTCCTCGACAAGGTCGCCGAAAACCTGACCAAGGCGATGGCCGCCTGAGCCGGCGACGACTTTAGGCCTATCAACGTCATTGCGAGCGAAGCGAAGCAATCCATAGTCTTACCGCCGGATTGCTTCGTCGCTACGCTCCTCGCAATGACGAGCAAAGGTGAGGTTTCCGTGCTGTTCATGGTGATCGAGCGCTTCAAAGACCGCGACCCGATTCCGGTCTACCGGCGCGTTCGCGATCCCGGCATCAAATTCCCGGAAGGGCTGACCTATGTCGGCAGCTGGATCGAACCCAATTTCGACCGCTGTTTCCAGCTGATGGAATGCGACGATGCGCGGCTGCTGCAGGAATGGATCCTCAGCAATCGCGACCTCGGCATGACCTTCGAGATCGTACCGGTCGTGCCGAGCAAGGAAACGCGGGAAGTGGTCGCACCGTTTCTGGACAGGAAATAGTCCGGCGTTTCGCCGACTACACGACGACGCCGCCTTCATCGTCATCATCCGTCTGCGCGGCCTGAGTAAGTTCGTCGGCGGCAATGTCGCCCTTCTGCGCCACCGCCGTTTCGGCGAGGCGCGCCTTGACGACTTCCTGGACGTGGGCGGCGAGCTTCGGCGCCCGCGCGATCAGGGCATGGAAGTCCTGCGCGTCCAGCGCCAGCAGGTTCGATTTGCGCAGCGCGGTGACGGTGCCGCTGCGCTGGGTCCGCTGCAGGAGCGCGATCTCGCCGAAGAAACTGCCGTCGGCGAGCCGTATCTTCTGCGCCGGCAGCTCGATCTCGACCTCGCCGGCGGCAATGAAATACATCGACGAAGCCGGCTCACCGCGCCGCACCAGGATCTCGCCGGTCTCGATGGTCTGGGTGCGCAACAGCCGCATGATATCGGCGATCTCGACGGCGCGCAGATGTGCAAACAGCGGCACCCGGGCCAGCATGCCCCAGGTCACGATGAAGTCGTGACGGCGGACTTCGTTGGCGAAGGCGCCGGAAATGATCGCGACCGGCAGCGCGATCATCACAAATCCGCCGACGATGGCGAAACTGGCCACAGCCTTGCCCATTGGCGTTACCGGAATAACGTCACCATAGCCGACCGTGCCGAGCGTCACGATCGCCCACCACATCGCCTGCGGAATGGTGCCGAACTTGTCGGGTTGGACCTCATGCTCGATCGCGTACAGCAGTGTCGCGAAGGTGAGCACCGCGCCGACCAGGATCACCAGACACCCGAACAATGTGCGCCGCTCGGCATGCACCGCCGCAAGCAAGGAGCGCATCGCCGTCGAATAGCGGACCAGCTTGAAGAACGGCAGCATGCCGAACAACACCAGCATCGGACGCTCGCCGCTGAATAGCGCCATGCCGGACGGCAGCACCGACAACAGATCGATGATGCCGAGGCTGGAGGTCGCGTAGTGAAAGCGGGCTTGCCACGGGCTCATCTCCCGATACGGCGCATGTCCGGCAACGCACCAGAGCCGCGCGGCATATTCGAGGGCAAAGACCGCGAGCGACCCCGCCTCGATCGCGCTGAGCAGCCAGCCGAACCGCGCATCGATCTCCGGTACCGACGCCAGCACCATCGCCGACACATTGACGACGACGATCCCGATGATCACATGCGCGAGCCGCGCGCTCGGCGTGTAGGGAATGTTGTCGTGCTCGAGCAGATCATAAACCCGGCGGCGCAGATCGTAACCTTGCATCGCGCTCTCCCCCGGGTGGATGGGCTCAGGCACTGCCCATCGCTTTTTCGATGGCCGATAGTGCGGCACCCGCCTTGGCGCCATCGGGACCGCCGGCCTGCGCCATGTCGGGCCGGCCGCCGCCGCCCTTGCCGCCGAGCGCCTCGGAGGCAATCTTGACGAGATCGACCGCGTTGAAGCGCGAGGTGAGATCGCTGGTGACGCCGACCACGACGCCGGCCTTGCCGTCGCCGGTGACGCCGACGATGGCGACCACGCCGGAGCCAAGCTGCTTCTTGCCGTCGTCGGCGAGGCTCTTGAGATCCTTCATCTCGATGCCTTCGACCGCGCGCGCCATCAGCTTGACGTTGCCGATCTCGCGGACACCCGCGGCAGCCGCCGCTCCGTTGGAACCGGAAGCGCCGCCGCCCATTGCGAGCTTCTTGCGCGCATCCGACAGGTCGCGCTCCAGCTTCTTGCGCTCTTCCATCAAGGCCGCGATGCGCGCCGGCATCTCGTCGATCGAAGTGCGCAGTTCGCCGGCAGCCGATTTCGCCAGCGCAATGCTGTCATTGGCGTGCTTGCGCGCATGGCGTCCGGTCAGCGCCTCGATGCGGCGGACGCCGGAGGCAACCGCGCTTTCGCCGGTCACCGAAATCAGGCCGATATCGCCGGTGCGCCTGACATGGGTGCCGCCGCACAATTCCACCGACCAGCCGAGCGCGTTGCTGCCGTGCTCGCGGGCCTGCCGGCCCATCGAGACCACGCGCACCTCGTCGCCGTATTTCTCGCCGAACAGCGCGCGCGCGCCGGCGTCGCGGGCGTCATCCACCGCCATCAGCCGGGTGACGACCTCTTCATTCTCCAGCACCACCTCGTTGGCGATGTCCTCGATGCGGACGAGTTCGTCCTGGGTGATCGGCTTCGGATGCACGAAGTCGAAACGCAGGCGATCCGGCGCCACCAGCGAGCCGCGCTGGGCGATGTGGTCGCCGAGCACCTGGCGCAGCGCTTCGTGCAACAGATGCGTCGCGGAGTGATGGGCGCGGATCGACGAGCGCCTGATGTGATCGACTTCGAGCGCCAGCGCTGTCCCCGGCTTCAGGGTGCCCTGCTCGACCTGGCCCAGATGCACGAAGAGATCGCCAGCCTTCTTCTGGGTATCGGTGACGCGGAAGCGCACGCCCTCGCCGGTCATGACCCCGGTATCGCCGACCTGGCCGCCGGACTCCGCATAGAACGGCGTCTGGTTCAGGACGACGGCGCCGCTCTCGCCCGCCTTCAGGCTCTCAACGTCGTTACCGTCCTTCACCAGCGCCGCGACCACGCCTTCGGCGGTCTCGGTCTCGTAGCCCAAAAACTCCGTGGCGCCGAGCTTCTCGCGCAGCGGAAACCAGACGTTCTCGCTGGCGGTATCGCCGCTACCCGCCCATGCCGCGCGCGCCTTCGCCCGCTGCCGGTCCATCGCGTCGGTGAAGGAGGCGAGGTCGACCGAGATGCCGCGGTGGCGCAGCGCGTCCTGGGTGAGGTCGAGCGGGAAGCCATAGGTGTCGTACAGCGTGAACGCGGTATCGCCGTCGAACATGTCGCCCTTCTTCAGGCTCTCGCTCTTCTCCTCCAGGATAGTCAGGCCGCGTTCCAGCGTCTTGCGGAACCGGGTCTCTTCCAGCCGCAGGGTTTCCTCGATCAGGTTTTCGGCGCGCACCAGTTCGGGATAGGCCTGGCCCATCTCGCGCACCAGGGCCCAGACCAGCCGATGCATCAGCGGGTCCTTGGCGCCGAGCAACTGCGCGTGGCGCATGGCGCGGCGCATGATCCGGCGCAGCACGTAGCCGCGGCCCTCGTTCGAGGGCAGCACGCCGTCGGCAATCAAGAACGACGACGCGCGCAGATGGTCGGCGATCACGCGCAACGAGGCCTTCTGCTCGCCCTTCGGATCGGCGCCGGTCAGTTCCGCGATGGCGCGGATCAGCGCGACGAACAGGTCGATGTCGTAATTGTCATGCTGGCCCTGCAACACGGCGGCGACGCGTTCCAGCCCCGCGCCGGTGTCGATCGATGGCTTCGGCAGCAGATTGCGCACGCCACCTTCGAGCTGCTCGTATTGCATGAACACGAGATTCCAGATCTCGATGAAGCGGTCGCCGTCCTGCTCGGCCGAGCCCGGAGGGCCGCCCCAGATCTTGTCGCCGTGGTCGTAGAAGATTTCCGAGCACGGCCCGCACGGACCGGTATCGCCCATCTGCCAGAAATTGTCCGAGCCCGCGATGCGAATGATGCGGGACTCCGGCAGGCCGGCGATCTTCTTCCAGAGATTGAAGGCCTCGTCGTCGTCGACATAGACGGTCGCCGTCAGCTTGTCCTTCGGCAGGCCGAATTCCTTGGTGACGAGATTCCAGGCGAGCTCAATGGCGCGATCCTTGAAATAGTCGCCGAAGGAGAAGTTGCCGAGCATCTCGAAGAAGGTGTGATGCCGGGCGGTGTAGCCGACATTGTCCAGATCGTTGTGCTTGCCGCCGGCGCGCACGCATTTCTGTGAGGTGGTGGCGCGCTGATACGGCCGCTTTTCGACGCCGGTGAAGACGTTCTTGAATTGCACCATGCCGGCATTGGTGAACATCAGCGTCGGGTCGTTACGCGGCACCAGCGGCGACGACGGCACGATCTCGTGGCCGTTGTCGGCAAAGAATTTCAGAAAAGTCGACCTGATCTCGTTAACGCCGCTCATGTCCGTCCAATCGCAATATCGCCCGGGATTGGCCCATTTCTCCCGGCGCAACGCTTTTAGACGCGGGGGATGGCGGTGTCCAGAAAGTGTGCAGGAGATCAGGGGCTTGCCGCACCAGCACAGGAACCGTTGATAGATGCTGCGGCTGCGTTGACAGCCTTGGCGCGGCTGTGTTTTCCTCCTATCTGTTCAAGACAGTCACGTCGGGAGAGATCGGCTTAGACGCCGGCGCCGAAGGAGCAACCGCCCCGGAAACTCTCAGGCAAACGGACCGCGTGACTTGCTAGCATCTGGAAAGAGACGCCACCGGGCCGGTTCCGGGAGGCGTCCGCCGACGGGATAATACTCTCAGGCACAGCGACAGATGGGGCTTCGACAGGTTTTCGAGGAATTGTCCTCGAGAACCGCGAGGGCCCCATGATGCTTGCGCGCGAAGCCGAGACGCCACTGAAAACCACTCCCCTGCATGCGCTGCATGCCGCCTGCGGCGGCAAAATGGTGCCGTTCGCGGGCTACGACATGCCCGTGCAGTTCGCCGCCGGCGTGCTCAGGGAACACCTACATACCCGCAAGTCTGCCGGCCTGTTCGACGTCTCGCATATGGGCCAGATCGCGCTGCGGGCGAAATCCGGCCGGGTCGAGGATGCGGCCAGGGCGCTGGAGCGGCTGGTGCCGCAGGATATCGTCGCGGTTGCGCCGGGCCGCCAGCGCTACGCGCAGTTCACCAATGAAGCGGGCGGCATCCTCGACGACCTGATGGTGGCGAATTTCGGCAGCCACCTGTTCCTGGTGGTCAACGCCGCCTGCAAGGCCGAGGACGAGGCGCATCTGCGCGCGCAGCTTTCGGACGACTGCATCATCGAACCGCTCGGCGATCGCGCGCTGATCGCGCTGCAGGGTCCGAAGGCCGAATCGGCCCTGGCCAAATTGTGCCCGGACGTAACGGCGATGCGGTTCATGGACGCCGGACCGCGGCGCGTCGACAACATCGACTGCTTCGTCTCGCGCTCGGGCTACACCGGCGAGGACGGTTTCGAGATTTCGGTTCCGGCCGAGCGGGCGGAAGCCCTGGCCAAGGCACTGCTGGCAGACAGCGACGTGCTGCCGATCGGCCTCGGCGCCCGCGACAGCCTGCGGCTGGAGGCCGGGCTTTGCCTCTACGGCCACGACATCGACACCACGACCACGCCGGTCGAGGGCGCGCTGGAATGGTCAATCCAGAAGAGCCGCCGCCATGGCGGCACGCGCGCCGGCGGCTTTCCGGGCGCGGACAAAATTCTGGCGCAGCTCGAACAAGGCGCCCCGCGCCGCCGGGTCGGGTTGAGGCCGGAGGGCCGCGCGCCGGTGCGTGAAGGCGCGCTTTTATTCGCCAGTGAGGCGTCCTCCGAACCGATCGGCGCGGTCACCTCGGGCGGCTTCGGCCCCAGCCTCAATGCGCCGGTCGCGATGGGCTACCTGCCGTCGTCGCAGGCGGCCACGGGCACGCTGGTGTTCGCCGAGTTGCGCGGCGCCCGGCTGCCGCTGCGGGTCGCCGCCATGCCCTTCGTTCCCAACACTTACAAGCGCTGAATCTGCAAACGCTGAACGCTGAAGGAATTGCCATGACGACCTTGTACACCGCCGACCACGAATGGCTCCGCATCGAGGGCGATGTCGCCACCGTCGGCGTCACCGATTATGCGCAGTCGCAGCTCGGCGACGTCGTGTTCGTCGAACTGCCGAAGATCGGCCGCAGCCTGAAAAAGGCGGAAGCCGCCGCCGTGGTCGAATCGGTGAAGGCCGCCTCCGACGTCTACGCGCCGATTTCCGGCGAAGTGCTCGAGGTCAACGACGCGCTCGCGGCCGAACCGGCGCTGGTCAATTCCGACGCCGCCGGCAAGGCGTGGTTTTTCAAAGTGAAGATATCGGACAAGAGCGAACTCGGCGGCCTGATGGATGAGGCCGCCTACAAGGCACACACGGCGTGACTGAATGAAGCGATTTGCAGCCACACACGCGCTGTCGTCGCCCGGCTTGACCGGGCGACCCAGTACGCCGCGGCCCTTCAGCTCAATCTCTGACTTCCCGGCGTACTGGATGCCCCTCTTTCGCGGGGCATGACGAGCAATAGAGGAACAGCCCATGACCGCGCACCGCAAACCCGCCATTGAGCCCGCCGCCACCTTCGTGCGCCGCCACATCGGCCCCTCGCCCCGCGACATCCAGGCGATGCTGGAGACCGTGGGCGCCAAGAGCCTCGGCGCGTTGATGGCCGAGACCCTGCCATCATCGATCCGGCAAAAGGCGCCGCTCGATCTCGGCTTCCCCTTGAGCGAGACCGAGGCGCTGTCGCATATGCGCGAGCTGGCGTCGCAGAACCAGATGTTCACCTCGTTGATCGGGCAAGGCTATTCCGGCACGGTGCTGCCGGCGGTGATCCAGCGCAACATCCTGGAGAACCCGGCCTGGTACACGGCCTACACGCCGTATCAGCCCGAAATCAGCCAGGGCCGGCTGGAGGCGCTGTTCAACTTCCAGACCATGATCTGCGACCTCACCGGGCTCGACGTCGCCAATGCCTCGCTGCTGGATGAAGCCACTGCCGCTGCGGAAGCGATGGCGCTGGCCGAGCGCGCCGCGCAAGGCAAGACCAAAGCCTTCTTCGTCGACCACGAGGTCCACCCGCAGACCCTTGCCGTGCTGCGCACCCGCGCCGAGCCGCTGGGCTGGCAACTGATCGTCGGCGATCCCGCCTGTGATCTCGACAAGGCCGAGGTGTTCGGCGGATTGCTGCAGTATCCCGGCACTTCCGGCGCGGTGCGCGACCTGCGTCCGGCGATCGCGGGGCTGCGTGCCAGGGGCGCGCTGGCCGTGGTCTCCGCTGACCTGCTGGCGCTGACGCTGCTGGCGTCGCCGGGCGAACTCGGCGCCGATATCGCGATCGGATCGGCGCAGCGCTTCGGGGTGCCGATGGGGTATGGCGGACCGCACGCGGCCTATATGGCGGTGCGCGACGCGCTGAAACGCTCGCTGCCCGGCCGCATCGTCGGGTTGTCGATCGATTCGCGGGGGCAGCCCGCCTATCGGCTGGCGCTGCAGACCCGCGAGCAGCACATCCGCCGCGAAAAGGCGACCTCCAACATCTGCACTGCACAGGTGCTGTTGGCGGTCATCGCCTCGATGTATGCGGTCTATCATGGCCCGGAGGGGCTGAGCCACATCGCGCGGACCGTGCATCGCCGCGCCTGCATATTGGCGGCGGGACTGCGCCAGCTCGGCTTTGCGCCGCAATCGGCGGCCTTCTTCGACACCCTGACGGTCGACGCCGGCGCCAGAACCGGGGAAATCGCCGCCCGCGCGCTGGCGGAAAGGATCAACCTGCGGCTCGGCGAGGGCACGCTCGGGATCGCGCTGGACGAGACCACGAGCCCGAAAGACGTCGAAGCGGTATGGCGGGCGTTCGGCGGCAAGCTGGCTTACGCGGAAGTCGAGGCCGGCGCCCGCGAGGCGCTGCCAGCGGAGCTGAAGCGGGCGACCGCCTTCCTCACCCATCCGGTGTTTCATGCCCATCGGTCCGAGACCGAACTGTTGCGCTACATGCGCAAGCTCAGCGATCGCGATCTCGCGCTCGACCGCGCCATGATCCCGCTCGGCTCCTGCACCATGAAGCTCAATGCCACGACCGAGATGATCCCGCTGACCTGGCCCGAATTCGCCGCGCTGCACCCGTTCGCGCCGCGCGGCCAGGCCGAAGGCTATCACGCGCTGTTCCACCGGCTGGAACGATGGCTGTGCGAGATCACCGGCTATGACGCGGTTTCGCTGCAGCCGAATTCCGGCGCGCAGGGCGAATATGCCGGGCTATTGGCGATCCGCGGCTACCACGCCGCCCGCGGCGAGCCGCACCGCAAGGTCTGCCTGATCCCCTCCTCGGCGCACGGCACCAACCCGGCCTCCGCCCATATGGCGGGCATGGAGGTCGTGGTGGTCGCCTGCGACAGCAGGGGCGATGTCGATGTGGCCGATTTGCGCGCCAAGGCGGAAAAGCATTCACAAGACCTCGCCGCAATCATGATCACCTACCCCTCTACCCACGGGGTGTTCGAGGAGCATATAAGCGAGATCTGCGACATCGTGCATGGCCACGGCGGGCAGGTCTATCTCGACGGCGCCAACCTCAATGCCCAGGTCGGGCTGTCGCGGCCCGGCGACTACGGCGCCGACGTCAGCCATCTCAATTTGCACAAGACCTTCTGCATCCCCCATGGCGGCGGCGGTCCCGGCATGGGTCCGATCGGGGTCCGGGCGCATCTCGCCCCGTTCCTGCCGGGTGATCCGGATAGCGCGGCGCCCTCGGCGGTCGGGCCGGTGTCGGCGGCGGCGTTCGGCTCGGCGTCGATCCTGACCATCTCCTACATCTACATCCTGTTGATGGGCGGCGAAGGCCTGACCCGCGCCACCGAAATGGCGATCCTCAATGCCAATTACATCGCGAACCGGCTCGATCCGCACTTCCCGGTGCTGTACCGCAACGCCAAAGGCCGGGTCGCCCATGAATGCATCGTCGACCCCCGCCCGCTGAAGACTTCCAGCGGCGTCACCGTCGACGACATCGCCAAGCGGCTGATCGACTACGGCTTCCATGCGCCGACTATGAGTTTCCCGGTGCCGGGCACGCTGATGATCGAGCCGACCGAATCCGAATCGAAAGCCGAGATCGACCGCTTCTGCGACGCCATGATCGCGATCCGGCAGGAGATCGCCGAGATCGAGTCCGGCCGCTGGAAGGTCGAGGCCTCGCCACTGCGCCACGCCCCGCACACCGTGCACGACATCGCCGACGATCTGTGGCAGCGGGCCTACAGCCGCGCCGAGGGTTGCTTCCCGGCCGGCACCTCGCGCTCCGACAAATACTGGTCGCCAGTCGGCCGGGTCGACAACGTCTATGGCGACCGCAACCTCGTCTGCTCCTGCCCGCCGGTGGCGGATTACGCAGAGGCGGCGGAGTGACGGGTTGTTAAGAGCATTCAGGGATGGTGCGGCGCACGGGCCTCAGACGTGTGGACTGCATCTGATGGTCCCGGGATTTTCGGGTTCGCTCGCGCTAGGGAATGATGGGTCGAAGTTGGATCGCTTCGTCCCGTAAGCGCGGGGCACTAACGATGTCCCGGACCCAGCATAGCGCTGCTTCGGCGGTGCACCGCAGCACCCGGACAAAAAAACGCGAAAACGACCCCATGCAAAGTAAAGTGGGCCCCGGCTCGCTGCACTCGTGCTGTGCTGCGTCCGGGGCACGAGAAGAAAAACGTTCCGTCGTCACGGCCCAACCAAATCTCATCCCGGTCTAGGGAATGACAGTTCCAGTGCTTCAAGTGCCACGCCAGGTGAGCGGATCAGAAATCTCCGCTCACGACTCCAAGCGCTTTCAAACTCTCGCAATTCCGAATCGGTCGCGCGCACAAAACGCCGCCTTCGCGACTCGTCCAAAATCAAAACAGGCACTGGGGACGTCGGCAACTCAACGTCCTCAGCGCCCGTTCATGTCGAACCTTAAGTCAGGCGACCAAGGCCCGACAAATTCTCTCGGTCATGATCCGAATGAATCGGAATCATGACCTCGTTTCTTTGTCTGAGCATGATCTAGTCGGAAAACCGGTTCCCACTTTTCCGGATCATGCTCAATCCTCCGCCGGCTCGTCACCGTCGGCGTCGCGCTCGGGACTGCCGGCCAGAATCTGCTCGGCGATCAGGCCGGAGTTCTGGCGGATCGCCGCCTCGATCTTCGCGGTCATGTCGGGATTGGCCTTGAGGAACGCCTTCGAATTCTCGCGGCCCTGGCCCAATCGCTGACTGTCATAGGAGAACCAGGCGCCGGACTTCTCGACGATGCCGGCCTTGACGCCGAGGTCGAGGATTTCGCCCATCTTGGAGACGCCCTCGCCGTACATAATATCGAATTCGACCTGCTTGAACGGCGGCGCCAGCTTGTTCTTCACCACCTTGACGCGGGTCTGGTTGCCGACCACCTCGTCGCGCTCCTTGATGGCGCCGATGCGGCGGATGTCGAGGCGGACCGAGGCGTAGAATTTCAGCGCGTTGCCGCCGGTGGTGGTTTCCGGCGAGCCGTACATCACGCCGATCTTCATCCGGATCTGGTTGATGAAGATCACCATGGTGTTGGACTTGTTGATCGAGGCGGTGAGCTTGCGCAGCGCCTGGCTCATCAAACGGGCCTGCAGGCCGGGCAGCGCGTCGCCCATCTCGCCCTCGAGCTCGGCGCGCGGCACCAGCGCCGCCACCGAATCGACCACCAGCACGTCGACCGCGCCGGAGCGCACCAGAGTGTCGCAGATTTCCAGCGCCTGCTCGCCGGTGTCGGGCTGCGAGATCAGGAGTTCGTCGATGTTGACCCCGAGCTTGCGGGCATAGACCGGATCGAGCGCGTGTTCGGCGTCGATGAAGGCGCAGATGCCGCCCTTCTTCTGGCCTTCGGCCACCGTGTGCAGCGCCAGCGTGGTCTTGCCGGAGGACTCCGGCCCGTAGATTTCGACCACCCGTCCCTTCGGCAGGCCGCCGACGCCGAGCGCGATATCGAGGCCGAGCGAACCCGAAGAAATGGTCTCGACGTCCATCGAGCGGTCGTTCTTGCCCAGCTTCATCACCGAGCCCTTGCCGAACTGGCGCTCGATCTGGGAGAGCGCGGCGGACAGGGCCTTGGTTTTGTCCATTGAGGATCCTTCGACGATACGCAGGGCGGTGGTGGGCGCGGCCATTGGTGGTGCTCCTTATGACGGGGATTCGCTAGAGGGACAAACGGGCGGCTGAGCTTGAAACGAGCGATAGCAAAAACGTACCCCATTTGTTCCAAGTTCGCAATATGTTCTTTTTCCTCGCGGGGTACTGGCCTGTTTCCAGGCCCTAGTGGCCTAAATTGAAATGAGCACTGGCCTATTTTGATTTTGGAGAACGGATCGCGAATAGACGTTCCGTTAACGGAAACCGTAAAATTACGGGTAAGGCCGCCTCAGTTGGCGGCCTCATTCATCCGTCATTCTTCGCCCTGAAGCTCGGATACCCGTCATCGCAGTCTCGTCATCAGAACACCGACAACGCCCCGTAGGACTACGGAGACGGCTGTTTTGTCGTGACTTGAGTAGCGGTGGCAATCGTCCTCGACTAGACCGTTTCGGCAAATGACCAGAACCGGCGAGCCACAGCAGGAGCCTCCACCCCGCAAGTGCGAGGATTGCGGAGGCGACATGAATGCCCTCGGCAAACTGCCGCAGGTCAGGGCAAGGCCTGCGGTCCGGATTTTCCGCTGCCACTTATGCAACAACGTCGCATCGGAGCCCTATTAGCCCGCCGCCTCGGTTGGCAGCCACCTCACGGTCCCACGGGGTATTCCGCCCACCGGACGCTTATCGAATTCTTAGGATTAGGGTGTATGTGGATTCCATGGACGAGAAGCGGACTTCCCCACGGCACCGCGTCTTGAAGGCCGGAACGATCGAGTTCCACGGCGGTGGGATCGATTGCATGGTCCGCAATCTATCGGCTGCGGGCGCGGCTCTCGACGTGACCAGTCCGGTCGGCATCCCCGCGCATTTCACGCTGTTCACCGATGGCTCGCCGCACCACTGCCACGTCATCTGGCGCAAGGAAAAACGGATCGGTGTCGCGTTCGACTAAGCCCGGCCCGGCGGGCGAGACTCGATTCTTCCTTTCCCATCCATGTTGCGGCAAAGCCGCTGAATAAGGCCTCGTGCCTTTGCCCTGGATCAATGCGCGCTGTTGCAACCTGGATCATTCATGCACCAGCACCTACCGAGTGGCCCCGCGAGGGCGCCGTTCCGGCATCTGCCAGGAGCCCGGCGAGCAGATCGTTCGGGCTCCGCCTTTTCGATAGATCCTGCGCGCCGAATTGAGCTCTTACCGCAGAACTGGCCCCCGATTCGCGTGGCGGCGGGGCTCGCCGGCACATCCTCCGTCCGAAATCATTGACGCGGATCAATTCGGAAAATTTTTCTTGAGGCCAGAGTGGCCTACTTATGGGTAACATTATTTTCAAGTGTCCACGAACCGGTATGAATGTGCAGCACTGGCTGGCTGACGACCCCGGGGCGGACGATTCAACCTCCAGTTACGAAACCGTAGTCTGCCAGGCCTGCAGCCGCCTCCATTTCATCAACCGAACGAGCGGCAGGCTGCTGGGGGCAGACGAAGAATAACCCCCGGCCAGCGCCGCCCCATCCACAAGCTTTAGTTGAGCTGATACAATCCTATACACGCAGATGTGGCAGTCTGACTGTCACCGATTCGGAAAAAAGCGTGAGGGGCAGCCGTCATGGCGTCTGGCGACGGGAACGTTCCGCCCAACCCCGCGGATCAGAACAGCCCCGCGCGCCGTTGCGAAAGATGCGGCGCTGAAATGAAACGGCTGGGCGAACTCCCCGCGCTGTCGACCCACGCCGCCATCAAGGTTTTCCGCTGCTACGCTTGCGATCACGTGGTTTCCGACCGCGCCTAGGTCGAGGTGTCCAGCCATCGTTCCCCCTCCGGCAGAGGCCATGCGAAGACGCCGGAACGTCCTCTGCGGGAAGAATCTCAATATTCATAGATAGTTGGGGGCGCGACACCGGTCCCACATCCGGAACCGTCAGTCGGCGCTGCGCAGCCGCCGCATGGTGAATTCGATATCCCCATCAGGCAGTTCGCGCCAGCTTTCGACCCCGCTCATATAGGCGGCCTTGGGATAGCGGGTGAGGAAGTCCCTCGCTTTCGTCCGCGCCGCCCCGCGGGGCAAGGTGAAGGTCTCGCGCAGAAAGCCGTCGTCCGGCTTGCGCCGGGCGGCCATCCGGTCGGCGAGGTCGCGCGGGCGAGAGGCCATGTCGCAACTCCAAACAGATGACGACCGGCACAATATAGGGTGGGCGAGGAACCAATCCGAGTCCCCCTACCCGACTGCCGGGAATTGAGTCGCCTGTTCGACCTAGGATTGCTACAATTGAGGACCGGCAATGATCCCCCAGTCGCCGGCGAGCCGCGGATCGCCCTCTCGGAGCGCTCTTCTCAACCCTGCGGTAACTCGGCCAACCGACCGGGCAGGACATCGCAGTGGCAACGCCCGTCGACATCGGCCTTCCCTCTGACAACAAACTGCTCGCCGCGCTGCCGCGCCATGATTTCGATCGGCTGCTTCCGCACCTGTCGTCGGTGTCTCTGCCGCAGGCGCTCGTGCTGGGCGAAGCCGGCGATGAGGTCGACCAGATCTACTTTCCCCATAACGGCATGCTGTCGCTGCTCACCGTGCTGCGCGACGGCAAGGCGATCGAGACCGCAACCGTCGGCCGCGAAGGCGTGGTCGGCGCGATGGCCGGGCTCGGCCTGTACAAGTCGCTGGTTCGCGTCGTGGTGCAGATGCCGATGGCCTGCAGCAGGATCGCCGCCACCCATTTCCGGACCGTCGCCGCTACCAGCGAACCCATCCGCAATCTCTGCATCCGCTACAATGAGGTGCTGCTGTCGCAAGCGCGGGTGACGGCTGCCTGCAACGCGCTGCACTCGATCGAGGCCCGGTTCTGCCGCTGGCTGCTGCAGAGCGCCGACCACGCGGGCAGCGACACCGTCGCGCTGACGCAGGAATTTCTCGCGGAAATGTTGGGAGTGCGGCGCACCTCGGTGACTGAAGTTGCGAGCAAGGTGCAGGCCGCAGGCGCGATCCGCTATTCGCGGGGCGTGATCAGGATCCTGGACCGGGCCGCACTGCTGCGGTTGTCCTGCGAGTGCTACGAGACGCTGCTCGATCAGTCGGCCGCGCTGGCTTGATCGAGGCGCGCCGCCTCAGTTGGCGGTACTGCCTGTCTTGGTGCGCGGCTTCGCGGGAGCCGACGTCTTGGATGTGGATGTCTTGGGCGCATCGGCGCTACGCACGGTGCCCCAGGGATCGTTGGAGACCTTGGCGTCCGGAATCTTCTTCAGCGAATCCTTGTATTTCTTGTCGCGTTCCGCCTCGGCTTCCTTTTCCTCCGGGGATTTGGATTGCAGCTCCGGGATCAGGTTGATGTTGGGGGTCTGCGCGTAAGCCGTCCCTGCCAGCAACGCGATGACGGCGGCCGCGCCAAGAATTCTCATCGGGGAAGCTCCCTTGCATTTTCGAAGGCTATATATCATCGCGCCAACCATGACGCCAAGCACGTCAGCTCCAAGGCCTAAAACCGGTCCGACTTGCAGGATTTCGGCGATTGCGTCCAATCGTCCCAGATCGGGCCGCATGTTGTGCAGCCATCGAGCGCGAGACCCAGGGCGGCCACGCCAAAAATCAGTGCCAATCGCCTGAGCATGGTTACCCTGCTCTCTACCCTGCCATCCTACGGCTGGAAGTCAGGCATTTTCAAGCCGCGCAGGGAGAGTGTTCATTTGGGCCGGACGCACTTAAGAATGCGAGGAAACCAATGAAACGGGGGAACCGACGTTGATACAGCACCAGCAGCACCCGAGGAAATTCGATATCGAGGAAGCCAGGCGCGTGCTCGGCGATGTGTTTGCGCCGTGGGTGCAGGATCTCAACCTCTCGATCGAGGGCATCGATTATGAGCCGCCGCAGACTGCCGCCGCCGGCTGGCAGCCGGGTGCGATCCTGCGCATGCCCTTCTCCGAGCGGCTGTGCCGGAACGGCGGTATTGTCTGCGGCCAGGCGCTGATGGCGTTCGCCGACACCGCGATGGTGATTGCCAACCTCGCGGCCAACCGCGGCTACCGGCCGATGACGACGGTCGACCAAACCACGCATTTCATGCGGGCCGCGACCGCGTCCGACGTGCTGGCGGACGCGCGGGTGGTCCGCATGGGCCGCACCATGAGCTTTGGCCATGTCACCCTGTCCAGCGCCCACGACAACAAGCCGGTGGCGATGGTATCGAGCGCTTTCGCGATGCTGACATAGTGCTTTCGTGCGAAAGCCTGCTGCCGGTTAGCGGATCACTTGCCGAGAATCCTTTCGGCGGCGGTGACGATGCTGACGGTCGGATTCTTGCCGCAGAAAGTGCCGAACTTCTTGGCGTTCTCGACGAACACGTCGGTATCGATGATCGCCTCGTCGGAATCGCCCTTGTACCAGCCGTCCATCCAGGTCAGCACCATCTTGATTTCGTCCTGGCTGCCTTCGACGAACTGCTTGCAGGTCATGGTCGACAGGTCGAGCACGACGGCATGGGCCGGCGCCGAAAGCAGGAGGCCGGCGGCAAACAGCAGCGCACCCGTCGTTTTCATGATCGTGATCTCCGTTGCAGCGTGAAGTTGCAGCATGGACAGATTCTGCTGTGCCGCGCCAGCGTAAACGAAACCCTAATCCGGGATCAAATTTTACGGGTATTCGATTCAATCGTCCGTAATTCCGGTGCGCTAATTTGGACAGAATTGCCAGGCGGGATTTTCGGATTTGCGGCGATGAGCGAGCACATCACAGAGAGGAGAGCGGCGCAGCGATTCCGGGTGCTGAAGGGCGGCGCCATCGCATTCGATGGCAGCGGCATCATCACCTGCACCGTGCGCAATCTGTCGCCGAACGGCGCCGCGGTCGACCTCGCCAGCTGCGTCAGCCTGCCGTCATCGTTCATGCTGGTGATCGAAAAAGACCAGTTCATCCGCCGCTGCCACGCGGTCTGGAGCCACGACAGGCGGATCGGCCTCGCCTTCGACTAGTCGCAGGGCGCGCGGCATCACCGCCGGATTTCGATGTCGGCGCTGCGTCCGCCTTCCCTCCCACTGCGACCGATCTCTTGGGGTCTCGCCGCCCCGGCTGGCGGCAGGTTCTTTCCCGCCGCATCGGGTTGAGGCACGGACCTTTGCGTCCGGGATAACCTTGCCTATGCACACGCCATGTAGTCCAGTGCGGAATTGCAGGCCAAGCTAGGGAAATCAGTGACGGCGCCGATCAATATCGATGTCTACAGCGATGCGCTGGTCGTGCTTGGAACGGCTGGCATTGTCATCCCATTGGTGCGCCGCTTCGGACTGAGCCCCGTCCTCGGCTACCTTGCGGCAGGCGCGGTCCTTGGCCCGCTCGGATTGGGCTCGCTCATCAAGACGTTTCCGTTCTTGTACTGGGTTACAGTCGTCGATGCCAGCAACGTTGCAGGCATCGCCGAACTCGGCGTCGTCTTCCTGCTGTTTATTGTCGGCATGGAACTGTCCTACGAGCGCCTGAAAACCATGCGCCGCCTGGTGTTCGGACTCGGAAGCCTGCAGATCATCGTCACTGCTGCAGTGATCGGCGGCATCGCCAGCCTAGCCGGCAACTCTCCCACCGTATCGGTCATCATCGGCGCGTGCCTTGCTTTATCCTCGACCGCGATCGTCATCGAGGTCCTCTCCAACCAGGGCCGCCTCGCCACGACGGCCGGCCGAACCGGTTTCGCCGTTCTGCTGGCGCAAGACCTGGCGGTGATTCCGATCCTGCTGTTTGTCTCCATTCTGGGTGGCGGTGCGAGCGGCTCGGTCATGACCAGTCTCGGGCTTGCGCTCCTGAATGCGACACTCGCGGTTGCAGCGATCGTTGCTGTCGGCCGCCTGCTCTTGCGACCGCTGTTTCGGTTGGTTGCTTCCGCCGGAACCATCGAGTTGTTCGTGGCGGCAACGTTGTTTGTGATTATCGGCACGGGGGTCGCCGCGGCCATGGCCGGACTTTCGATGGCGCTGGGAGCGTTCATCGCGGGGCTGCTGCTCGCCGAGACCGAATTCCGCAAGGCGATCGAAACGACTGTCGGCCCCTTCAAGGGGCTGCTGCTTGGCGTGTTCTTCTTTACCGTCGGCATGAGTATCGACGTTCGCGAGCTTGCTCGCGAGCCATTGCTGCTCGTTGCATGCGTCGTCGGCCTCATCGTCATCAAGTCCATCCTGCTCATCGGGCTCGCCCGGATCTTTCGCCTGCCCTGGTCTGCAGCGATCGAAACCGGTCTTCTCCTTGGGCCCGGCGGCGAATTCGCATTCGTCGGCATCGGCCTGGCAACCACGCTCGGGCTCATCGGCTCCAATGTGTCGAGCTTCACCTTGACGGTGACGTCAATCACCATGGCGCTCATTCCAGCGCTGTCGCTGGTCGCGCGGCGATTGACGCCGAGGTTCCGGGAGCCCAAGGCGCTCGACCCGGAACTGACCATCGCGCCAAATGGAAGCACTGGACACGCAATCGTCATAGGGCATGGCCGGGTTGGACAAGTCGTCTGCTCGTTACTGGATCGGCACGGCTGTCCCTATATCGCCGTCGACAACGATGCCGCCGTAGTGCCGGCACAGCGGCGAAGCGGCAGCGAGGTCTACTATGGCAATGCAACAGATCCGGAATTCCTCAAGAGCTGCGGGGCCATGGACGCCAAGGCCGTCATCGTAACGGTCGCCGCGAAGGCCGAAATCGACGAGATCGTGAGACAGGTGCGTTCGCTCCGAACGGACGTCGTTATCGTCTCACGCGCCCGCGACGCTTCCCACGCCCGCCACCTCTACGCGATCGGGGTGACCGACGCCGTGCCCGAAACCATCGAGGCCAGCCTGCAGTTGTCGGAAGCGGCGCTAATCGGATTGGGACAGGCGACAGGACCCGTCATTGCCTCCATCCACGAGAAGCGCGATGAATTTCGGCGCGAACTGCAACAGGCCGCCGCGCGGGAAGTAACCACCCATTCGATCCGCCCGAAGAAGCATCGATAGCCGCAGGTATCGGGGCCGCGATCTGCCGCGGCTTGCTTCGGCCAAGGGCAGGCGCCGAAATGGCTGTCATTGATCCAGATCAATGAAGCCACCCGCGGCCCTTTGCCACTTTGAGCCTTCTTTTTTGAAGGATTCAGCAATGCCCCTCGATTCGATCCTGGTTACCGTCAGTGTCGTCGCCATGTTTGCGGTGTTCGCAGGGGTCATGTGGTGGGCGGATTTGCAGGCGTAAGCCGCTTCCAACTATCGGGGAGTGCCGGACAGCCCGGTCCGGCCCTGCCTTGAGTGACGGCGCCAGCGCCAGAACACGCTTGCCGCCAGCATAATCACGAGCGCGAGCACAATCGCCTTACTCAGGAACCGTCCGCCGGGCCGGTCGATGGTGCGCGACCATAGCGAGGGCGCTTCGCCCGGCCGCGCCAGCCAAAACGCCACCAAGCTGTCGCCGATCGTCGTGCCGGATTCGGAATGGCCGCCGGCACCGATCGCGACATATTGCTCGCCCTTCCAGAGATAGGTCATGGGATTGGCGACGCCGGGGACCGGCAGCCTGCCCTGCCAGAGTTCCTCGCCCGACTCCGCGTCGAAGGCACGCAAATATGTGTCCATTGCGCCGGTGAAGACGAGGCCGCCTGCCGTGATCGCCACTCCGTTGACCAACGGCGTGCCGAAGCTGAATGCGCCCCCGAACGGCGCGCGGTCCTCCACGGTGCCGACCGACGACTGCCAGAGAATCTTCCCCGCCTTCAGGTCGACCGCGACCATCATCCGCGCCATCACCGCCGGCGCGCAGCTGTCGAGATCGCCGGCGCGAAAATCCCAGGCGCGCACGAGATCGCCGACATTGGCCGGTGCGATCTGGGTGAGCGGCGAAAACCGCATAATGCTCCCAGGCCAGCGCGGGCGCTGCAGCAAAGACGGCGAGCACGAACAGCGCGAGAACTTTCTGCATGGCTCTCCCCTGCAGCACGATCATCGCTCAGGGGGCCATGACGCTGGCGAAGCCGCTGCAAGGGTTGCCTTCAGTATCCGCTCCTCGATGTGCCCTGGTGACCGCCGCCACGATCACCGCCTCCGTAGCCACCGCTTCCTCCAAACCCGCCAATGCCTATTCCAATGCCGATCGACGGTCCGCGCGGCTCGTAATAGTCACGCGGCGGCGGGCGACGATAGACCACGACATCGTCTTCCGGCACGACATAACGTTTCGGCGGCGCACGGTCGACGCGCTTGGGCGGATCGGGCTCGGTGCGCTTCTTCGGCGGCGTATCGACCTTCTTCAGCGGCAGGGTCGGCGTGGTGCAGGGACAGGTCGGGCCGAGCGAAGCGTTGGTCGGCTGGCCGGCTGCCGGGCCTGACGCGGCCGCGCCGGACGCGTTCGGCGCGCCGCCGGCGGTGGCGACGGTCGCCACGAAGTTCGGACGATTGCGCAGCCGCTCTTCAAGCTTGCGCGCCGTCGGGGCGAGATCGCTGTCGGGATACTGCGCAATGAAGGCGCGATAGCCGGCCGCCGTATTGATGATCACCGCGTTGTTCCATGCCACCATGCGGCGGTGACGATCGAGCCAGTCGCGCGCCTGCAAACCCAGCGGCGTTTGCGCGTAGAGGACGGCGAAGGCTTCATAGGCCTCGTCGGTGCCGTCGGCGACGATCAATTCATTGGCGGCCTCGGCCGGCTTGCCTTTCAAGTCGCGCTTCCACTCGTCGACCGTCTTCTTGACGGAAGCGAGCTTTGGGCCGGCAACGGCGGGACCGACGAACCTGAAGTCGTCGGTCAGCGAGGAACTGTCCCAGGGCGTCTGGCGGCCCGCGGTCGCCTTGTTGACCGCAACACGCACGCGCTTGAAGGTATCTTCGATCGAAAGTCCCGGCTCCTTCGCAGCGGCCAGCAATGCCGACGTATAGGGGCTGTTGGCGCCGCTGCCGTCCTCGGCTTCTGCTCCGGGCGAGGTCGAGAACGACATGAAGGTGCCGGGAGCGCCGGTCTTGGCATCGACGATCGCGAGCCCGCGGCCTGCCGTCTTGTTGATGTCGGGGAACGGGTTGTTGCGGCAGGCGTCGAGCAGCAGGATGCGGGTCTTGCTCGGCACCGAGGCAAGCGTGTTCAGAACGTCGTTGAGACGGACCGCCTGTAGCGGAATGTCGGTTTCCCGCTTCGGGTCGACATCGACCGGCACGAGGAAATTCTCGCCGTCGATCTGCAGGCCGTGGCCCGCATAAAACACCAGCGCCACGGTATCGGGGCCCTTCTCGGCGACCTTTGCCGCGAAGTCGCCGACCTTGGTCCGCAGCTCGTTCTGCGACAGGTCGGCAGCAGTCAGCACCTCGAAACCCGACTCGGTCAGCATCTGTGACATGGCCTTGGCATCGTTGGCCGGATTGGGGAGCGGAACCACGGCACGATAGTTCGACTGACCGATGACCAGCGCGACGCGATTTTCAGCGAGCGCCGCGTGCGAGCCCAGCAAGATTCCCGCTGCGAGAAAGGCATGGCGAAGGACGGGGCGGATCATGGCGACACCTCCAGGCTTCCCCATACGTCAGTCGTCCTCGCGCGGAGGTTCAAACCCCGGCCACGAATACCCTGCTTTGTTTCCTGGCTATTTGGCTTCCTGGCAGATTCCGGGGTGAACCCCATCGATATGGCAGGGCGCCGGCCTGGCTGTGGGACCGGTTTCAGCAATTGGTGATGGCTGAAAAGGGCAAATTAACCGCAATTGTGGGCAATTTTAACCGGCACGGGATAAAGTGGGCAAATGCAGCGGGTCGTTGTT